>JBGTMF010000541.1:0-1829 GCA_041743795.1 Thermodesulfobacteriota bacterium | reverse complement strand
GGCACCGGCGTCGCCGTCGCAGGTGGTAGCGGCGGCGGTGGGATCTCGGTCGGTGTCGGGTCGAGGAAGACGTGGCCGGCGATACCGCAGGCGACGGCGCCGACGGCGGCGCCGATCAGGGCCGCCTGCCAATAGTTCTTGTCGTCACAGTGCTCGAATCCACTGGGGAGGGTGTTGCAGCCGCGGCGGGCCTCCTGGATGCCGATCCCGGCACCGGCGCCGGCCAGCGTGCAGACGGCGGCTGGGATCCAGGTCCCCTTGCCGAACGGTTTATCCCAGGACGGTTTCTGGATGGCGCCGCAACCCAGTTGCAGGGTCAGAACGGCGGCGAAGAGTCCGGTCGCCAGTCGCTTCATGTCCGAAGTTGCCTCCTTGGTCGCCGATGCCAGGCTGAATTCAGTAGAAGTTTCGGGTGTTATCGGTCCGCCGGGCTCCGACCTTCTATGCCCCACCGCGGCGAGGCGTCAAGCGCGGCGTAGCTGTTGGCTCGCGCCGGCTGGCGCGGCCAGCCGGCGCAATGGGCTTGAGTCAGCGCGCTGAGGCTGACATAAAAGCCGGATGGCATCGGACAGCGGATCGGTCGCGTTCCCCAGGCAGATCTGGAATCAGTGGCGGCGGGCGGCCCATTCGATCGGTGTGGTGCAGACTCGCTTCATCATGCTGCTCATCTACGCCTTCGTCGTCGTGCCGACCGGCTTGTTGATGCGCATGTCCAGCGACCCGCTGCACTTGCAGCCTCAGGCGGAGACCAACTGCCAGGCGGCACGGCAGGAAGAACACACCCTGGAAACGGCGCGGCGACAGTTCTGACCGCGGTCCTCGCAGGAGAGTTTGCCGTGGGACCCGACGAATCCGATTCGACGGCGCGCCTGCCGGCCGACCACCGGTCCGGATTCGTCGCCATCTTCGGCCGGCCGAACGCCGGCAAGTCGACGCTGCTCAACCGCGTCCTCGGTCAGAAGATCGCCATCGTCACGCCGAAACCGCAGACGACGCGGCGCCGCCTGCTCGGCGTCAAGACGACAGACGATTGCCAGATGATGTTCATCGACACGCCTGGATATCACCGCGCCTCCGGTTTGCTCAACGAGCGCATGGTGAGCAACGCGTTGCGGGCACTGCCCGACGCCGACGTCGTCCTCTGGATGATCGACGCCGAGCGCGGGCCGGACTCGCTGGAGAGCGAGATCGCCCAGCGACTGCCGGGCGGACGCGCCGTCGTCATCGCCCTCAACAAGGTGGACGCAGTGCGCAAGGAGACGTTGCTGCCGATGATCGAACACATGGCGCGGGTGGCGCCGGGCGCCGAGGTGATCCCGATCAGCGCCCTTTCCGGCGATGGCATGGTGCCGCTGCTCGCGGCACTGCGCGGCAAGCTGCCGGTGGGTCCGCGTTACTACGCCGGCGACACCCTGACCGACGAGAGCGAGCGCGCCCTGGTGGCGGAGTTCATTCGCGAGAAGGTGATGTTGCAGACCAGCCAGGAAGTACCCTATGCGGTGGCGGTGACGGTCGACAGCTTTACCGAGAAGCCGGAGCGCAACCTGTCGGTCATCCAGGCGACGATTCACGTCGAGCGCGATTCGCAGAAGGGCATCTTGATCGGCCGCGGCGGGCAGAAGTTGAAGGCGATCGGCGCCAGCGCGCGCCGCGACATCGAGACACTGCTCGGCACGCGGGTGTTTTTGGAACTCTTCGTGCGCGTGCAGCGCGAGTGGAGCAAACGCCCGGCGGTACTGACCGAGTTCGGGGTTTGAGCAGTGCCGCCGCCGGCAAAACGACGCGTCGCACCGGCCGCCGGCGGACGTCGCGGGCGCGCAGGGGGCGCC
>JBGTMF010000540.1:0-4599 GCA_041743795.1 Thermodesulfobacteriota bacterium | reverse complement strand
CATGGCCGCCACCGCCCACCCTGACGTCAGCCCGCTCGCCCTCGACTGCGGTCCGCGCGCGGCCATTCCGGTGCCGCCGCGCGGCCAGTTCGCCCAGGTCGTTCTCGACGAGGCCACCTGGGGTACTCGCTGTGGCGACGGCAGCCCGTACGCGTTTCGCATCCGCTTGGCGCCGGAAGGATTCCCGGTCGAGAACGTCGTCGTCCACATGCAAGGCGGCGGCGTCTGCATCTTCGAAAACGACTGCAACGGAGTAAACCCCGGATTGTTCGAAGCTCTGAGCGACGGAGCGACGCAATCCGGAATCATGTCCAACGATCCACTGGTGAGTCCGTTCGCCAACTGGACCAAGGTCTTCCTTCCGTACTGCACGCAGGACGTCTTCATCGGTGGCGGCACCACCAGCAACTTTCCCAGCATCACCGTGCACCGCTACGGATCGGTCAACGTTCGCGCATCCATGCGTTACCTGCGCGACGTGATCTGGAACGTTCTCGACGAGGACGCCGAGGGATATCGCCCGGATCGCATCAAGATGCTCTTCGGGGGCACGTCCGCGGGCGCCTTCGGCACGCTCTACAACTACCACTACGTGCTCGACGATCTGCAGTGGGTTCACACCAGCGCCTGGCCCGACGCCGCACTCGCGCTCGACAACGGACAAGCCCTCGGCATCGCCAGCCTAGGGGCGATCTTGCTGAGCGAAGCACCGCCGCACGGTTGGGGAGGAAGGCCGTTCATGCCGCCCTATTGTTTCGCCACCAACTGCGGCCTCGGCGAGCGCATCTATGAGACCTCGGCTCCGCGCCTCAAGGCCGAACCGGAGCAGCAGTTTCTCGTCCTCTCCAACCAGGTCGACAGCACGCAGGTGAGTACGACGTTCTTCCCGAGCACACCCGCCTGGATCAACGCCCTCAGACAGTCGTACTGCGACACGGCCGGCACCAACGGCTTGCGCTACTTCCTGCCGGCAATCACCGCCAGCACGCACGTCATCGCCACGCGGACGAATCTGTTCACCGGTCAGGCGGTCGACGGCATCCTGATGCGCGACTGGCTCGACCTCGCCATGTCCGATCCGGACAATGTCTTCGACGCCGTCGAAGAAGGCGCCCTGGTGGGCGCGATCGCCGGCGTCAATCCGTTCCCTTGCGCGATCGACTGACAGCTGCGAACACGCGGCGGCCGCCTACCTACCGCGCTACGGCTCGGTATGTCGGCCGCCGCTGCCGCCGCGACGTGCTCGGGCTGGTGCGTCGACTGCGGAACCGATCACGCGTTGCCAGCTCGAACATTTTCCAGCGCCCGAGGAACTTTGGCGCCGCTACCGCGCCTCTCGCACACCTGAGCAAAGCCAGGCCATTCTCTTTACGATCCGGTAAAGACGCCAACCCAATCAACGACGAGAAGAATTTACATTCACGACCAACTACACAGTCCGCGCATCACCGACACCGGCCTCAGTCGCTGCGTTCATTGCGGACGAGGCGTACCTGGGAGTTAGAGTACTTGCTCTTTACGGTGATCTCTCCATCTTCAGACAGGACTCCCCAAACATACGGTGGATCGTCTGCAAGATTCGTAGCCGACCAGAATCCGTATATTTGTTGCGGCGGCAGGTCATCGCAGCTATTACAGTGCATCTCGCCAAATGCCGGATCCCACGCAGGACGCAAACTGCTGAAGTCAATGATCGATCCCAGCTCAGCGATCGTGGGCAACCGCCAGTCGCCGTACCCTGCCATGTTCGCCGCGTTGAGCTGCGCTACTCGCTCCCACACCGTCTCCAGTGGCCCGCGGCCGAACGGGGACGTGTCGCATACGCCCAGGTGCGGTTCGCACGTTGCGCACCCAACCGCCTCGCCCTGGACCCCTTCTGTGCATGCCGCGGCGGCGGCGGAGTTCGGCTGGCAGAGCATCTCTGGATCTCCCGCGCACTGCCCGGCCCAGGTGAACCGCGGCGTGTAGATCGTCCCACCTTCGCCCGTGGGCGGCACCACGCCGTTGCCCATGAGCTCCGGGCCTTGCCACATCAGTCCGGTCTGTTTGTCGGAAACAGTCCCGTCGCCATTCTCGACAAGCCTGGGGCTCGGGGAACCAATGCGACCCCGCACCCCTCGCACAAATTGCTCAACGAGAATACCAACCCACGGTGGGTAGTGTCCCGTACTGCCATCGCACGTGTCGACCCACCAGGAAAACACTTCAGGGTGAGCGACTCTAAAAGGGACATTGTTCGACGCCGACCGGTATGTCGCAAAGAAACCGGGGGCCGTCCCGCACCTGTGCGTGCAGCTACAAGCCGCCCGCGTCACGTCCGTACACTCCGGACCGCATTCGGGCCCGTTGAACGCGCGAGCGAGCACGGGATCGTATCGCGTATGATCAACGATCGTCAGCCACTCCTCGATCGTCGGTAAGCGCCAGTCCGAGTGGCCGGCAAAGCGCGAGGCGTTCAACTGCGCCAACCACTCCCAAGAGGTCGAAAAATCAGCAGTGTAGCACCCTTGCGGGATGCCGAGGATCGTGTCACAGCCCGCGCGGCACGGCACCTTGTACGGAACGGCCCCGTCCATGCACGCTGCACCAGCCGCCTCGCTCGGCTGACAGTAGCCCGATATACATTCCCCAGCGATTAGGTACTCGTTGTCCGCCGCGTTGAGGTTTCCGTAATCCCTTCCGGCGCCGAGCGCGACTTTCTTCTCCCACATCAGCCCGGTGTGCAGATCGGTGATCGTGCCATTGCTGTTGTCGACGAAACGCACGCCCGGACAGCCGTAGAGAGCGTTGCGAGTCGCACGGATGAGCTGCGCGATGTCGACCGCACCGTCGGTGTTCGCGAAAGCGGGGCAAGCCTCCAACTCCAGCCGCCCGAGAGCAATGTTGACACCCTGAAGAAGATCGGCGATGGCGACGCGGCCGTTGCCTCGGCAATCGCCGACGCACACAGACGCATCGGCCGCACTAGAGGACACGACGCAGGCCGCAAGCGCGGCAAGCAGCATCGTCCACACTCGCAATTGCCCCTGCCCGTCTCGTACGCAGTCGCGCAGACCCTTCAGCATCGAGAATTCCTGTTGCCAGTCGCGCCGGCTTCCCGCCATTCGGCCTATACTATCGGTTTTCGACGAGGCGATCCCGAAAGCTACCGGAGTCACGACCGGCGAATGTGGAATACGCTCCTGAGTGACAAGCTCACCGAGTGCATACCAGATCCAGACGACGTTGTCGTCGCCGAGGTTCTCCGGTGGCTCCTGCTCGTACCTGGCGCGGTTTCGCATCCCTCCAATCCTACGCGTGGTCCTCGGTGCGGACCGCCAACCTCTTACTCATAGCGCGCCGGTCTACAGCCTAGCTCCTCGAAGTCGCAGCTCTGTGCTCCTCCCCAGGAAACGGGCGAGCGCGCCGAGGCGCGCCGCATCGCCAACCCGCATGTCGCAGGATTACGGGTGGGTTGGTTTCGCACCCCCGCGCCAGGCAGACTTGCGTGGTCTCTACCTGTCCAACCAGCGAAAACCGCTGTTCTGAGACGGGAACTAGCTTAAGTCCAGGGCCATGCGTGATAGTGTCCGACTCAAAATGAGAGATGCATTGCTTTTCATTGGAATAGCGTTGTTCGCCAACGTCGCCGTTTCGCAGGCGCAACTCTGTGTGGGGGACTGTGACGAGAATTTGAGTGTTTCGGTGAGCGAGTTGGTCGTCGCAATTCGAATCGGACTCGAGGCACTTCCCTCTGAGCGTTGTCCGGCGGCAGATCGGGATCGAGGGGGAACGGTTACCGTCGACGAGTTGATCGCTTCCGTAAACTCCTTACTAAACTCCTGCCAAGTTTCCGTCGACCGATGTGTACCGTGTGATTCACCGCAAGAGTGTGCTCCGGACCATTTCTGTCAGAGGTATAAATCTATTGAACAGGGACGTTTCTTGGGTTTCTGTGTCCCCACTGAACTCCCCCGCGAGAACTGGCCGACGTGTACGGATTGCCAGCCGACAGCCGCCCCGACATTTATCGGCGATTCATGTGCTTTCGGCCCCTGTATCCGCGGCGGTGACTCAGATCTATGTGAAGAGAGATGCGAGCTAAGGCTCACCGAATGCCGAAACGTCACGGTGGAACCCAACTGTAATTGCTTAATCTCTTTTTGGGCGAATTCCTCGGACGATCCGGAATGCCCGTGCGACGTCGACCACTGCTTCAATCAATGCGTAATGTCAGTTTGTTCACCGCCGGCAAATCCCTTGTCATTTCAGGGATGCTTGGGTGAATGCCAATTGATGTGCTCTTGCGAGGATTTATATCTGTCATGCCCGCTACCTGCCTCTGACGCGCAGAACCATTAGGGCTGCCTCTCAACCCACAACGCGGGTGTCACCGGCGCAACTCCTCACGGGCTCGCCCGGTCGAGGGCGACCGGCGGACTCCGTGGTGAATGATCAGATCGCCGCGCTCTTCCCGCGGAAACGGGCGTAGGTGTCGCGGATCCACTCGGTGGTGGGGTGGTCGCTCCATCGCGCGTACCAGCCGCGGACCGCGCGCGGTTGCGGCTCGGGAACGGCCATCGGCGTTCCCGGTAGCGACACGGTGAGCGCGAGCAGCGC
>JBGTMF010000539.1:0-2705 GCA_041743795.1 Thermodesulfobacteriota bacterium | reverse complement strand
CCGCGCAACGGTCGCGCGCCAACGCGAGCGCGCTGAGAACCAGCGCGAACATTGATTCGCCCTGGCTGCGAAGCAATGCGCGTCGCCACCGCGGCGGGCGCCTCGCAGCGATTCTCGCGCGGTGTGCAGGTGCGGTGGCACGCTTCTTCCTCATCGACGCCCCAGCGAACGGGTGCCGGGAATTACTCGTTCGGAAAGGAGCGGAGCATGATGAGGAAAAATTGGATGACAATCGGGGCCGTGCTGCTTTGTACGACGGCAGTGGCCGCGGCTGCGAGCCGCGAGGATGCGGCGGTGCGCGCCGGGGCCGAGTACGTGACGACGGTGGAGCGAGCCTCCGGCGAGCCGACGGCGACGAGAGATCCAGTGCGGCGAGACCGCCGCACTGCCGTCGACAGTGTCGACCGCGCCGAGATGCGGCGACTGCGCGCGGCCGCGTGCGTCGCCAAGTGTTGCGCTTGGGATCTCGACGGCGACGGGGCGGTGGATGGATCTGATCTCGGCATACTGCTGGCGTCGTGGGGGCCTTGCGGCGACGGCGAATGTCCCGCCGATTTCAACGGCGATGGCGAAGTCGATCGCCGGGATCTGAACGCGCTGATCGCCAACTGGGGCAGCTGCTGTCGCGGCGACCTCGACGGCGACGGTGTCGTCGACGTCACCGACTTGAACCGCCTGCTTTCGGCTTGGGGCGCGTGTGTCGGGGCCTGTCCGGCCGATCTCAACGGCGACGGTGTCGTCAACCAACTGGACTTGCGGATCCTGCTGGCAAATTGGGGACCTTGTTGTCCGGACCTCAACGGCGACGGCGTCGTCGACACCCAAGATCTGCTTCTGCTGCTGGCGAACTGGGGACCGTGTGATGGCCCTGGCTGCGTCGGCGACCTGAACAGCGACGGCACGGTCGACCGCGCCGATCTGCGCATCCTGTTGCGATTCTGGTCGGCGGCTTGCGGCTCGGGGAGCTGTAGCGACTGAACCATGGCGAGTCGGAGCCGGGGACTGGGTCGTCGAGTCCCCGGCTTCGCTCGTTTGCCGCGCCGGCAGCGGAGTGGTATCGGCGCCGCGTGCGCCGTTACTCGATCAATCAAATCAGCACATTGCGCTGGCCGTTCGAGAGAGATCTCGAGTTCTACGTCGGCGTTGGCGTCTCCAACATCGGCGTATCCATCGTCAAGCTCGAAGAGTGCGGTGTCGGTCGCGGCGTCTTGTTGCTGCGCGAAAGCGGGTTGCGCGTTTCGTGTCTGACCTCGACCGGTGTCTTTCCGCTCGGCGACGAGGCGAGGGAGGCGATCGCTTTGGAGCGATCGTTTCGCCACATCGAGCTGGCCGCCGAGGTCGGTGCTGACTGCCTGATGGTGCTGCCCGGCAGCGGACTGCACTGGTCCTGGGAAGAGTCCGCCGCGCGCGCCAGGGGCATGCTCGAGAAACTCTTGCCGGCGGCGCAAGCCGCACAGGTGCGTCTCGCCATCGAAGCGGTGAATCCACTGCAGTCCGAACTGTCCTTCCTTCGTTCGTTCGACGACGCACTCGATTTTGTCGCCGAATTTCGCTCGCCTTGGATCGGCGCGGTACTCGAGGTGAATGAAGCCTGGGGCGAACGCCGGCTCTACAAGAACCTGCGTTACCGCACCGAGATGATCGCGCTCGTGCAGGTCAGTGATTTGAAAGTCGGCACCACGGCTGTTTCCGATCGGGTGGTGCCTGGCGACGGCGATGTACCGCTGCGCCGGATCTTTCGCGCCTTATCGGACGCCGGGTACCGCGGTTGGTTCGATATCGAGTTGATCGGTCCGCGAATCGAAGCGGAAGGATACGAGTCGGTCGTGCCGCGCGCGATGCAGCGCTTCGAATCGTTGTGGGGATGAATTCTGGACGAAATGAGTGCGCAGCAGATCCCGCCGACCCCGTTGGCGTTTTGTCGCCAGAGTCCACTTTGGACGGAACGGGCCGGCGCCGCGTTTGACCCTACTTCTCGCGACGCCCTACAATCCGCCGTTGATGGCGAGTGAGAGTCCACAGGCGACAGCGAGCTCAGACCAACTGCGCGTCCTGTACGACGTCACGCGCCGCTTGGCGACCTTCGTCGACCTCGACGACGTCGTTCGCTTTGCCACCGGCCGGGCGCGCGAACTCTTCGATGCCGAGGGGTGTGCGTTGATCTTGTTGGATCGGACGCGAAATGAATTCACCTTCCCGGTCTCCAGCCAACGCGCGTCCGGATCGCCCAGTGAGCATCGATTGAGCGAGATTCGGTTTCCCGCCGATCGGGGAATTGCCGGGTGGGTGGTCGAGCACGACGAGGCGGCGCTGGTCGAGGATACGGCCAGCGACCCGAGATTCTACGGCGGCGTCGATCGCGAGACGGCGATTCGCACCCGCTCCCTGCTGTGCGCGCCGTTGCGCACCGGGTCGGCGAGCATTGGCGTCATCGAAGTCATCAATCCGGCGACGCGATTTCTCGACGAGGACAGCCTGCGCTTCCTCGAGATCCTCGGCAACGAGATCGCCGTGGCGCACGAGAAGGCATCGCTCTATGCGAGTTTGCGCGGCGAAGTGATGGATCTGCGCAACATCCTGCAAGGCGCCGGTCTGGCGCTGGCGCTGGTTGGCTTGGCGGTCGGCGTCGCGACGACCGTGGTGCACCGTGCCCGGGTGCTGCCGTGGTGGGAGTTGCCGACGCGGCGCGGTGCTCTCGCCGCCTT
>JBGTMF010000538.1:0-5264 GCA_041743795.1 Thermodesulfobacteriota bacterium | reverse complement strand
TGGCTCGATAGGATTCCCATCTCCTGGTAGCCGTCCATCTCCTGGTCGAACGCCGCCTTGAGAATTTCCAGGCACCCCGGGCTGAGTGCCAACATTTCCTCCGCCCAGCGAAGGTACTCGGCCTCGAGTTGGTCGAGCGGGACGACGGTGTTGACGAGGCCCATTTCCAGCGCCTTTTCGGCCGGGTAGCGGCGGCACAGCATCCAGATCTCGCGCGCCTTTTTGGCGCCGACGACTTTGGTCAGGTAGGGCACGAAGAATCCATCGGCCGGGCTGGAAACGCGCGGCCCCGCTTGCGCGAAGACGGCGTTTTCGGCGGCGATGGTGAAGTCGCAGCAATAGGCCATGTGGTTGTGACCGCCGATGCAGTAGCCTTGCACCGCGGCGATGATCGGCTTGCGCGACATGCGCAACAGGCGGTTGTGTGGGTAGCGGAAGTAGAACGCCTTGCGCAGGCCCCATTTCTCCCACTCGACGTCGCCGCCGGTGCCGAAGTGTTTGCCGTTGGCGGCGATGACGATGACGCCGATGCGGGCGTCGTGGTTGGCGTCGTAGAAGGCGCGGAACATCTGCTCGACGGTTTCCAACGTCATGACGTTGTACTTGTCGGGTTTATTGAGAGTGACGCGGGCGACGCCGCCCTTGAAATCTTCGTGGAAGCACTTGTCGTAGAGAATTTCGTCGAAGTCGAACCCGTCGCCCTCGACGGTCTGCCAGTTGCTCCAGGCCATGGTCGTTCCTTCCTCGCTCTGCAGTGCCTTAGGTAACGAACAGTGGCTCTGTGGCGCAAGTCGCGGTGGTTGTTCGGCTGCGCCGACTATCTCTTCCCCTTCACCATAACCCTCTCAGCCGGGAGAGGGGAAAGCTGGGTTCCTCTCCCGGCTGGGGGCTACCATGTACGGCGTGGGGATTCTCGGAGGAGCCTGAGTACCTCTTGCCGTACCCTGTTCGACCGGCCTACAGCTGGCAGGTTGGCGGCTGGCAGGTTGGCGTGGTCGGAGATTCATTCGTCAGGGCAACTGCCGTGCCTTGACGGGTGGGATCGGCGTGCGAGAAGAGATGGTTTCTCGAGTGATGACCGATGGGAGATGCGCCATGGATTTCTCTTTTCCCCAGATGATGGAGACGATCGCCGGGGAGATCCCCGACCGCGAGGCAATCGTCTTTCGCGATCGGCGTTTCACCTTCCGCCAATATACGGATCGCAGCCGCTGCTTGGCGAACTACCTGACGCAGCGCGGCTACGGCACCTCGCGCGAGCGCATCGTCTTGCAGGGGCACGAGTCCGGCCAGGACCACATGGCGCTGTATCTGTACAACGGCAACGAGTACCTCGAAGGCATGCTCGGCGCGTTCTACGCACGCGTCGCCCCCTTCAACGTCAACTACCGCTACGTAGAGGAGGAGCTGCTCTATCTGTTCCAGAACTCGCGTGCGCGCATCGTTCTCTATCACGCCGAGTTCGCGCCGCTCCTCGAGGCGGTCATGCATCGGCTTCCCGACCTCGAGTTGTGCATCCACGTCAAGGACGAGTCGGGCAACACGATGGTTCCGGGAGCGGTCGACTACGACGACGTCATCGAATCGACGTCTTCCGATCTGCCGAGCGACGAGCCGTCGCCCGACGACCTCTACATTCTCTACACCGGCGGCACGACCGGCATGCCGAAGGGCGTGTTGTGGCGCTCGGCGGACATCCACATGGCGGCGATGGGAGGACGCAAGCTCGATGGCGGCGAACTCGATTCGCTGGAGGAGATCGCCGCCCAGGCCGCCGCCGGCGGCGGTATGAAGGCGGTGATCGGACCGCCGCTGATGCATGGCGCGGCGCAGTGGGCGACCTTCATCAACTTCAGTATGGGCAACGCCGTCGTCTTTCCGTCCGACAACAAGAAGCTCGATCCGCACGATTTTCTGTCGACGATCGAGCGCGAGAAGGCGATTTCCTGCACCATCGTCGGCGACGCATTCGCGCGTCCGATCCTCGACCAACTCGACCGCCAGAGCTACGACCTCTCAGGGTTGTTCATCATCGGCTCGGGCGGCGCGCCGCTGTCGGCGAAGAACAAGCGGGAATTTCTCCGCAAGATCCCGCACGTGACGATTCTCGACTCGATCGGCTCATCCGAGTCCGGCGTGCAGGCGAGCAATCCGAGCAGCAAGGACTCCAGCGTCACCACCGGGGATTTCAAGCCGGGCGTCGGCGCCTGCGTCGTCTCGGAAGACATGACCCGCCTGTTGCAACCCGGCGACGACTCTCTCGGTTGGTTCGCCCAGACCGGGCGCTGCCCGCTCGGCTACCTCGGCGATGCCGACAAGACGGCGCGCACGTTTCCCGTCATCGAAGGAGTGCGCTACGCAGTTCCCGGCGACCGCGCGCGCTACCGTGCCGACGGCGGCATCGAAGTCCTCGGCCGCGACTCGGTGACGATCAATTCCGGTGGCGAGAAGATCTTTGCCGAAGAGGTGGAGGGCGCGCTCAAGCAACACGCGGACGTCTTCGACGTCGTCGTCGCCGGCCGGCCGAGCGATCGCTGGGGCCAGGAGGTGGTGGCGATCGTCCACCTGCGCTCTGGTTCTTCAGCTACCGCCGACGAGTTGATCGCCGAGGCCGGCAAACACATCGCCCGCTTCAAGCTGCCGAAGACGATCGTCTTTCGCGATGCCATCCAGCGCAGCCCGAGCGGCAAGGCCGACTACCGCTGGGCGAAGGAACAAGCGGAAGGGGCGGCGGATTGAGGAGCCGCCCCGTTCCTGCTAGCCGTACACTAGATTGGTCAGCCACTCGGCGACGCACGCCGGTTTTTCCTGGCCCTCGATCTCCACCGTCATTTTGCGCCCCAATTGGACGGTGTTGCCGCCCTTGAGGGTCGCTGAGAGGATCTCGCTGCGGGCGCGGATCTTCGAGCCGACGGGAACCGGGCTGATGAAGCGAACTTTGTCGAAGCCGTAGTTGACGCCCATCATGATGCCCTCGAACATCTTCATGTCCTTTTTGATCGAACCGTCGAGGTGCGTCAGCATCGACAGCGTCAGGAAGCCGTGCGCGATGGGTACTTTGTACGGCGACAGCTCGGCGCACTTCTCGGCATCGACGTGGATGAACTGGTGATCCTCGGTATTGTCGGCGAAGCCGTTGATGCGCGCCTGCGTGACCTCGAACCAGTCACCGACGCCCTCCTCCTGACCGACCTTGCTCTGAATGAGTTGCAGGGCCTTTTCCGCGTTCGTCGCCATGATACTGTCTCCCTTCTGGTATCGAACGTGTTCGTTCGAGTGGGCGAATCTATAGGGGACGGACGGAAGTGTCGAGACGGCTGACCGCTCTCGGCCAGCCGCTGGGTGTGCGACATGACCGTGGGGAACTTCGGAGAACCGACGTTCTGCAAGGGCCGTTTGACAGTAGCATGCGGCGATTCACCTGGAGGTGGCGGATGGAGAGCCTGTATCGCGATGCGCGCCGTTTTCTTTCACCATGAAGGGCATGAAGGACATGAAGGGTGAGTCACGTCATAGAACGAAGCTTTGGAGACTGTTCTTCAATAGCGCAACGTTGAAGTTGATCAGAAATCCCTGCTTGATTCCCGCCAACCTCATATAGGTCAGGAGCTGCGCCTGATGGATACCGCAGACTTCATCGACGCTCTTGATCTCGAGGATCAGCTCGTCTTCGACGAAAACATCGATTCGATAGCCACAGTCCAATCGGATCCCTTTGTACTCAACCGGCAGCGGATGTTCGAGCCTGAAGCCGATTCCGTTGAGCGTAAGCTCCCTGGCAAGGCACTGTTGATAGGTAGATTCGAGTAGGCCAGGGCCAAGCACCCGATGAACTTCGATCGCACAGCCAAGGACTCGATTCGAAAGCTCGCTGAACTCTCTCTTCATGCCCTTCATGTTCTTCATGGTAGACCCTCCGTCGGCTTCTTCAGCACGGATGGCCGCTACTCACAAATTTGTCGCAAACCCCCGGCCGCTTGACGTGGTAGCTGGAGTTCTGGAGGAGGAGGCGCATGCGCTTTTCGTACGCTGAGTCGATGTGTGACCCGACGCATTACCTGCCGCTGGCGAAGGCCTGCGACGAACACGGTTGGACTTCGATGATCGTGCCCGACAGCATCTGCTATCCGCAGGAGTCGGACAGCCAATACCCGTACACGCCGGACGGCAGTCGCGAGTTCCTCGACGGCAAACCCTTTCTCGAACCCTTCTCCCTGATCCCGGCGATGGGCGCGGTGACGGAGAAGCTTCGCTTCACGACGTTCGTCGTCAAGCTGCCGATTCGCCACCCGGTGTTGGTCGCGAAGTCGGTGAGTACGGTCGCGGTGTTGACCGGCAACCGCTTTGGCTTCGGCGTCGGCCTCAGTCCCTGGCCGGAGGATTTCGCCGTTTGCGGCGAGCGTTGGCAGGGGCGCGGCAAGCGCATGGACGACATGATCGGCATCATCCGCGATCTGCTCAGCGGCGAGTACAGCGAGCACCACGGGCCGTATTACGACATCCAGAGCATCAAAATCTGCCCGGTGCCGACGGCGCCGGTACCGATCCTCATCGGTGGCCACTCGGCGGCCGCCCTCGAGCGCGCGGCTCGGCTGGGCGATGGCTGGATGCACGCCGGCGGCGACCAGGGCGACCTCGAGGCGATGATCCGAGGCATCCACCAGAGGCGCGTGGAGCACGGGCGGCAAGGCGAGCCGTTCGGGGTGCACGTCATCTCGATGCTCGCCTACAGTGTCGACGGCGTGAAGCGGCTCGAGGACATGGGCGTCACCGATGCCATCGTCGGCTTTCGCGACGCCTACAACGGACCCGACCAACCGCTCCAGGAAAAGATCGACGCGCTGCGCGGTTTCGCCGACAGCGTCATCGCCAAGCTGTGACTCTCGGCGCCGCGGCCTACTGCGCCATGCCCTGCGCCGCGGCGAGGTCCTTCAATCTGGCGGGGAACTTCTTGCCCTTGTAGGCGGCGACCGCTTTGGCGGCCTCTTCGTTGCCGCGCTCGGCGTAATTGAGTAGCGCGTCGTGGGCGGTGGCGGCGACCAACTCCACCGGGTCTTGCAGCAGGGCGACCAGCGGCGGTACCGAATCGGTGCCGCCGAGGCGGCCGAGTTCGAAGGCGATGTGGTGGCGGACGAACGGATCGGCGGCGGCGTAGTTCTCGCGCAGCGTGGCGAGAGCCTGCGGATCGTTTAGGTCGGCCAGCAGCAGGGCCGCCTGAATCGCTTCGTCGCCGTCGAGCGCCGCTGTCGCCGCCGCCTGGATGC
>JBGTMF010000537.1:0-2831 GCA_041743795.1 Thermodesulfobacteriota bacterium | reverse complement strand
GCGAGCGACGGCCTCCTGCAGCGCCGCCCATGCCGCTGCGGCGCGATCGGCCGGCAAGATCGGGTTGTTGATGTGCGGTCCGTTGGCAAGGGCGATGCCCCACCACGCCATCGCGCAATCGGGGTCGATCTCCGCCGCTTTGCGAAAGGAGCGGATCGCCTCGTCGTGGTTGAACGCGTAGAGAAAGCTCAAGCCCTGGTCGAAGTACCTCTGCGCCAGCGGCTCGTCCGTCGTCACTGGCCGTGCGCGATCGCCGAGGCCGGCGAAAAACGGAACTTCGTCGACAGGGAGCGGCGCCTGCATCCCCGGCTGAGCCGCACATCCGGCGATGAGGAAAGCGAAAAGGGCAATTCGTCGACAGCGTCGCATCTCTGGTCCTCCTTCGATCTGGCGCAAGCGATGCGACCCTTCTGCCATATCCGGCTGCCGGGCTGCTAGCAGGCGAGCACTGAGTACTCGCCACCCCTTTGCCCCGCGGCTCCGACTGTAGGAGTAGTGCGGGGATGAGTGAGATCGCGGGACGACACGCACTGGTCACGGGGGGAGCGAGCGGAATCGGTCGCCTGATGGCGAGGAAGCTCGCCGCAGGGGGCGCTCGCGTGACTATCTGGGACATCCACCAGGTAAACCTCGACGCCGTCGTGACGGAGCTCGGCGAGCTGTCCGGCGGGCCGGCGCATGGGTTCATCTGCGACGTCTCGCAGCGCCAACAGGTCTACGCACGCGCCGCCGAGACGGTGGCGGCGGCGGGCCCGGTGGATATTCTGATCAACAACGCGGGGATCGTCAGCGGCAAGGATTTTCTCGACCTTGCCGACGAAAAGATCGAAGCGACCTTCGACATCAACGTGTTGGCGCTGTTCTGGACCGGCAAGGCTTTCCTGCCGTCGATGATCGAGCGCAACCGCGGCCATATCGTGACCATCGCGTCGGCGTCGGGTCTGATTGGCGTCGCCCGTCTGGCCGACTACAGCGCCAGCAAGTGGGCGGCGATCGGATTCGACGAATCGCTGCGGGTCGAGTTGCGCAGGACGGCGCCGGGCGTCGTGACGACGGTCGTCTGCCCGTACTACATCAACACCGGCATGTTTCGCGGCGTACAATCGCGGTTTCCGTTGCTCTTGCCGATTCTCGACGAGAACGTCGCCGCCGAGCGCATCGTCGGCGCGATCCGATCAAACAAACGCCGTCTGATCATGCCGTGGCTGTGCTATTTCGTGCCGGTAATCCGCTTTCTCCCTGTGCGCATGTTCGATTGGGTGGCCGACTTTCTCGGCGTCAACACATCAATGGAGAAGTTCACCGGTCGCGACCCAGCGCCGCCACCGTTCTGAGCGTATCGGTCTCGCCGAAAGACTGCGCGGCATTGCAGAGGGCGCCCGAAACGGCGCAACGTCCTCGCCATCATCGACGTGATGTGCGATTGGCTCTCGTACTACCACATGTGGCACAGCTCAGGGTCTCGGTATCACGCCTACAATTGGCAATCCTGGTGTCACCAGCACAAATTAGGAAAATCATTGGACATCAGCGCGTATCGGGGGACAGTTTCGTTCTTGAGGCATCCATTTTGGCAGCAAGATTGAACTGTAAGAACCGCTGGGTTCGATGGCTCAAGGGGATGGGTGTTTAAAATTTTCCTCGCCGAGGGTGATACCGCAACGGTGCTGCGTGACGGCGATGGCGGCGATATTTCGGGCTCGAAATGCATCGCCTAAGCGCAATATCCAACGCTCAATCGGAGGGAAACCGATTAGTTTTAGGCTCTTGCGTTAGTCCGACCCCGGATCGACATTGGATTCATCGCCGACATACCGGCGCATCACGCGATTCCGGTAGGGCCGGTTCGCCAACGCCCGGCGATGCCGTGAGAACGGCGGTGTTCGTTCACGGCACGAACACCGCCGTCTCGGATTTGTTCCAACCAACCACGTTGGCGGCCGACCGTGCGTCAAGATGTGGATCGGCGGCGGCGGATCGATGACAGCGCCAGCCCCATCAGGACTAAAATCGCGAAGACGAGAACGGCTCCGGACATGGCGGGCGCCGGCGCCGGTACCGAGGCAGGCACCGTAGGACCGACGATGATCGGATCGGCGCAGACGTCGACGACAAAGACCTGATCACCGGGCACCAGGGGACGCAGCAACATGATGCTGAAGGTTCCCCCAGCGTTAGTTCCACCAGTCCCCAGTAGTTCGTCATCGACGCTGCCCGGGGGGTTGTCCGGCATGTTGTTCGCGCCGACCTCGTAAATCTCCAGGCAGGTGGGGCCCAGGTTCGGGCGAGCTCGCCCGGTGACGACCGTCGATCCCGCCTCGACGCCGCCGAAAATCTCCGGAAATTGCGGCGTCGGTGTAGGAGTATTCGTCGGCGTAGGCGTGCTGGTCGGGGTATTGGTCGATGTCGGCGTCGGGGTAAATGTCGGCGTGCTCGTGGGCGTGTTTGTTGGAGTGCTCGTTGGCGTGGCGGTCGGAGTGTTCGTAGGCGTGGCCGTCGGGGTGCTCGTCGGCGTATCGGTCGGCGTGCTGGTGGGCGTCGACGTCGGCGTATCCGTATCCGTCGCCGTAGCGGTAGCCGTCTCTGTCGCGGTGGCGGTCTCCGTCGCCGTGGCGGTTTCCGTCGGGGTCTCCGTGGCGGTCGCAGTCTCGGTCGCAGTTTCCGTGGCGGTCGCCGTCTCGGTCGCAGTTTCCGTCGCGGTCGCCGTCTCGGTCGCAGTTTCCGTCGCGGTCGCCGTCTCGGTCGCGGTTTCCGTGGCGGTCGCCGTGGCGGTTTCCGTGGCGGTCGCCGTGGCGGTCGCCGTCTCGGTCGCAGTTTCCGTCGCAGTTTCC
>JBGTMF010000536.1:0-18050 GCA_041743795.1 Thermodesulfobacteriota bacterium | reverse complement strand
TCCACGTGATCACCTGCGTCGACGTGAACGACAGCGACCAGCCCGCTCACGCGTGGCGACAACTGGGCACTTCGCTCGGCGGTCACGCTTCCGGTCAGGCGCAGAGTCGCACCTGTGGCGGCTGACGACGGACGCACGACGCGAACCGGCACCTCGGCTGCCGACACCACGGACGCCGGCCCGAACAGGAGGATCCCAACGGCCAGCCCTCGAAAAGCATCGCGACCAATGGATCCGGCGAACCTTCCCCGGACCGGTGCGCCGAAACCACTGGGTCGCAGTGTCGTGCGCGACCAGAACACACCCAGACCAGGCAAAAGCATTCAGCCAGTATACACACGGCAACCAGCCGGGCCACGCACCGCGAGCAAAGGGGGGCGTGGCTTGCCAAGATTCGAAATGCTGATTTCGCAGGCAGCAACGTGTGGGTAAACTGCGACCCGTGATCGCGAGCAAATTTACCTGACGCCTGCGCACGCTAACGCCGGCTTCGTTCCGCCACGTCTCGCAGTTCGGCGTTGAAGATTCTTGGGGTAGGCAGTTGGTTCGCCGATTGGGTTCGCGGCGGCGGTGCGGATTCTTCCCAACCCACCAACGCCCCTTTTCTTTGTCCCCCTTGCCCTTTCATGCCTTTATCGCTGAATAACTACCCACTCACTTCGGAGAAGACCCCGATAATTTACCGCAGAGGGCGAGGAGGCAAAGATGGAGGACAGCAGCGGGCGAAGTGAAAGCGGAGGGACGCGGGGACGACGGCTTCTCCCGGCACACCGTTGAGAAACATTGCGGTGCCGGCGAGCACCGCCTGGGCGGACCCGGGTGCGCAGATCAGCAGCCGTCCAGCGCACGACCCACAGCCTGGACGAGTTCGTTGATCGCCAGCGTGCCGTTGCCGTCGGCGTCGAAGGCAGGGCACGTGGTCAGGAGCTGCCGGCCGAGGGCGATGTTCACGCCCCGCACCAACTCGTCGATCGACACGTTGCCGCTCCCGTTGCAATCGCCGACACAGGCGCCGGACGGTGGTGTCGGGGTTTGCCCGCCTCCTGACGTCCCCGTCGGCGTGTTCTCGCCAACCGGCGTGACCGTCGGCGTGCAGGACACCGGGTTGCAGGTGTCGTTCTCCTCGTCACAAGCGATGCAACCCTCGCTGGCGACGCAGGGACTGCCGAACGGCTGCACGCATTCGCCGGCCGCACACCGGTCATCGCCGTTGCAAAACAACCCGTCGGTGCAAGGCGTGTCGTCGGGCTCGAGCTCGCATCGCACCGTGCAACACGCCCCGAAGCCATTGCCCGCGCCCAGATCGCACTCCTCGTCATCGTCGACCACACCGTCGCCGCACGTCGTGGGCAGGAACTGGACATTGACGAAGTGTCCGTCGGCACTTTGCTCGCGCGCTGGATCACCCGGGTAGATGCAGGTCGAACATTCCGTCGTCGTTCCGCCCGGTCCACCCATACGCACGGCAACCTCGCAGGTGTCGCTGAGGACTCCGGCGGTCCACTCGAATCGAAGCCGGTGAAACTGCACCAGATCGGGCCGACTGACGACGTCGATTGTAGAGTCCACGGCTTCGCCGAAGTCGAGGAGCAAGTCCCCAGTGTCGAGCAGCGTGACGTCCGGCGGGTCGGCCAGATCCAATGATCCAGAGCTGAGCCCGAAACCGGCGATCACCTGACCGGTGACGCCCGATAGGACGGCCGCATCGGCGCACACGACGGTGTCGGCCTGGCGCGCGACCTGTCCGACCCAACCGGTGCTGACCAAGAGTCTGTAATTGAATGCGGAGTGGACCTCGAAGCTCACCTCGTGGACGGAGCTGCTCAACTTCGAAACGCTGACGGATTTCGAGTCGGCGTTGATGTTGAAACCATAACGCGAGGTGAACGATGTGTTCGCGCCGGGTCCGGCGTCATGGCTGATCTCGAACTCAACCGACGCCTCGTCCGTGTTCGGCGAACCCGACGACAGCGACGAGAGGTTCACGACGACGTTCTGTATACTGCCCTGCGCCCATGCCCCCTGCGCCAACAACACCGTGCTGAGAGCGGCCGCTCTCACCGTGCGGCCCGTCCATCCATCTCTCATTGCGCCTCCCGATCGACTTGCCCAGCCATCCGGTTCGCCCCGCAACGGCCCACAATCAACTTTTCAGGCTCAACGTCAAGCACCGCGATCGGGGCTGGGGTCCGAGAGTCCCGGCCCCAACCTCCGATTCGCAAGGCGCGCGAAACGTGGATCGAGATTGTTCAGCGCATTCGACGGCGGGATTTGGTAGCTGGCCGGCGCGGCAACGCCCGCGAAGCGACGGCGAGGAGAAGCAGCAGCGCGAACACCATCCCCACAGCCGACACGGTCGGGGCGGGGGCCGGTGGGCGGATCGGCGTGATATCGGGCGACGAGTCGTTGCTCGGATCGATGTCGCCGGGCGTCGAAACGGTCGCCACGTTGGTAACGCTTCCCGCCGGCCCGAGGACGTGCACGGAGATTACAAACGCCCTGCTGGCGCCGGGGGCTATCGGACCGGCATGCGTGCACGTCACCAATTGACCGACTGCCGAACAGTTCCAACCGCCGCCGCCGCCGGAGTTGAACTGCAGACTGGCAGGCAGATTGTCGGTGACCGTGATCGTGCCGATGGTCGGCGTCAGCCCGACGTTGGTGACGACGATGTCGTATAGAGCGTCGCTGCCGATGACGAAACTGCCGAGGCGATGCGTCTTGACGACGGTGAGGTCGGTGGCGAGCTCGCCAAAGTTGTTCTCGACGCCGTTGATACCGGCGCCGAGGACGACGCCAAAGAATCGATCGTTGGCGCTCGATCCGCCTGGAGTGCCGATGGTGTCTTTGCCATCGAAGTACGGGAAGGGCTGAGTCTCACGAATCTCGTAGGTCCCGGGGCGCAGGTTGGTGAACGCGTAAGAGCCGTCCGCCGACGTCGCCGTCGTTTCGAGCACCGGATTTCCGAGGTCGTCTGTGCCCTCGAGAGTAATCGTCACACCGCCGATTCCCGGTTCACCGGCGCCCCGCACTCCGTCGTCGCCGACGTCGAGATAGACGAATCCCGCCAGACTCGACGGCGGCAGCTCGCCGAAATTGTTGTTGACTCCATCGGTTCCCGGCGCCAACAGGCCAGTCAAAATCTGGTCGGGGCCGAGCGCGCCGCCCTGCGAGCCCACGGAGTCCACGCCGTCGAGATAGCCCGCAGGCTGTGTCTCGGTAATGACGTAGGTGCCGACGCGCAGATCGGTAAAGGAATAAGAACCGTCGATCGCGGTCATGGTCGTGCGCAGCACCGGATTGCCTAGGTCGTCGGTACCGGTGAGCGTCACAGTGACGCCCGCGATTGGCGGCTCGCCCATGGCTCGGACCCCGTCGTTGTCGAGGTCCTCGTAGACGAAGCCCGACAGGCGAATCGGGTCGAAGACGCCGAAAGTCTCCTCATCCGAAACGTCGTCGCCTTCGATATCGGTTGCGCGAGCTTCGTTGAGAATCGACGTACCCGAGACCACGCCTGGGTTGACGGTCATCACGACGGACACAAAGGCCGTCGCGCCCGGCGGCAACGTGCCCGCGTTCACGACCAGTGTCGGACTGGTCGTCACGACGATCCCCGTCGTGTTGACGGACACCAGGGAGAGGTCGGCGGGAAGAGTGTCGGTGATGGTCACGCCGGTAGCTGGCGCGCTGCCGATATTGCTCACTTCGATCATGTAACGGATGGTCTCGCCCGGGTTCACCTGCCCGTCGCCATTGAGATCGCCGAGCAGGACGACGGACTTCGAGATGTCCAGCTCGGGACTGCCGGACTCGCCGTCGGCCTCGGAGGTGAACACCGCCGAGTCCTCGGCGTCGAGCGGCCCGTCAGCCGTCGCGCCAGCGGTGTTGACGACCGCGCCCGTGCCGTTGACGGTTCCGATGATTGTAATCGTCACAGTGCCGCCGGCCGTGATGGTACCGATGTCGACGATAGCAATGTTATTGGACGGCGCCGGCGCTGTCCCCTGCGTCGTCGTCACGCCGGTGACGGTCACGCCAGCTGGCATGGCTCCGGTCGGAACCATATCGGTGAACTCGACACCGGTCAGATCCGCCAGACCCGGGTTGGAAATGACGATCGTATACGTGACCTCATCGCCGGTATTGATGACACCAATCGGCGCGACCGTGTCGCCGGTCAGCGCCACCGATTTGCTGAGAAGCAGCCGCGGCTCCAGCGGCGCACCGATCTCGACATCCGTCGGCTGGTCACCGTTGGACGGATCGCCGTCCTCATCCGTCGGCTTCGGCACTGTCTGTTCCGAATCGACGACTCCCTGGTTGGAGACCACGAAGCCGTTCGGCAGGCCGGGCGCCACCTGCACCCGGAATCCGATCACCACCACCTCGGCCGGTGCCATCGGACCAATCTCAACCGTGAGCGCGCCGGCTTCGGTAATGCCGAAATCCGCACCGTCGCCATCCAACGCGTCGGTGACCGGCGCGGCGTTGACGGTCATACTGCCTGCGACATAGATGGCGCCGGCGGGAACCGGGTCGGTGAAGACAACCCCGGTGGCGGCGCCATTGGTGTTGGTCAGGGTCACGCTGTACGCCAGCGTATCGCCGCTGGTCACCGAGCTACTGGCGTCCGCATCGATCGCGAGTGTCACCTGCTTCACGGCGCTGATGAAGGCGCTGATGGTGGGCGTGACGTCCGCCGTGTCGCCGGCCTCGTAGTCGTTGACGCCGCCGTCGCCGGTGCGTCCGTCGTCCGCATCGCCGTTGGCTCCCGGCAGGCCGGCCCACGTCAGGCCGACGTCGTTGGTCAAGGGCACGCCGACGACGGCATCCACGTCGAGGCTGGCCTGGTAGTAGAAGGTTCGGGTTCCATCGAGCAGCGTCAGGGAGCTGATGCGGAACTCCAGATCCTGCCCGGCCACCGTAACGTCGAGCGCAGGAAGGGTCGCGGAACCGGCGACATAGGTGAGACCCGCTGGCAGCGTGTCGACCAGAACGAGGTCATAGGCATCGGCGGTGCTCGACGGCAGGTGCTCAACCGTGATCGCATAGGTGACGACATCACCGAGCGATTGCGCGGTCGGCGATACCGTCTTGACGACCTGGAGTTCGGGCTCGACCACCTCGATCGGCACTCCCTGTATGCCAGGGTCGTTCGCATCAGCATCGAAGTCGACACGCGTCGGCGCTGATCCATATTCGAGATACACCTCGGAGCTCTCGCCCGGATCGCCGTTGGTCAACACCGTGCCGTTCTGATTGGCCGCGATATTGTCGACGCGCCCGCGGATGGTGATCGCGATGAAGTTGTCGCTGCCGGAGAGATTGGCGTTGGCGACGTCGCCGAAGTCGAACCGCACCGTCTGGCCGCTGCCGAGGCGGGTCATGTAGGCGGCATTGCCGAAAACCATGCTCATGTTGCCGGCGGAAATCGTGTGACTCACATAGGTGACCCCCACCGGCAGGATGTCGGTCACGACCAAGCTGGGCGTCGTGCCCTGGATGACATCGACGCGAAGCGCGAAGTCCATCTCCTCGCCGATCGTGTACGTCGACGGCGAAACGGTTTTGTCGATGGTGATGAAGGCGGAAACCGTGAGCCCCTGGCTGGCCATCTCGTTGTAGTTGTCGAGCCGGTCGTCGGTGTCGTCGTCGCCGCCGTCGGCGCCGTCGCGGCCGCCGTCGGGGAGGCTACTGTAGTCGGCCGCCGTGACGTTGTTCAACATCGCGCCGATCGCGGCGTTGACTCCGAGCACCGAGTCGAACGTGATCGTCACCGTCGTCCCGGGCGCCATCTGGATGGTGCTCGCCGCGTCGAAGAACGGCGCACCAGCGTCGGCGAGGTCGAGCGTGTCGCCGGTGTTGACCGTGGTCTTTACGTGCAGATGGCTTACCGTCACTGGGGTCGTCGTTCCGTTGAGGAACACATCCCCGCCACTGGTCGCGAGCATGAGGTTGTCGATCTGTTCGAGCCCCTGGTTGGCGCCGCCACCGTCCGGCATCACATCCTGCCAGTCGAGTTGGTAGGCGGTGGTGTGGCCTTCGTTGCGGATCACCACCTGCCAACTGACGGTGTCGCCGCCCTGGGAGCCGACGGCACCGGCGGTGATGGTCTTCTCGATCTCGAGGTTTGGTTCGCCGACACGAACCGACAGGTCATTGTCCACCGGCCCGACCGCAATCGTCGAACCCGGGTTGTCGGCGTCGTCGAAGTTCAAGGTCGCCGTGTTGGTCAGAATCGTTCCGTCCTGGTTGGCGATCACGTTGGCGACGGTGACGGTGTAGCTGACGACGATGTTCCCGGCCGTCGGCACGGAAAGGTCGCCAAAGTCGAGAGACAGCGTGTCGCCGCTCTGTGAGAAGAAGGTCGCGTTCGCATCGTTGAGTGGTGCGTTGGACGCCGACGCCCCGGTCGGAAGGACCGCGCTCAGGCTGCCGGCATCGAAGGTGAGTCCCGCCGGTAGATCGTCGGTAACGACGAAGCCCATCGTCGATCCGGCCGGTACCGGAAGGGTGATCTGGAACTGCGCCTGCGCACCAACGGCGTAGTACAACTGGTGGCCGACGATGGTCTTGCTGATCGTCGGCGTGCCGATGACCACCTCGGCGTCGTCCGACGCCGTCAGATCATTGACACCGCCCGAGCCGTTGCGTTCGCCATCCGCGGCGCCGGAGTCGCCCGGGGTTGCGTCGGCCGTCCCCTGGTCGCCTGGAAGGCTGGTGGAGGTCGCGCTGGCGATGTTGGTGAGCGTCTGACCGAACTGCGCAGTGACGCTGATGTCAGCGGTGTAGGTGACGATGATCGCCTCGCCCGGATCCAGGCGATCGATGGTGCCGTCGAGGACGTTGCCGGTGAACGAAGCATTGGCAACGGCCATCGGCGCGGCGGTGACGTCAATATCCGTGACCTGGGGATCTTCGAATCCCGAGGGGAGCGTGTCGGTGAAAGTCCAGTCGAAGGCGCTCGCGGCGTTCGTCCCGTCAGCGGTGTTGGCGATCGTCAGAGTGAAGGTGACCGTATCGCCCGCGTCACCGGCTCCCGGATCGCCACTCTTGGTCACCGTCACGATGGGCTCGGCGACGTGGACGGATACCTGACCGGTGTCGACGGACATCGGCACGCCACCCACGTCATAACGTAGTCTGCCGCTGTTGATCAGCGAGGTGCCGGCGTTGTTGCCGGCGACGTTCGCCACGACGGCGCGCAGACTGAGGGTATAGCTCTCCCCGGTGTTGTCGTCGGTGTCGGAGTTGATCACGTCGCCGAGGGCCAGTGACAGTTCACCCATCGCGCTGGTGTCGAGCGTCACCGACACCGGAGTCCCCGGCGTGCCGGAGTTGACGCTGCCCGGATCGGTCGCCGCGCTCAGCGCGGTGCTGCTGCGGTCGAGCGTGGCGCTGCCGGGAATGAACGTCAGCCCCGCCGCCGGCAGGTCGACCAGGTGGACGTCTTCCGTCGTGCCCTCGGGCAGGACGAACGTCACCTGATATGTGATCACCTCGCCGATGGCGACCGGCGGGTTGGCGTTCAAGGCGCTGTCGCCGGTGCTTGCCTCGGACGTGGCCGTAATCTGCTTGCTCGGCGCCATTGGCGTCACCAGGGTGATCGACGCGTCGTCGCTGTCCGCGTAGTCATTCTGACTACCCGACCCGTCGCGCTCGCCGGTGTCGGTCCCCGAGGCACCCGGAGTGCTCGAGCCGGTTGCGTTGACCGTCGTGCCATTGGCTCCCGGCAAGCTCGTGTAACTCAGGTTGCCGATGTTCGGAATCGCTTGCCCCGCGGTCGCGGTCTGGTCGATCGTCGCCGTGTAGGTGATTTCGACACTACCGCCCGCCGCGACGCTGGCGATGGTCACGTCGACCGTGTTGCCGGCGGATGCGTTGGTGGCGAACGGTCCGCCGGTCACGGCGGTGAGGCTGCCGACATCGAGCGTGAGGTCGGCCGGCAGCGTATCGGTCAGCCGTACGTCGAAGGCAGTCGTGTTGTTGGCGCCCGACGCGTTGGAGTAGGTGATCGTGTAGATGATGGTGTCGCCGGAATCGCCGGTGGTAGGCGAGGCTTGCTTGTCGACGTTGGTGATCGATGGCTCGACGATGCGCAGCCGCGTCGTATTGGAAGTCGGTCCGGACACACCGCCGTCGATTCGAACACGGAAGCTGTTGTCCCGGTTGTCACCCGCGTCATTGGAGGCGGATGGGGCGTTGTCGGCGAGCGCATTGAACTCGATGACGACGAACTCCTGATCGCTGTCGCTGTCGCTGTTGGTAAGGTCGCCGAGGCTGAACGTCGGATCGATCCCGGTGGTGAAGGGCCCGCCGGAGATCGCCGCGCCCGGCAGAACGAACGTCGGCGTGATGCCGGCGACGTTCGCCTCGCTCCCATTCACCGCGAGTCCCGCTCCGGCCAACGTGCTGGAGCTGATACCTGTGCCATTTGACACCAGGGCCACGGTTGTCGTGCCGTCGTTCAGGAACCTCAGTCCGTTCGGCAACAGATCCTCGATCTGGAAGTTCGGCGACATGCCCTCGGGCACGCGCACCTGCAACCTGAAGCGGGCGATCTCGCCGACCGCAACGAGGCGCGGGCTGGCGTTGCTGCCCGTTCCGGCCTCACTGGTATGGGCCTCCGACGTCGACACGATCGACTTCACCGGCTCGACGTTGATGACGGTCAGCGTCGCCGCGCCGTTATCGGCGTAATCGTTCAGTGCGCCACCGACGCCGTCGGCGCCGGTGCGCTCGGTCGAATTCGTATTGAAGGTCGAGCGCTGGCCCGGTTCGCCGTCGAGGCTGCTCCACCGCACCGTACCCGTATTGGTCACGCTTTGTCCGGGGAGGACGGCACCGCTCAACGTGCCGTTGACCGTGACGGTGATCGTCCGGGCACTGACCAACATATCGAACGACGTGCCGACCGGTGTCCGCAGCGTCCAGCCGGTGGCGTCGCTGCCGACCAACTCGAAGTCCGACACCATGACCAGGCCGGCGCTGTCGACGACGCCAAACGTCGGGCCGAGAATCAAGGAGGCGCCGCCAGAGGTCGGCAGCGGGTCATTGAAGGTGACGTCGAACGCGTCGACCGTACCGGTGTTCTGCAGGACGATCGTATACGCGACGGAGTCGCCGGCATCCCCCGACGTGCCGGATCCGCCTACGACCACCGACTTGGCGGCGTCGACCGCTGGTTCAATGATCGTCACGTTCGCCGCCGAGACGCTGGCTAGACTGCCGCCTGACCACGACATGGCAGCGGAGTTGTTGCGCAGTCCACCGGCCTGGTTGCCGGACGTGTTGAGGACCACGACAGTGTACTGCAGCGTGATGGTCTCGGCCGTGCTGTTGTCGGTGTTGGTGTTGCTCACCGTACCGAAGTCGAAGGTGATCGTGCGACCCGAGTTGGTGATGACGGGCGTGGTACTGCCCGTAAAGGTGAGGTCGGTCGGGTTGGAGTTCACGGCGCTGGACAGCGACACGAAGGCGAGCCCGGTGTCGAGAGTATCGACGACGGTGGCGCTCGCCGTCACCGCCTCCGGGACGCGGAGTACGACCTGGTAGGTGACGATCTCGCCGATCACCACCTGGGATGCCATGTTGTTGGCGTGGGTGATCTCCGTGCCGACGAGCGTCTTGCTGAGCTGCGGCGGCGCGACAGTGACCGTCGCCATATCCGACGGGTCGACCAATGTATGATCGGGGCCACCGTCCGTGCCGGCGTAGTTCGTCAACACGGAGGTATTGGCGAGATCCTGCTCGGGGCTGACCGGCGCTGCGTCGCCCGGGCCGTCGAGAACGACGTCGAAAGTGACGATCGCGATGTTGGTGCCGCTGGTCGGATCGAACGCCGGCAGCGGGTCGTCGAGTTCGATCCCGCCGGCGGGGTCGAAGAGACCGCCACCGATGGACGTGAAGGCCAGCGGCGCACCCGTGCCGTCTGTAATGGTGAGATTCAGCCCCGCGCCGCCGGACGGAATACTCAGACCGGCGGGCAGGATGTCGCGGAAGCGAACGTTGAAGGCCCCGGTGAGGCCGCTGCCCTGGTTCTCTATTGCGATCGCAAAGGTGACGAGGTCACCGGCGTCGACATTGTCGACATCGCTTTGCATCGGCGCCGCCGCCAGGTTCATGGAGTGGATCGTCGCACCACCGCGATAGCCGGCGGTGCCCGGAGCGCTGAAGGCCACCGGTCCTATAGTGGGCGGGCTGAACGTCGCCGCGCCATTGTCGCTGGCGACAACACCCTTGGTGATGACGAGAACCGGTTCGCTGAGCTGGAACTGCACGATGGCATCTTGCGTGCCGATCTCGAGAAACGTGTCCTGCTCGGAGGCGCGCACCTGGTTGGTGAGGAAGAGGCCGTCGGCGAACGGGTCGTCGCTCACGGTCACCGTGAACAGGATATCCACCAGCGTCGGCGTGTTGTTGGGATCAGCGAAGTTGCCGTAGAAGAAGCGCAACAGATTCGACGGCGCGTCGCTGCTGACCGTCGGCACGATGCCGGAGAGGGCGCGAAACGTGTCGTCGGGACCGAACTGCGCCGTGCCGGCGACCGGCGGCCCGGCGCCGACCGTGTCGACAAACGACGTCACTTCGGTGGCAAACAGGACCGGCAGCGGCAGGTAGTCGTCGAAGGCGAGTTGCTCGGTGTCGCTCGACGGCAGCGTGAAGCGGATGCGATAGGTGAGCGTGTCGTCCGGAGCGACCACCACGGCAGTACACGGCTGCGGCGCGCAGATCACCCCATCGACGGCGTAGATCGATTTCGCGAGCAAGCCGGAGGGAATGACCAAGCCGGCGCCGCTGTCGTCCGCCTCGCTCTCGCCGGTAACTGCAGTGGTGTCGGTGACGTCGAGCAGGTCGCCTTCGATCGTCACCGAGTTCGCGACGTTGTCGCCGTGATCGACATTCGCGTCGCCCGACGGGAAGTCGTCGGTGTACTGCTCGAGAATGCGGGTGCGAAAGACGAGAGTCGCTGTCGTCGCGCCGCCGTTGAATATGCTGCAATCCGGAGTGCCGCCACCGGTGCCGCCGTCGGGCACGCAGCCGCCATGAACGAGGCCGTCGAGCATTCGCGCAATCAACTCGTCGGATACACGCACGATCAGTTCGGTGGTGCCATCGAGCGGTGCCACCGGTACCGGCGCTCCGGTCCAGTGGTCGATGACCGTGAAGTTGGCCGGATCGAGCGGCCCCGACGAAGTGACGCCGTGTTCGGAAACCTCCAAGGTCGGCGTGAATCCGCCGATAATGTGCTGGCCGTCGGAGATGACATCGGTGATGACCAGTTGTTGGAAGGCGAAGAAATCAGAGATCTGGAACTCGAGCGTGTACTCGAGCCCGTCGCCGGGTGTCGGCCCGCTGTCCCCTGTGTCGTCGAAGATTGCGACGGATTTCTGGATCGCGATCGACTTGTCGGTGAGCACATGTTCCGGTCCGACCGGGTCGGCGACGGCGTTCTCCGTACCGCCCGGGTCGCGCGTGTCAATCGGCGTCCAATCACCGATCGCCTCGGCCTGATTCTCCGAGATCACGTCGTCGCCCGAGATCGGGTCGATCACCGGGCCGAGATCCGCGTCGAACTGCGGAACGAAGTATTCGAAGACGACCGTCGCGTCGGGCCCCGCGCCGCCGGTGATGATCGGAAACCGCACCCGCAGGTCGTTGTCCGGAGGATTGGCAGCGGCGTTGGCGATCGGCGCGTCGAACACGGCGCCGCCCGGCACCGCGGAGACAGCGTTGAGGAAGGCCAGGTTGTTGGGCAATTCGTCGGTGACGTCGAGATCGGTAATCGTCTGCCCTTCGGCGATCTCGACCTCGATAGTGTACCTGCGGGGAAAGTTTGGCCCGGTCGCCGTCTCATCCTCGGGCCCGTCGTAGGTCTTCGTCAGGCGGATCAGAATCGGCGTCACGCTGGCGTTGGACGTCCAGGTACCGCTGTCCGTCGCGACGTCGCTCACGAGCGACGGATCGGTGGCGGGATTGTCGAGAGGGTCGGCGCCGAACTGAAATCCCGCCCGCGCCCGGATTTCCAGCGGCGCGTTCAGGTCGGCGAGGTTGCTGAGGGTGGCGTTGATGACGACATCCGCCGCCGGTTGGTCGTTGGTGAACGAACCGAACGGCAGCTGCAGCACGACCAGCTTGTCCCCGGCGATGCCGCAAACCTGAAGCGGGACGTCGGCCGCGTCCACGGCCAGAGGATGCGCGACGCAGCCGGTGCCGCCGCCGGAGTCCGGGAAGGTGAGCGGGATGGCGGTGACCGCGGTGCCCAGGTAGGTCGCGTCGACAAAATCGATACCGTCCGGCGTGTCGGCCCCGGCCGCGCCGTCAATGCCGTTGACCGGAAAGATCAAGTCGATGAACGGCCCGTACCCGACATCCGTCACCGACAGGTTGTCGAAGCTGGCGGTGAAGCTGAAGTCCTCGCCGATGAAAGATTCGGCGGGAACATCGAGAGCCACCGATGGGATTGGTTGCGCCTGCGCCTGAGCGCCGGCGAGAAGGATCAGGGCCAGCACCGCAAACCGAATCGTGCCGCCGCGCGGCCCAAATCTCTTCATCCTCGATCACCTCCGCAAACTCACCACCCCCCCACTCGAGGAAGGAGGTCGGAACATCCAAAGCGCCGCCCCCGCCGCTTGATTATTGAAGCCGGAGGAGATTATCCCATCGAGAGGAGTTGGGGAAGCACGGAATGTTTTGCACGGAGTTTTTGCGCACGGATCAATTTGTGCACGCGTTCGCGCAAAGTTCGCGCCGCAACCGCCGGGTCCCGGCCGCGCCCCTCCGATGTTGACGACGGACAGACGGCCGGACCGCCCGCTGAGCCGCGCAAGCGCACACGACAGCTCGGCAGGTGGGGGGGGGCGCGTCGAGGGTCCGACGGCGTCAGCAGCGCAGCGCGCTCGACAGTCGCGCGACCATTGTATCGAGTTCGCTCAACGCTCCCGCGCCATAGATGATCCGATCGGGGCGGACGACGATCACCTCATGTTCCATGAGCAAGCCCAGGACTAATCCCTCGGGGTGCGGCACATCGACGAAGATCGCGTCGACCACCGCGCGGAAACGCTCGATGTCGTCGCCGACGCGCCCGCCGAGCGGCTCCCTTGCCACCATCGCCCAACGCGGGCCGACGATGTCGTCGAAGCGGCCGTTTCCGGCGTTGCCGGCGGAGACCGTCGCCTGCGGGAATCGTTGACCGACCCAACGACCGCCATCGGCCGCGAGCAGGCCCGCCGACAGGTCCGGCAGGGCGCGGCTACCTCCGTAGGCGTACTCGCACAAATCGGGCGGCGGTTCGGGACCGCCCCGCGCCATGGCGGCGTATGCATCGATCAACCTTCCAGTGTTGGTTGAATGCTCGACCATCGCCGCGGCTAGCGGCCGGCGCTCGGCATCGTAGGTATCGAGCAAGCCGTCGCCGGCCGCGCCGTCGCGCACCATGGCCAACTTCCAGATGAGGTTCTCGACGTCGCGCAGGCCGGTGCACAAGCCTTGCCCCATGAACGGCGGTGTCTGGTGCGCGGCATCGCCGGCGAGAAACACGCGACCACGGCGGAAACTGTCGGCAATCGTCGCGTGAAAACGGTACACCACGGCGCGCAGGATCTCGCCATCGCCCGGCGCCAGCCACGGTGCCAGCAGTTGCCAGACCCTTTCCGGAGCTTCCATCTCCTCCCGCGTCTCGCCGGGCTTCATCTGAAACTCCCAGCGCCGCAACACCCCCGGCATCGGGATGACCGTCACCGGCCGATCGGGATCGCAGATCTGCTGCGCGAACGGCGTCAGCGCGACGGATCGCGCCAGCGCCACGTCGACGACGAGCCAATCGCAATCGTACCCGAGGTTCTTCCAACCAATGCCCGATTCCTTGCGAACGGAACTGCGAGCGCCGTCGCAGGCGAGTAGCCAACGGGCGCGGTGCTGGCGCGTGCGGCGGGAAGCGAGATCGCGAACGGTCAGCTCCACGTGATCGTCCACCTGTTGGAATTCGTTCACCTCGTGCGAAACGCGCAGTTCGACGCTGTCGTAGCGGTCCAGACACGAGCGAATCGCCCGCTCGACCTCGGGTTGGTTGATGTTGAGCAGCGGCGGTCGGCCGTTCTCGGTCAGCAATCCTGGCGGTATCTCGAGACCGATGATACGCACCCCCGCCGCGTCGACGAACTCGGCGCCGCCCAGTTCGCAGGTCGCAGGCAACATCGCCTCCAGCACTCCGGCGTTGTCGAGGATTCGCTGCGCATCGTCGTAGAGCGCGGCGGCCCGCGGCAGATCGTAGACGTCGGATGCGCGGTCGAAGGCAATTGCCGATAAGCCGTGCACACCACACAGGTTCGCCGCGACGGCACCAACCGGACCGGCGCCGACGATGGCGACATCGAGCAGAGAGCTGTCGGCCATCAGCGGTCAGCCGTCAGCTTTTGGCAACCCCGCAAACCCGCATGACACCTCATCGCGCGACGCACTGGTTGGTCAGGGTGCCGATGCCTTCGAGCGTCGTCTTGATCGAGTCGCCGGGCTTGAGAAACGTTCCGCTCGTGGCGCCGATTCCGGACGGCGTACCGGTGAAAATCAGATCGCCGGGCTCGAGCGTGCAGATTGCGGAAAGGTAGGCGATCAGTTCGGGGATGCCGAAGATCAGATCACTGGTGCGCGATTCCTGGCGGCGTTCGCCGTTGACGTCGCACGAAATGGCGAGGTCGGCTGGATCGGCGAACTGGTCGAGCGACACCACGGCGGGACCGATCGGGCCATAGGTGTCGAAAGACTTGCCGAGGTCGAAGTGCGGCGGCTTGCTGGCGAACTGCGTCGTCCGCTCCGAAATATCCTGGCCGCACGTCAGACCGGCCACCGCGCGCCATGCGTCGTCCTGGGCGATATCGCGCGCCCGCGTGCCGATGACCACGACCAACTCGGCCTCCCAGTCCGTGGTCGGTCCGTAGAGAACGACGTCGCTGTTCGGGCCGACCAAGCAGCTGGGAAATTTGGTGAACACCAGCGGTGCCGACGGCAGTTCCATTCCCGACTCCACGGCGTGCGACCGGTAGTTGAGACCGATGCCGAATACCTTCTGCGGCCGCGGCACACAGACGCCGAGAGTCGCGGAGTCGAGCGGCGCATCGGCCGTTTCCGGCAACGACGCCGCCACTTGATGGAGCTCCGCGTGCCGCGCCAGCGCCGCCATCGGATCCGGCGAAAACCGGCCGCCGCTGTGCCGCTCGAGATCGAACACACCGCCGCCTGCGACCAACACGGCCCTGTCTTGAATCGCTGCGAGTCTGAAAGCCATCTTTCCTCTCCTGTTCTTTAGCGGACGGGTAAATGCACTATCGGCGAGACCTTACTTTCCCTGAACGAGACCCCTTCCTCACCGGCGCGACACGCATTGGCGCAAGCGGTTCGTGCGCCAATACCCCCGCTTCCTCCACCGATACACCGAGCAGCCGCAAGATGTGTTCGACCGCATCGTCGAGATCCTCGTCGTCAATCCGTCCTTCGACACGCGCGCTCATCACCGCGAGGAACGCGCCCGAGACGAGGGTGCGCATAATCTCCGGATTCTCGATGTGGAACCGCCCCACTTCGACCCCGTGCGCCGCATCGCGCATGGCGCTTTCGCCCACGCCCTCCTGCAACCGCTGGTGGGGCAGCCCCGAGTGCAAAACGAACCAGCTGCACAGGGGATCGGCGGAAAACAGACGAAGCGTATAGCGCATCGCCGTCGCCATCACCCGCGCGGGATCCTCGAACGGCGCCACCCGTCGATCGATTCGCACGTTGATCTCCTTGGTGCGAGCGCGGGCGATCGGCACCAGAAGATCGTTCTTGCTCGTGAAATGCAGGTAGAAGCTCCGGCGCGCGATATCAGCCGCGTCGGCGATATCGTCCAGAGTGACGGCTTCGATGCCGCGCATCTCGATCAGTCCCCGCGCCACATCGAGAATCCGGGCCCGCACGTGCGCCCGGCGCCGTGCCACCCTACCCTCCGCCGCCGCGGCTCCACTGCGTAAACTCATCGGAGGCCACCCCTACAATAAACTTGCACTCAGTGCAAGTTTGCGCTAAGTGCATTTCATTTCCCGGAGGGAGACTCCCATGAAACTGCGCTGGTCCCACGCCGTGCTCTATGTTCGCGACCTCAACGCGATGATCAACTTCTACCAGAAAGCCCTCGGCTTCGAGGTGAGCGACCGGGGCCTCCTCGATCCGAACAATCCCGGCCTCGAGCTGGCGTTTCTGTCCCAACTGGGCAGCGTCCATCACCAGCTCGCCTTCGCATCGGTACGCGGCGACGGGCCGTCGACGACACTCGACCACATGGCCTTTCGCGTCGATTCGCTATCGGAAGTGAAGACCGTCGCCGAGCGCGTTCGAGCCGACGGCCGTGCCGGCGAGGTACGGCCCGTCAACCACGGTAACGCCTGGTCCGTCTACTTTACCGACCCGGAGGGCAACGGCCTCGAGGTATACTGTGACTCCCCATTCGCCGTTCAGCAACCGCAGATGAAACAGTGGGACCTGTCACTCAGCGAGGACGAGTTGCGCCGCCAGACCGAGGAACAGTTCGGCGGCGAGCCGGGATTCCAGCCGATGGAGGACTACTACGCGGCGCGCCGACGCAGGCTTGGCGATTAGCCGCACCGCATCGTGGTTGAGTATCAGAGCGGCCTCTTTCGACCGGACGATTACCAGTCGGTCTCGCGGTAATCCTTGAGGAACTGGCCCCAGACGTGGAGGCCGGTGCGCAGGCCGGTGAAGATCGGGTCGACGATGCGGGCGGCCCCGTCGACTACGTCGAGCGGTGGGTGGAACCGGTGCATGGCGCGTTTGCGTTCGGCGTGCTCGACGGGATCCTCGTCGGTCACCCACCCGGTGTCGACGCTGTTCATGTGGATCCCCTCTTCGATGTAGTCGACGGCCGATGTGCGCGTCAGCATGTTCAGCGAGGCCTTCGCCATGTTGGTGTGCGGATGCCGGTCGGTTTTGAAGGTGCGGTAGAACTGCCCCTCCATCGCCGACACGTTGACGATGTGTTTATCCCGCGTCGGCACGGCGGTCATCAAAGGCTTGAGGCGGGCGTTGAGGACGAACGGCGCAACCGCGTTGACCAGGTGCACCTCGAGCAGCTCGATGGTCGGGACTTCGGCGAGCTTGAGTCGCCACGAGTTGACCTTGCGCAGGTCGACCTGTTGCAGGTCGGCGTCGAGCTGGCCACGCGGGAAGAGGTGGTGGCCGCGTTCGGCGTCCTCTGCGAGCAACTCGATCTGCGACAGCGCCGCCGGCGACACGTCGGCAGGGCTGTTCGCCGCCACCGGCAGCAGGGCCCGTTCGACTGATGTCAGTTCGGCATCGAGCGACTGCTCGAGCTGCATCAGGTGCTCATAGAAAGCCGGCGGCCGGCGCACCGTCTGGCAGGCGTTGTTGATGATGAAATCGAGCCGGTCGTGGGTCCGCAGAATCTGTGCGCAGAACCGCTCGACGCTCGGCGTGTGCCGCAGGTCGATTCCGTGGATCTCGAGCCGATGCCCCCACTCGCCGAAATCCTCCTCGACGGCATAACGACGGGCGGCGTCGCGCGGAAATCGGGTCGTGCTGATGACGCGGCATCCCGAGCGAAGCAGCAGGATCGCAGCCTGGTAGCCGATCTTGACGCGCGACCCGGTCACCAGCGCGACGCGGCCGGTGAGATCGCCCACCTGGGTGCGTTTCGCGAAGTTGAAGTCGCCACACGGCAGGCACAGCTGGTCGTAAAAGTGGTGCACCTCGGTGAAATCAACGCGGCAGGTGTAACAACTGCGCGGCTCTTCGGTACGTCCGAGCGGCTGAGAGAATTCCTCAGCGCCGACCGCGCCTCCGTTCACACCGTTACCGTGCGGAGTCTCACCGTACGCGGCGATGCGCCGCGGCGTCAGGAAGATCGGCGACTCGCGCAGCCGTCGGACACCCGTCTGGTTGAGGAGCGCTTGCACGCCGTCGCGGCGCTCGTCGCGGTTCGACTTGCGGCGCTCACGCGAAAGCGCCTTGCGCAACCGCCTGTCCGGCCGCGAAACCCG
>JBGTMF010000535.1:0-16508 GCA_041743795.1 Thermodesulfobacteriota bacterium | reverse complement strand
GCGGCCGCGCGGCAGCAGTTCGCCGCGCTGCGTTCGCTGGCAATCGATGTCGCGGTAATGGAGAAAGCCGATCGCGTCGCCGTCGTCGAAGCGGATTTTGCGTGGAACGACGTCGGTAGCTGGGCCGCGATGGACAGCCTGTGGCCGCTCGACGGGCAGGGCAACGCGGCGCGCGGTCCTGTCCTGCAGATCGACTGTCGCGACACGATCGCCAGTTCCGACGGGCGGCTGTTGGCGATGGTCGGCGTCGAGGATCTCATCGTCGTCGACAGTCCCGACGCGATCTTGATCTGTCCCAAGAGCCGCGCACAGGAAGTGCGCCGAATCGTCGACGCCCTGGCGCAGCGAGGCGGCGGCGGCCGCCGCTTTCTTTGATTGCCGATAGCCGTCCGTTGAAAGACCCCACAGCATGCTTCGACAAGCTCAGCATGAGCGGTTCTCCGCCCCGATTTTTAAGGACAGTTCCGCTCGCCCTGAGCTTGTCGAAGGGCCGTCTCGGGGCTTTTCGACAGGCTATTGCGAGAATGAAGAGGACGATCAGCCGGCGGCCGCGCGGATTTCGACCCGCGCCGGCAGTCGTGCTAGCTTTGCCGCTCGTCTCGTCGAGATCCCATGAGTGAACCAGCACTACAGCTGCCGATCGGCGCGGGCGAGCTTCCTGTCACGCCCGCTCCACAACCCCTCAATCGCTTCGTGCGGTGGCTTTGCGAGCGGTTGGTCGGCGGGGTGCAGATGGCGCCCGCGGCGATCGACCGCATCCGCGCCCTCGCCGAGCGGGGAACCATCACCTACGTCCTGCGCGAGCGTTCCTGGGTCGATTATCTCTTGGTGACCTACGTACTGCAGCGTGAAGGGCTACCGGCGCCGTCGTTTGCCAACGACATGCGCGCGCTGTGGATGCGCCCGCTGGCGGCGATCTTTCGCGGACTCTGGATCGGCTTCTCCGAACTGCGCCCGCGATCGCGAGAGCTGCGCGGCTTCGCCGATCGCAAGAAGTGCCGTCTGTTGGTTTCGCGCGGCCATCCGATACTGCTCTTTCTGCGCGGTCGAAAGCCGCGCGTCCGGGTCGGCCGCCGCCGACGTCTTCCCGGTCATCACCACGGCCGCGCGTACATTCGGGAGATCGTCCACGATCATTGGCAAACCGACCGCGATGTATTCTTCGTGCCGCTGGCGCCGCTGCGCGGTCGCGGTATGCGTCGAAAGGAATCTCGATTGGCGGCGCTGGTATACGGCTTGCAGGAGACTCCGAGCGAGGGCCGGCGGATCTTGTCGTTGTTGTGGAACCGCCACGACACGTCCATCAGCGCCGGTATCGAGGTGAGCTTGCGCGACATGGTGGATCGCCACCGCCGCGAAGGGGAGGAGCGCACGGTGCGCCGCCTCGCCCGCGATTTGCAGATCTACCTCTACAGAGAGGAGCGCGTCGTCTGGGGCCCCCTCCTGTTGCCCAAGTGGCAGGTACGCAGCATCGTATTGGGTTCGGCCGACATCGACGAGACGATCCAGCGTTTGGCAAGCGAAGGTGGAGAGTCGGCCGCGCAGTTGCGGCGGCGGGCGCAACGCTACATCGAAGAGATGGCCGCGGACTTCAAGAAGGCGTACTTCTCGGTACTCGAGATCGCCTTCAATTGGGTTTGGCCGAAGATGTTCGCCGGGCTCGAATACACGGGTCTCGAGCGGGTGGTCGAGTGCGTCAAGAAACACCCGGTGGTGCTGGTGCCGTGCCACCGCAGCCATTTCGACTACATCATCCTCAGCTACCTGTTTCACATGCGGTACGTCAGCCCTCCCCACATCGCCGCCGGCATCAACCTCTCGTTCTGGCCGCTCGGCTCGCTGTTCCGCGGCGCTGGCGCGTACTTCATCCGACGTACCTTCGAGGGCGACGAGTTGTACAAGGCGGTGTTCCGCCAGTACCTGACGTTTCTCATCCGCGAGGGGTACACGCAGGAGTTCTTCATCGAGGGCGGGCGCAGCCGCACAGGCAAGGTGTTGCCGCCGAAGCTTGGGGTCCTATCGGCGATTGTCGACGCGTTTGCCCACGGCGTTCGCCGCGACCTGTACTTCGTTCCGGTATCGATTCACTACGGCCGTGTCGTCGAGGAGGACGCCTACCGCCAGGAGCTCGGCGGTGCGGAGAAGCAACCGGAATCGCTGAAGGGATTATTGCAGGCGCGAAGGGTTCTGCGGCGACGGCACGGCACCGTGTACGTCTCCTTCGCCAAGCCGATCTCGCTCAACGAATCGCTCGGCAAGCGGCGCAAGAAATTCCAGGGCGGAGGCGAAGCGATCGAAGAGGAGAAGCGCAATTTCGTTCGCAAGTTCGGACTGCGCCTGCTGCGCGAGATCAACGATACCAGTGTCGTCGGCGCCACCTCGGTGTCGGCGACGGTGCTGCTGAGCGCCGACGGGGATGCCTGCCGCGACCAGGACTTCGTCGCGCGCAGCCGCGCGATCGTGTCGTTCTTGCGACGGCGCGGCGTGCGGCTGACCGGGTCCCTCGAGCGCAACGACGCAGACGAATTCCGCGAGAGCCTGCTCTTTCTCGAAAGTGGCGGACTGCTCAAGCGGATGGCCGGACTGGCCGGCGAAGTGGTGCACGTCCCGGCGGACAAACGCCTGGCGCTGGACTTCTATAAGAACAACGCCATCCACTGCTTCCTGCTGTCGTCGCTATTGCTCGACGCCATTCGCCGCGGCAAGGCGGGGGAAGCGGCGGATGAGGACGTGCAGTGGTGGCTCGACCTGTTGCGTTGGGAGTTTCCCCTGCCGGATCGCGATGCGATCGCCCATGAGTTGGCGGAGTTGCGCGGCGTCATGCACGCCGAGGGCATCCTCGCGGCCGGCGAGGAAACCATCGTCGCCTCACATCCGTTCGTGCCGACGATTCTCGCGGTGCTCGACACCTTTCGCGAAGCCTACTGGGTGGTGGCGCGTGTCCTCGACGAACTTCCGACCGGCGGCATGGCCCGCAAGGCGCTGCTCGATCGGGTGCAGAAGCACCATGTGACGGCGCTGCTGTTGAATGAAGTGCGCCGGCCGGAGGGACGATCATCGGCGATTTTCTCCAACGCGTTGACGCGCTACGGGGAGATCGGCGCGGTAGCGGTCGGCAGCGGTCGCGACCCACTGCTGACGGCGGGGCCGAGGGCGGACCAATTGGCCGTCGTCGAAGCCGCGATCGCCGAAAGCCTGCGCGGTCGCGGCAGCGCGTTATCCCCTTAGAACGCGCGGCGGCATCCATGGCCTGGTCTGCCCAGCCACCTTATTCGAGTGATTAGGAGATTTCGTCCGCCTACGAGCAGGGTCGAGTTGAAAGGTGTTTGGGCCCGTGATGATGTGGGACGTCTATAGCCGATTCTGCACCAGATGCGGTTTGACTAACAAAATGAATCATATTATTGCCCGGGCGCGTTTCCGTCAGTGGTCGAAAAAACCCAAATAGATTCCGAAGATGGAGAGATAGCCGAGTCGCGGGCCGAGACCATGGCACGCGATCTGGCGCATCACATCAATTCAGCTCCGAACGAGCGGAGGGAGCAACTGCGCGAAATGGTCGTCCACCTGGTGCGCGACGAGGTGCGAATCGCGCCGCCGACGATCGATCGATTGCCGGGCGGTGGAGCGGAGGCGTTCAACCCGTTTGCAATCGGGATTCCGCTGGCTCTGGCAGGGGCGGTGCTCAGCATTATTTTTCCACCGGTTGGGCTGGTGTTGTTCGCCGTGGCCGGATTGACGATGGCCTGGGGAGTTCTCTCCGTTCTCGCATCGCGCGGGGGGTGAAAAGAAAATGGCAAAGGCGAAGAAGCTTTCTGCGGAGGAACAAGCCGCGCTGGAGAAGGTGCGGGGAATCGAGTCGGGAGCGATCCCGGAGGCGCCGCCGCCGCGCGGCAGCCTGTGGTCGCGGCGAGACTTTCTCGGCCGGCTGAACTGGATGGGATTCGGCGCGTTTTCGACGATCTTCCTGCTCGGGTTCGTGCGTTCCGCGTTCCCCCGAGTGCTGTTCAAGCCGCCGACGACGTTCAAGGCCGGTGTTCCAGGGGAATACACGGTGGGCGAAGTCAGCGAGCGATTCAAAAAGGACCACCGGGTGTGGATCGTGCGTGAGACGGACGGCTTCTATGCGCTGTTCGCCAAGTGCACCCACCTCGGCTGTACGCCGCGTTGGCTCGCGGTCGATCAGAAGTTCAAGTGTCCCTGCCACGGCAGTGGATTCCGCAAATCCGGAATCAACTTCGAGGGACCTGCGCCGCGGCCGTTGGAACGCTATCGAATGGCGATCAACGAGGAAGGCCAGCTGGTCGTCGATATGGGCGTCACCTATCGGTACGAGAAGGGGGACTGGGACAAGCCGGGTGCGTTTCTGCGCGCCTGAGCAAGATCCTCGGGGGTACGTTGAGCGATGAGTAAGTGGGACGAGACAAAGCGCCAGATCACGGAATCCCAGATCTGGCAATCGATCTTTCGGCACGGCTACGATGATACGCCGGGCAACCGAGTCCAGATGGTCTCGGGCAACGTGTGGTTGCACCTGCACCCGTCGAAGGTGCGCCGTCATGCGATCCGCATGCGTTTCACCTGGTGCATGGGCGGCATCACCTTTCTGATGTTCTTGGTCACCGTGGTCACCGGCATCTATCTGATGTTCTACTACCGTCCGACCGCCGAATACGCCTATGCGGACATGAAATACCTCGAGTTCGACATGCCGTTCGGCATGTTTATGAGGAACATGCATCGGTGGGCGGCGCACGGCATGGTGATCGCAGTCTGGTTGCACATGTTCCGCGTCTTCCTGACGGGCTCGTACAAGCCGCCGCGTGAGTTCAACTGGATGGTCGGTGTCATCCTGTTGGTGCTGACGATGCTGTTGAGCTTCACGGGATATCTGTTGCCGTGGGACCAGTTGTCGATCTGGGCGGTGACCGTCGGTTCGAACATGGCGCGGGCGACACCGCTTCTCGGTTACGAGGGGCCGTTTGCCGAGTGGACCGGTGCGAATCCGATTTACGATGCGCGCGCCTTTCTCTTCGGCGGCGGCGAGATCGGCCCGCATACGTTGCTGCGGTTCTACATCCTTCACTGCATCTTCATTCCACTGGTCGCGAGTCTGTTCATGGCGGTGCACTTCTGGCGCATCCGCCGCGACGGATTCTCCGGGCCACCGGTCTGATCGGGCGGGGGGAGACGGAACATGCCGCGGGAACTCATCTGGGTCGTCGTCATTTGCATTGGCGCGGTGTTGACGAACTTCATTCCGGGCGGACGAGTCCTGGTTTTGCCGGAACTGTTCGTCGCGATGATCATTTTAATGTACTGGTTAGCCAGGCCGGGGGCGGAGATCCTCGAACCTTCGAAGGCGGTCTCTACCGTCGGTCCGGGTGATGACAAGATTCACACGTGGCCACACCTGGTGCGCAGCGAATTCCTTTGCGCGATCTTCGTCACGATGCTGCTGATCGTCTGGTCGCTGGTCGTCGATGCGCCGCTGGAAGAGCCCGCCAACCCGACTCGCACGCCGAATCCGTCGAAGGCGCCGTGGTACTTCCTCGGCTTGCAGGAAATGCTGGTCTTCTTCGATCCGTGGCATGCCGGCGTGGTGTTGCCGAGTTTCATCATCGTCGGACTGATGGCGATTCCCTATATCGACATCAATCCAGCGGGAAACGGCTACTACGCCTACGAATCGCGAAAGTACGAAATCCTGACCTTCTTTCTGGGATTTCACATAATATGGATATCGCTGATCATCATCGGTACGTTTCTGCGCGGTCCGGGGTGGAATTGGTTCTGGCCGTGGGAGGTTTGGGACGCCCACAAGATCGAAGCGCTGACCAACGTAAACCTGTCCTACCTGTTCGGCATCCGCAGCGAAGCCGGCGCGATGATTTTCGGAGCGATCGTCGTAATTGGCTACTTCGTCATCGGTACTGTGGCGATGTATTACGCGATCGTCCGCATGAAGGGGCAGGAGTTCATGCAGCGCTGGGGAATGCCGCGCTTCGCTCTGACGTCCTTTCTCTTCCTCAACCTGATGTCGGTCGTAATCAAAATGGTTCTGCGGCACGCCGGGAACATCATGTACGTTTGGCAGACTCCGTGGATCAACTTCTGAGCCCGTATCGGGCAACCCCCGGGCAATTGTGGACGGATGTTTTTACTCGCCAAAGTGATCCAGGCACTGGGGATTGCCGACGTCGGATACGCGCTTTTCGTCGGGGTGACTCAGGAGAACGGGATGGGGCGCGAGCTGACACTCATGATGCTCGGATTCGTGATCTTTTCATTCGGGCGGTTCCTGGAGCGGCGGGCTTCGGCCCAGGGGTAGGCTGATGTCGAAAGCGGACGAAGAAAAAAAATCGTACGCGGCCGTGTTTCTTCTCGCGGTGGCTCTCTTGTTGGCTTCCGCCATCTGGATCGTCTGGGACGATCAGATCGCGCGGCGGCCCTGGAAGAAGTACCAGTACGATTTTTCGCAAACGCAGATTGACCGGGCGAAGGCCGAAGTCGCGGCCGAACAGCAGCGACTCGACTCTTCGTCCGAGTACCAGGATGTCGTCAAGGATCTGACCGAGGCGCGCCAGGCCCTCGAGACGGGCGACACCGGACGGTTGATGGCGGACCTGGAGAGGCAGCGGGGCAAAGCCCAATTGTTCTACGACGACGCCGAGTTCGAACTGCGCACCAAGAAGAGCGAGATCGAAGAGGCGTGGTACGAGGTGGAACACGCGCAACTTGCCGGCGCCAATGTGGAGAAACCGCGCGCGCGCCTCGATCGGCTCGAAGGCGAGCGGATCGTCCTCGAAGAGACGGTTTCCGACGCGGAGGCGCGTTTGGAGAAGATCGTCAGCGAGCAAGACGAGATCCGCTCGGTGGTGGTCGCACTCGAGAAGAAGAAAGAGAGTCTCGAGGCGGAGCGCGAACGCTTGGTGCAGCGGGTGGATAGTCTCGTCATTCCAATGGGCCCCCTCGCCTTCCCGAAGATCCCTAAGATTGAGCAGGTGGTTCTCGAAGAGTTCGACCGCAACGCCTACAACCAGCCGGTGGCGCGTGTCGACCGCTGTACCTCGTGTCACGTCGGCATCAACAAGCCGGGTTACGAAGATGAGCCGCAACCCTTCACAACCCACCCGGATCGCGAGTTCTATCTTCTATCGCACGACGTCGAGAAGTTCGGCTGCACCCCTTGTCATCAAGGGCAGGGCGCGGCGGTCAATTCGCCGGAGCAGGCGCACGGGCGGGTGAAGTACTGGCTCGACCCGATGTATCGCGGCGATGACGTGCAGGCGGGCTGCATCGCTTGTCACGCCGACGTGCGCGTCGACAAAGCTGAGAAGATCGCCCTCGGCGAGCAACTCTTCGAGCAGGTCGGCTGTGTCGGTTGTCACCTGGTCGAAGGCTACGGCGACGTACCGCCGGTCGGTCCGTACCTGCGCCGCATCTCCGCCAAGGTGAACGCTAACTGGCTGGTCGATTGGGTCGAACAGCCGCACCGATACCGGCCGCGCACGAAGATGCCCAATTTCTATTTCGAACGCGAGGAGGCGGAGGCGGTCGCCGGATACATCCTCAGTGTGTCGCAGGCGGAAAGCGAGGAGTGGCTGGGATCTCACGGCGCGCCGGACGGTATCGACCCCGGCGACGCGGCGTTGGTGGCACGCGGTTCAGAAATCGCGGACTCGATCGGTTGTCGCGGCTGTCACGGCCTGGCGCCCGGGGAGTCGCCGGCTCTGCTCGGTGAGAAGAAGGATGTCGCCCCCAACCTGAGCAACATTGCGGAGAAGACGAATCCGCGGTGGATGTACCACTGGCTGAAGGATCCGCGCGGCTACTCACCGGATGCGCGCATGCCCAGCTTGCGACTTACCGACGACGATGCCCGCGCGCTGGTGTCCTACCTGTTTACGCTGGGGACGCCGCGGACGGGAGACGAAGCGACGCGGGTGAAGTTGCTCGAGCCCGACAATGTCGCTCTCGGCGAGGCGCTGGTGCGCAAGTACGGCTGTCCCGGTTGTCACGAGATTCCCGGCATGGAGGCCGAGTCGCGAATCGGTGTCGAGTTGTCGGTGTTCGGATCAAAGCCGATGGAGGAGCTGTTCTTCGGCAATCGCACCGATATTCCCTATACGTGGCGAGACTGGACGTTCCACAAGGTCAACGAGCCACGCATTTACGAAACCGAGCGGATCGAACAGGTCATGCCGCATTTCGATCTCGCGGAAAGCGACATCGACGCGGTCCTCGTGTTTCTCGCCAGTCGTCAGGAAGAGCGCGTGCCGGACGCCTACCGGCCGGCGAACCTGGAAAGAGAGAAGACCCTGGCCGAGGGGCGGCGGGTGATCGAGCGTTACAACTGTGTCGGGTGCCACGTCATCGGCGGAGAGGGCGGGGCAATACTCTCTCTCTACGAAGAAAATCCGACCCTCGGCCCGCCGATACTCAACGGTGAGGGGGCCAAGGTGCAGGCGAACTGGCTGTACGGATTCCTCAAGCGGCCTATACCGTTACGCCCCTGGCTGGCGATCCGCATGCCGACTTTCGGCCTCACCGACGACGAAACCGTAAAATTGGTTCGCTATTTCGCCGCCGAGGACGGTATAGATAGTCCTTTCGTCCACATCGACCAGGCGAGCCTGTCCCCCGAGTACGTCGAAGCGGGGGAGCTGCTCGCGTCGGTCGATTACTTCTCTTGTTGGACGTGTCACCAGCAAGGTGATCGGAAACCGGAGGGGCCGCAGGAGGGTTGGGCGCCGGACCTGGCGCTGGCGCGCGAACGGTTGAATCCGGATTGGATCGTGGAGTGGATCAAGGATCCGCAAGCATTGATGCCGGGTACCCGAATGCCGTCGTTCTACGATTTCAGCGACGACGAACGCGACGGTCCGGAAGACGTACTGGAAAGTGACCTACAGCAGGCGGAGGCGTTGCGGGATTATCTACTGACCTTGCATCCGGCGGCGGCGACAGCGCCGATGGCGGTACCGCCGGCACAGGAGCAAACACCCTTCGATCTCGGCGGTGAGGGGGCGGCATCAGCCCCCGCCGCCGATGAGATCGACGCACAAACGGAAGGTTGACCCGTCACGATCGTGTGTCGGCAGTGTACGAAAAGGAGAGATTCCCATGTTGAATTCGATCGATAGGGCTATTCGGCTGTTGGGCGTCGCGACCTGCGCGGCTTTGTTCTCGACTGCGGGTGCTTTCGCGTATGAGGGCGGCGCGGTTTCCGGTGGCGGATCCATCAAGGGGATGGTCAAGTTCACCGGCACTCCTCCCGAGCGCGAGGTTCTCGAAGTCAACAAGGACAAAGAGGTCTGCGCGGTCGGCGTGAAGAAGTCGAACGAATTGGTCGTCGGTGCCGATGGCGGCGTCGAGTTCGCGGTCGTGTCGTTGACCAACATCAGCAAGGGGAAGGCGTTCCCCGAGGGGGCATCCGTCCTCGACCAGGCGGGCTGCGAGTACCTTCCGTACATCGTCGTGGTTCGCAAGGGCGCTGACTTGGATATCCTCAACTCGGACGGAATCCTGCACAACGTCCACACATACAGTGAGAAGAACAAGCCGTTGAACCGCGCTCAGCCGAAGTTCAAGAAGAAGATCACCGAGAAGTTCACCGAGACCGAGATGGTCAAGGTCACGTGTGACGTACACGGATGGATGAAGGGGTGGCTGGCGGTCGTCGATCATCCCTACTATGCGATTACCGACGGTTCGGGTGGCTTTGAGCTGACCGACGTGCCGGCCGGCGAGTACGAGATCAAGGTCTGGCAGGAGAAGCTCGGCGAATCCACGCAGAAGGTGACGGTACCGGCCGGGGGTGAGGCCTCCGTTACATTCGAGATGGCCGCGAAGTAATCAACGCCATCCGTTGTCGACTGATTTGATTGAGGGGAAAGGGGGGGCTAGCGGATGTTGCCTTGGCTTCCGGAGAACATCTCCAGCTACGGCGGGCAGATTGACTCGCTGTTTCTGTTGATCTTCTGGATCACGACGATCGTCTTCGTCGCGGTCCAGGCGACGTTGGTGGTGTTTCTCGTCAAGTACCGGCATCGCCCGGGTCGCAAAGCGACGTACACCCATGGGAACAACACTCTCGAGATCGCCTGGACGATCGCGCCGTCGATCATCCTGGTGGTTCTCGCGTTGTTGAGCCGGGCGACGTGGGACGAGATCCGGGCTGACATGCCGCCCGTCGATGTTACCGTTCGGGTCAATGCAAAGCAGTTCAACTGGGACTTCACCTATCCCGGGCCAGACGGAGTATTCGACACCGAAGACGATCTGACCCTCGAGAACGAACTCAATGTCCCGGTCGACAAAGTCGTCAAGCTGGAGATGTTGTCGCGCGACGTGATCCACAGTTTCTTCGTTCCGCACCTGCGCTTCAAGCAGGACACCGTGCCGGGGCGGCAGATTGACGGCTGGTTCAAGGCAACGAAGACGGGCGAATACGAGATTCCATGTGCCGAGCTTTGCGGTTTCGGTCACTCCGGCATGCTGGGACACCTGAAAGTGTACTCCGCGCAGGACTACTCTGCGTGGCTCACCGAACGATGGCCCAACTGACCTGGGATGCAGAAGGAGAATAGGCGATGAGCGAAGCCGCCGCGGCCCACGGTCACGACGAGCACCACCAAGGTGGGTTCGTCAGTACGTATTTGTTTTCACTCGATCACAAGATGATCGGCAAGCAGTTCTTGTTGATGTCGCTGTTCATGATGATCATCGGCGGAGTGTTGGCTCTGATGGTGCGCTGGCAGTTGGCGTATCCCGAGGAGCCGGTACCGGGAATGGCATGGGTTCCCGAGCCGTATATGTACGACGGGATCATCCCGCCCGAGACATACAACATGATGTTCACCATGCACGCGACGATCATGATTTTCTTCGTCGTCATTCCGATTCTTGTGGGGGCGTTCGGCAATTTCCTCATCCCCCTGATGATCGGTACGCGCGACATGGCGTTCCCGGTCCTCAACATGCTTTCGTTCTGGATCGCGGCTTTTGCCGGCTCTCTGATGATCTCGAGCTTCTTCGTAGACGGCGGCGCCGCTGCTGGCGGCTGGACCGCCTACGCACCACTATCGGCTGTGGAGGTCTATACCGGCGTCGGCCTCGGGCAGGATCTCTGGATCGTCTCGCTGGTCGTCCTCGGCATTTCTTCGATGATGGGATCGATCAACTACATTACGACCATCATCAACATGCGCGCGCCGGGCATGACCATGTTCCGCATGCCGCTGGTGGTCTGGTCGCTCTTCATCACGGCGATTCTGTTGCTTCTCGCGCTTCCCGAGTTGACGGCCGCCATGGCGATGTTGCTATTCGATCGGCGCTTCGGGACCACCTTCTTTCTGCCCGAAGGCGGCGGTGAACCGATCCTCTGGCAGCATTTGTTCTGGTTCTTCGGTCACCCGGAGGTCTACATCCTGATCCTGCCGGGGATGGGGATCGCCTCGGAGATTCTAGCCGTATTCTCGCGCAAGCCCATCTTCGGCTATCGCGCGATGGCGATGGCGATGGTTGCGATCGCGTTCCTCGGCTGGGTCGTTTGGGGGCATCATATGTTCCAATCGGGAATGAACCCGACCATGGGCATGGCCTTCATGACGACGACGATGGTGATCGCGGTGCCTTCGGCCATCAAGACGTTCAACTGGCTGGGGACGCTCTGGGGCGGCAATATCTACTTCAAGACGCCGATGTTGCACGCCTTGGCATTCGTCTCGATGTTCGTCATCGGCGGTCTCAGCGGCATCTACATGGCAGCGACGCCGGTCGACATCTTCATCCACGACACCTACTTCATCGTCGGCCACATCCACTACGTGGTCTTCGGTGGCAGTGTGTTTGCGATCTTCGGCGCCGTGGCGTTCTGGTTTCCCAAGATGTACGGCCGCATGATGAACGAGACCCTTGGTAAGATTCACTTCTTCGGCACCTTGGTGTTCTTCAACATCACCTTCTTCCCGATGCACATCATCGGCGTCGGCGGTCACATGCGGCGCATCTACAACCCGATGCAGTACGAGTTTCTCGTTCCGTTGCAGCATTGGAATGAGATCATGACGATCGGCGCCATCGGCCTCGGCCTCTTCCAGATCGTCTTCGCGGTCAACTTCTTCTGGAGCATGTTTGCCGGCGAGAAGGCGACGCAGAACCCGTGGAACGCGAACACCCTCGAGTGGGAGGCACCGACACCGCCACCGCATGGAAACTTCCTGCAGATTCCGACGGTGTATCGGGGCCCGTACGAGTACAGCGTGCCTGGCGCGAAAGAGGACTGGCTGCCGCAAGCGCAGCCGGCTTCGGGGGTTGCGGCCGCCCACTGACGGCGGAGTTTCCTCGGCATTTCGACATGCGTACGGCACCTCATACAGTCCTTACGGCGGAAAGAACGGACGTACGCCGTCTCGATGCGGCTGTGCTGCTCGAACTGACAAAGCCGCGTCTAGCGGCGATGGTCCTGCTGACCACCGCCGCCGGTTTCTATCTGGCGGCGCACGGGCCGGTCGATTTGTGGCTTCTCGCGGCGACGTTGTTCGGCACCGGCTTGGCCGGCGCAGGATCGCTCGTTCTGAATCAGTACATCGAGCGCGATCTCGACGCCCGCATGGAGCGCACGGTTGGGCGGCCGATCCCGAGCGGTCGCGTCGAGCCACAGGACGCACTGCTCTTCGGCGCACTCTTGACCGCGGTTGGCCTGGCGGTTCTTGCCCTGGCGGTGAATGCTCTGGCGGCGGTGGTGACGGCCCTGACAGTCGTCTCCTACCTGGCGCTCTACACTCCGATGAAGCGATGGACCCCGCTGTGTGCGATCGTCGGCGCCGTGCCGGGGGCACTACCGCCGGTGACGGGGTGGGTGGCGGCGAGTGGGATGATCGAACCGGGGGCTTGGGCGATCTTCGGCATCATGTTCCTCTGGCAGTTGCCGCACTCCCTGGCGATCGCCCGACTTTACGAAGAGGACTACGCGCGCGCCGGTTTCAAACTGCTACCGGTCGTCGACCGCGAAGGGCGCAGCACGGAACGGCAGATTCTCGTGCACAGTGCCGCGCTGTTGGTGGTCGGGCTGATTCCCACCGTGCTCGGGGTGGCGGGAGCGGTGTATTTCTCCGTCGCCCTGGTACTCGGCACGGCGCTCCTCGCGTTCAGTGTCGACGCGGCGTGGCGACCGTCGAAGGACGCCGTGCGACGCTTACTGTTCGCGACGCTGATCTATCTGCCCGTGCTGCTCGGCGCCATGGCCTTGGACAAGGTGTAGTGCGATGCCGGTGCGATTAGGTGAGGAGAACAAGAAGCGGACGGCATTCTGGCTGGTCTCGCTGGTCGTCGTCATGTACGTGCTCTCCGTCATCGTCATCATTGCGAGAGGCTGATGCCCCGATCGTCGAATACGGCCGTTGCGCATGATTTGCAGGTGATACCGGCTCCGCCGAGCCTGCAGGTCGTACTGCCGCGCGACGGAGGCCCCGGCGGCGGCTCTTCGCGGGCCCGGCCAGTCAGCAACGCGCGCGTCGCAGTGGCGATGTTTCTCGTTGCTGAGTCGATGTTCTTCGCCGGATTGATCGGTGCGTACCTGGTGTTTCGCGTCGGCAGCGTCGTCTGGCCGCCGGTGGGATTACCGGCGCTGCCGCTCGGCATCACGTGGTTGAATACGATGTTTCTCGCCGCCAGCGGCCTCACCGTTATTTCGGCGCTGCGCGGAGTCCGCCGCGACGACCAGCGCGCGCTGCGCCGCGGGCTGTTGTGGACTGCGATCCTCGGCGGCGTGTTCGTGGCGGTGCAGGGATCCGAGTGGGTGCAGTTGGTACGGCACGGACTGCTGTTGTCGAGTGGACCCTACGGCGGCACATTCTACACCCTGATCGGGACGCACGCGGCGCACGTCGTCGGCGCCATGCTCTGGGTGTTCTATGTGGCGGTGATGACCCACCGCGGCCGATATTCGAAGCAGGCGCACGATGGCGTCGAGGTTTGCGCGATCTACTGGCTTTATGTCTGTGCCATGTGGGGCGTCCTCTTCTGGCTGGTGTACCACTGAGACATGAAGCGATTTGCTACCTACCTGCCACTGGTGGCGTTGCTCTGCGTGTCGATGTTTTTCGCCGGCGATGCGGCGGCGCAGGGCTGCGCTATGTGTAAGACGGCCCTGGGCGGGCCGGGCGACCCGCTGTCGAGCGGCATCAACACCAGCATTCTGTTCATGATGTCGATGCCATTCGTCCTGTTTGCGGTCGTCGGCGGCTGGCTGACGTACATGTTTTGGGGCCATCGGCCTGATTCCGACGGCGGGGAGAGTGTCGCGGAGCATGCGGATCTGAAGGTGCTGCGCACGGAAAGGGAGGGAGCGAGGTGAGTCAAGTAGCGACGGCGGGGCACGCCGCGGTGGATACGTACGAGACGCCGCTGACCCCGGAGAGCTGGGGCAAGCTCGGCATGTGGATCTTCCTGGCGGGCGACGCGATGTCCTTCGGCGCGTTGCTGGCGACATACGGCGCGTTGCGCTTTGGCGCCGTCGACTGGCCGGACCCCGCGCAGGCGCTGGGGATCTGGCTGACCGCCTTCATGACGTTCTTGTTGATCTGCAGCAGCGTGACGATGGTCAAGTCACTGGCAGCGATGCAGGAGGGCGATCAGGCCGGGTGTGTGAAGTTTCTCGCCTTGACCGTCGCCGGCGGCATCATCTTCCTCGGCTTGCAGGCTTACGAATGGACGCACCTCATCAACGACGGAATGTTGCTGGCTGAGAACAACATCATCATCGACTCGACAGGAGCGGTGGTCGGCCATTGGCACGAGGGGATGGAACTGGCCGCCGGGCAGATGCGCGCCTCGGGCCTGTTCGGCACGACCTTCTACATGACTACCGGTTTCCACGGATTCCACGTCTTCAGTGGCGTGGTTTACCTCTCGTACGTGCTGGTCAAGGCGATGCGCGGCGGTTATACGGCGGAGAACACCAACGGCATCGAGATTGCCGGCTTGTACTGGCACTTCGTCGACCTGGTCTGGATTCTCGTGTTTACGTTCGTCTACCTGGTATAGCGAGACAGAAGAGGAGATCTCCCAATGGCGGGCGGAGAAGCGCACGGTCATACCAACTACATGCTGATCTTCTGGTGGCTCCTTGGGCTGACGGTACTCGAGGTTGGCGTGCCGATGGTGGTCACCGCTCAGGTGCCGAAGGTGGCGCTGCTGGTGTCGATGGCGATTGCCAAGGCGGTACTGGTCGCGCTCTATTTCATGCATCTGCGCTTCGAGCGAACGCTGCTCGGAGTCATCGCACTGACGCCGATGATCATCTGCGCGTTCTTGCTGTTCATGTTGATGCCGGACATTTCCTGGCGTTGGATCGGCTGAACCGGTCGGTGCCATGAATGACGGCCGTGCCGAGCGCCGCATCTGGTTGGCGCTCGCCGGTGTTATCGTCGCCATCCTCGTATTCGGCCTCGTCTCTTGGCAGCGCGGTGGGCGCGCAGCGGAAGATCTGCCGATCCTCTACACCGTTCCCGATTTCTCCCTGCTGAGTAGTGGCGGGGGAGTCGTCTCGCGCGCTGATCTGGCCGGCGACATCTGGATCGCCGACTTCATTTTCACCTCCTGCGCCGGCGTTTGCCCGATACTGTCGGCGCGAATGGCGGAGGTGCAGAAGGTGCTCGGCGAGCGCAAGATCAAGGCGCGGCTGGTGTCGATCAGCGTCGATCCGGCGCGTGACACGGTGCCGGTGTTACGCGATTACGCCGCGCGCTACGCGGCCGACCCCGACGTCTGGTGGTTTCTCACCGGCGAGCGCGACGAGCTGTACGAGTTGATCGGCAAGGGCTTCCGCCTGAGCGTCGCCGAGCGCTCGCCGGACGATGCCGGTGCCGACGACGGTCACGATCTGATCACGCACAGCGATCGCTTCGTGCTCGTCGACGGCCAGGGGCGCATCCGCGGCTACTATCACGGCACCGAGCGCGAGTCGGTCGACGCGCTCATCGAAGACCTGGAGAAACTGTCCCGCGGTTGATCCTGCAGCCTCGATCGACTCAGGCGGTGGGCGAACAACCGCGTTGCGGCACCGCGATTTCGTAGAAGGGGATCAACTCCGTGCGATCCCCGCTGTCGGGACCATTCCAGGAGAAACGCGCGACCAGTCCCTCTGGTAAGGGCGCGAAGTCGGCGACGGCGCGAAATCGGTGTCGGCCTGGTTCGAGTTGCAACCTCCGCCCCCGTACCAGGTGGGTTTCGTCGATCTGGATACGCGGATCGGCCCCGTGGAAATCTCCCTCGAACAAATAGGAGCCGCCGGTGCGGATCTCGATCTCGGCCTCGTAGCGCGCCTCGAGCCGGCGCGGCCGAATGCCGCTGTAGAACGCGGACACCACCTGCGACGGCCACGTGCTCAGCGCCACCAGTGGTTCGCGCCGGTGCACGCGCTTGAGGATCTGCTCCGGCCCGGCGCCGCGAAACACGTACTCGACGTCGATGGCGCGGCAACGGGCGCGATCGAGCGCGGC
>JBGTMF010000534.1:0-4609 GCA_041743795.1 Thermodesulfobacteriota bacterium | reverse complement strand
GGCGGCGTCGGCGGCGGCGAAGTCGGCGGCGCGGACGGCGTGACGCGCAAACACCACCTTGGGCGTGAAGCGATCGACGCCGACACAGCGACCGCGCTCGGCGAGACGGAAGAGGTTGTTTCCCTCGCCGCATCCCATCTCGAGCAGCGGCGGCTCGACCAGCGGGCGCAGCGGTGCCAGCAACTCGTCCTCGGTGTCGGCGAAACCCGGCCCGGAGACGGTCCACTCGAAGCGCTCGCGATCGGCGTGATCGAAATAGCGAACCTGAATCTCGTCGGCGCCCATACGCGGTCCATCTCTGCGCCGGCGACATCGCATGTTCAACCCCGGCTGCACCGATCGGTAGGCCTGGAGAGAAGAATACCATTCACCCCAAAGGGCTATTCGAAAAAACCGACAGCCCCAAAAGCCGGAATCCAGGGGGTCGGCCGGGTGGACCCCGGCTTTCGCCGGGGTGGCGGAGGTGCCTCCGTGGTGAGAGGCGTTTCAGATCCGCAGCGCTCCCGTGACGCCGTCGAGCAGGCGCAGGGCGGGGTGGCGCGGCCGGTAGTGGTCGGCGTTTTTTACGTACCAATCATAGGCGTCGTTCATCAACTCGATGTTGCTGTAGACCGGCTGCCAGTCCAGTTCGCGACGGGCGCGATCGATGTCGAGAATGAACGTCGAGTCGGCCAGCAGGTAGTGCTCGGGCACGATGGGCGACTGGCCGAGGAGGTGCAGTGCGCGCGCCGTGTTGCGCAGCATTGCCGCCGGAATCGGGATGACGCGCGAACGCGTTCCGGCGTGGCACACCAGCGCCTCGACCTGCTCGCGAACTGTCGGCACGGTTGCCGGGTCGGATCCGATGTTGAAGAAATGCTCGGTCGGATTGCGTTCGGCGGCCTGAATGCAGGCCGTCGCTACGTCGCGGGCGCTGACCATCTGCACGCGGTTGTGTCCGCTTCCCAGCGTCAACACCGGCCGGCCGGTGCGCACCCAATCGAAGAGAATTCCGAAGACCCCCGTCATGTTGGGACCGAAGAGACTCATTGGCCGCAGCGCGGTGACGTTGAGACCGCGATCGATCGCACGCCGGCAGAGTTCCTCGGCTTCGATCTTGGAATCGCCGTACGCGCCGAGCGGCACGGTCGGGTGATCCTCCGTGCACGGCACCGTTTGCGGAATTCCGTAGATTCCCGAGCTGGAGATGAACACCACCTTCGGCGTACCGAGATCCTCGGCGACATGCAGCACGTTGGCAACGCCGGCGAGATTCATGTCGAAAATCTCTCGCTCCCCGAGCGAGGCAAACTGCGGTTTCATGCGCTGCCCGGCGGCCAGGTGGTAAATCACATCGACGCTACGTGCGGCGTCGCGCAGGGCACCGGCGTCGCGCATGTCGCCCAGCACGAAATCGAACCGCGGCGCGTCGACCGGCTGCGGCGGCGGCACCATGTCGAAGCCGGTGACGGAATCGCCGCGTTCGAGGACGAGCGCGGTGTGCACTTGACCGAGGAGTCCGGAACTGCCGGTGACGAGAGCTTTCATCAATCCTTCCGCTTCGGCGCTCGCTGCCTGGCGGCGCGAAGTTCCTGGGCTTTGGCGTCGAGGAGATCCCGCAGTCGAATCGATGCGTCGGATTCGAGCAGGTCGGGATGGGCATGGTGCAGTCGGAACAGAGTTCCCCGCGCATCGCGCAAATTGCCTTGCGCGATCTGCACTTCGGCCAGAGCGTGCATCCACTCGGGGTAGTCGCGATTGTACTTTAGGGCCTCGGTGAAAGCCTCCTCGGCGGCGGCGTAGTCATCTCGATGCCAGTGGATGTAGCCGATCACGGCAAAGGAGCGCGGTCGCAGCGCGACGTATTGCCCGCCGATATCGATGGCGCGTTGCATCTCTTCCATCGCCGCGTCGAACTCCTCGCGAATGTATAGAATCGCCCCGAGATTGTAGTGGATGAAGGCCCCGATGCGCGGAAACGCGTGGATTGATTTCCCCTCGTCGTACAGGCGCCGCGCCTCGAAGAGAACCTCGTAGGCTTCGTCACGGCGTCCGGCATTGAGGTGGACGACGCCGAGGTTGAGGCGCACGCGCGGGCTGCCGGGAGTTTTCTCTACCGCATCCTCGTAGAGCACCAGATGATCGCCCCACTGCGTGGCGCGCGCGTGCGTCGTCGCCGAGAACATCCCGATCACCAGCAGCGCGATGGCGATCGCCGCCGGCGCAGCGCTCCGGCTCGAAAGCATGCGCGCCAGATCGGCGCCGAGTGCCGCCGCGCTCCTGCTCGAAACCATGCGCGCCAGGTCGGCGCCGAGCGCCGCCGCGCACAGGGCGAACGCCGCCAACGGGATGTACATGCGCCGCTCGACGGCGAGATCGGCCAGTGGCATGAACGACGAAGTCGGCGCCAGGACGATGAGCAGGAAGAAGAAGGCGAAGGAGTAGAAGGGGTGCGAGCGCAGCGCGCGCACGGCGGCGTAGGTCAGGCCGACGAGGAGGAGCAGCGGCAAGACGACGCCGAGTTGGAACGGGGTGCGCGCCAGCGGCCAGTCGTAGTCGAAGGTGAGCCCGGTTGGATAGACCAGCAGGCGTAGGTAGTGGACGATGACGCCGAACTGCGTACTCAGATATTGCAGAGGGGTGTAGCGGTCGAAACCGAACCCGGCCGACTGCTGGTACGGTGTCGAGAGGGATCCGGTGAGGAAGGCGCGGACGACGAAGTACCCGCCGCCCAGCAACAGCGGGATCAGCGAGACGGCGATGGTCGCGGCGCGAGCGCGTGTATGGCGGATGTCGCCGCGGCCGACGAAGACGAAATCATAGAGTAGCAGCGCCAGCGGAATGGTCGCGGCGATTTCCTTGCTGGCGAGGGCTAGGGTGGTCAGCAGCGGAACGGCCCACTTGGCGGCGGTCCGTGTGGAACTGGAGTCGGCGGTGATCGCCGTGTTGTAGGCGAGAATCGTCAGCAGGTAGAACAGCCCGGCGAGTCCCTCGCTGCGGCTGGCGACGTAGGCGACGGTATCACTCGCCAACGGATGGCAGGCGAAGATCGCCGCCGCGATCCAGGCGATCGGCTGACTCCAGGCGCTGTAGCGATCGGCAAACGCGGGCAGGCGCAGAGTGCGCAGGGCGAGGGCGTAGAGAGCGATCGCCGTCAGCGCGTGCAGGCCGACGTTGGTCGCATGGTACCACCATGAGTCATACTCGCCCTGCGCGTAGTTCACGGCGAACGAGAAATCCATCAGCGGCCGATTGCTGTGGGTCAGGAAGCGGCTCAGCGGCCAGATGCTCCGCACCAGCAGACTCTGCTGGATCGCGTTGTGGTCGTCGAAGACGAACTCGCCCGACAGGCACGGGTAGTAGACGAGGGCCGCCAACACGGCCACTGTCGCGCCGGCGATGAGGTGTAGCCACGCGGCCGCCGGTTCCCCGCTCAGCGCCATCCGCGACTGCGGCAGTGGCCGCGGCGTCGGGCGATCGCCATCCGTTGGGACGGTGCGAGTTTTCTTTTGGCGGCTGGCTTTCCCCATGCAATCCGCGACAGTAGCGAAACGTCTCGGGCAAAGGCAATCGTAGCTCGCGCAGCGCGGGGTGCCCGTCAGCTCTCGCCTGCCGGCGGAGCGCCGTCGCGCCCCGCCTTTGGCGAATCGCCCTGGTGCCGCTCGAGTTCCTGCTCGAGCAGCGCCACCGCTTGCGCCAGGCGCCGGATCGAATTGCGATGCGATGAAAGCACCAGCGAGTAGTGCAGGACGATGAAGAGCAAAAAAACGAAGGCGACGAGAAAGAGCAGGGACGGCGGATAGCTGATGCCGACAGCGCGCGCGATGAAATCGAGCAGTGGGCGATAGACCGAGAGGACCAACAGCACCGCGCCGGCTCCCAGCCAGAGGACCGCGTAACGGGCATTGAGGCTGCTGCGGCGCATGGCGCCGACGACGAACGCCATCAACAGCGCCGCGACGGTCAGGGCCAGCGCTTCGAGCAGGTACTTGTCGTAAAAGTGAAACAAACGCGACCTCGATGGCGTTCAGCGAGATTGGCGCGGTCGAACGTGCACGATCAACAACGCCATGATGACCTTGATCATGTAGAAGCCGGAGTACAAGACTCCGATCGAAGAGCGCCCGGACTTGCGCTCGCGCATGATGACGGGGATCTCGCGGATACGACAGCCGGCGGCGGCGGCGATGACCATGGCCTCGGTCTCCGGGTAGTCGTCGGGATGCTTTGGCGCGAGCGCCTCCAGGGCGCGGCGGTTGAGCCCCCAATAGCCGGAGGTCGGGTCGGTGGTGCGCGTGCCGATGAGCGCCGATACGACGGAGAGGATGACGATGCCGAGCCGCCGGACCAGGGTCGATTGGAACCCCTCGCGGGCGAGAAAGCGCGAACCGACGAGGATGTCGCTGTCGCCCCGCTCGAGCGCCGCGACGAAGGCCGGGATGTACGCTGGGTCGTGTTGGCCATCGCCGTCCTGACGAATCACCAGGTCGTAACCGCGGCGCAGGGCGAAGAGGTAGCCGGTCTGAACGGCGGCGCCAATGCCGAGGTTGCAGGGATGGCGCAGCACCATCGCTCCCGCTTTGCGCGCCAGCTCGGAGGTATCGTCCTCCGAGCCGTCGTCGATCACCGC
>JBGTMF010000533.1:0-2944 GCA_041743795.1 Thermodesulfobacteriota bacterium | reverse complement strand
GGCGCTACTCGTCGCGGTTGCGCTCGCCGAAGGGCTCGCCGCCGACTCCGTCGCCGTCGCCGTCGAGGTCGGGCTTGCCGATACAATGGCGCTGGATGTTGGCGTGGCGATTGGCGAGTGTGTCGGCGACAGCGTCGGACTCGCACTCGGCGCGACAGTGGCCGTCGCCTGCGGACTCGCCGTCGCCACGATCATCGGCGTCGCCGACTGAGTCGCCGTCGCCGTCGCGCCGATTCCCGGCGAAGGCGATGCCGGAGGACTTGCAGCAGCCGACTGAGTCGCGGTCGCAGGTGGGCTCGCCGTCGGCGTAAGGATCTGCGTTGCCGGCGTAACAATCGTCGCAGTGCGAGTCGCCGTGTTGGTCGCGGTTGCGCTGGGTGGCGACGTACTCGTCGCCACCATGCTCGGTGACGGCAGCGCCGTTGCCGACGGCGTCGCCGCTGACGTCGGTGACACGGCCTCGCCCAGTACCGCCGCGACGATGACGCTGTGCTCACTGCCGCTCTTTTCCTCCCAGGCGGCGACGAAGCGCCCATCGGTGAGGTGACGCAACGACGGAAACGTCTGATCTACCTGCGGGGTCGGGCTGAGAGCGAACGCATCCCCCTGCGACTGCCCCATTGCGTTGAAGGATCTCCCGTAGACGGCGCGCGTAGAGCTGGCCGAGAGGTCGCTCCAGGCTATCATCCAGTCGCCCTGCGCGGAGATGCTCGCGGCCGGCGGCCCGGGATAGGTGGCCGTCTCGTCGGAGATTTGAAAGTCGGATCCAACCGCCTGTCCCGCTGCATCGAAACGCCGTCCTTCGATCTTCCCGGTACGCTCGGTCACGTCATACGTCTCCCAGACAATGACAAATCCGCCGCCCTGTTCGGCTACGACGACGGGTAAAAGTTGATCTCCAGCGCCGTTGCCGTTGACCTGAAAATCCTCGCCGATCGCGGCACCGTCGTTGGCAAAGCGGCGGGCAAAGACGCCGTATCCATCTCCGTCTTTACCTCCGTAGTAACTTCCCTCCGCCCAGGCGACGACGAATTCGCCGCCGGCCAATACGGCGACCGAGGCGCCGGCGTGGTAGCCGTCGGGTTCGAAGTTGACGCGAAATGGGGTGCCGATCAGGTTTCCGTCCGAGCTGACGATCCGACCGAACACGTCTTCATAGTCGTCCCAGACGACGGCGAAGTGGCCGCCGTGCGAGGCGCTAACCGCCGGGTTGAGGTGGTAGCTTGCGATCGTCGAATCGACACGGAACTCGCCGCCCCTCGGCACTGCGTCTGCATCGTACAACCGCGCGTACAGACGGTCGTCGCTGGCGAGGAAGTCGTACTCTTCCCAGACGACGACGAAGCCGCCGTCGACCGTCGCCGCCGCCGGCGAGGACTGGTGTCCGACAACCGTCTCATTTACGGGAAACTCCGCGACGAGCGGTTCACCATTGGAGTCGAAGAGTCGGCCGAACACTCCAAACCCGTCGCCGTCCTGTTCCTCACTCTCCCAGACGATAGCAAAAGAGGATTCAGAGGCGATTGCAACCGACGGCTTGGACGATGCGCCGCCCGCAAATGAACTGACGGGGAAGGTGCCCTGCCCCATCGCGGGATTACCGCCTGCCGTCCAACCAGCCGCCAAGGCCGCGACGGCCATCAGGCTACGGCGCAGCAACGCCACGCCCACCGCTGCCGGAATGTCGCGGCGCGCTGGCTGTACCTCCATGCCGCCCCCCCAGTGCGCAACATGCGCAAAACCGGAGACGCGGTTCCGGGTGTTTGGGTGCCGGGGTTAGTGTCACCCGAAACCGCGTCTCCCAATGCCAACTGACGAGCCCCGCAAGCCCCATCACAGCCGGCTTCACTGTGGTGGATGCGTTGCACTCCGAGTTTATTGCACGCGACCGAGGAATTGTCTGCCGCACAGCAGCCGCGCCCCCGGGCCGGCCCAATCATACCCGCGATCGGGCCGGCCGGCGCTCGCAGAGCTTGCCGTCAGTTGTGCAGTTCCATTCCGGCACGGACACTTTCCATGACGACGTTCATGCGCACCAACTCGGCGAGCGAATCGGCCTCCATCTTTTGCATGACCTTGTGGCGGTGCACTTCCACCGTCTTCTCGCTGATACCGAGATCGGCGGCGATCTGTTTGTTCGCACTGCCTTCGACGACGAACCGCATCACCTCGAGCTCGCGCGGTGTCAGCGAGCCGGTCAATTCCGCGACACGCCAGAAAAGACACCGCTGGGAGATCCGATGGCGATCCTCGTACACAGCCCGGACGATGCGATCGATCAGCAAATGTTCGCTGATCGGCATCTGCATGACATCCGCCACGCCCGAGCGAAAGGCACGCACGACGATATCGAATTCCACCGACTCGACGAGGACAATCAACGGCAAGGACACCGGTATCGCACGCATTCGTTCGACCAATTCGAGAAACGCCGGCGTCGACGCGTCCACCAACACCACGCCACTGGCCACCCTGGGCAGTCGCGATACGACTTGCGAGACAGAAGTCCCTATCTCGACGTCGATGATTCCGCTGGCCTCGAGCCACGACGTCAGCTGCTGCCCCGACAACGCATCGCTGCCAACGACGAAGACCGTCGTTCGAAAAGCCGCAACCTCTGTTTTCAATGGCGTGTTCATGTCCCTCTTGCCTCCTCGAATCTACGCCGCCGCCCTCGGCGGCGACTTCTAGAGTAATCCCGTCTCGTCCGAACTCGCCGCCAACAGGACGATGCGAACCAGGTCGACGACGGATCGGGCCCCAATCTTCTGCATTATTTTGGCGCGGTGACACTCCACCGTACGCTCGCTGATCTCGAGATCGTAGGCGATGACCTTGTTGGCACAGCCCTTGGCCACCAGTTCGGCGATCTCGCGCTCGCGCGGTGTCAGGGAGCTGAGCCGGGCTCGCAACTCGGCGCGCGCGAGCGTGCGCTGGCGGCGCC
>JBGTMF010000532.1:0-16871 GCA_041743795.1 Thermodesulfobacteriota bacterium | reverse complement strand
AGCGCCGGGACGCCGCCCGCGACGGCGAGCGGTACTCCGTCGACGACGGCGGTGGTGCCGCGTTGCGCCGGCGACTGCAACGGCGACGACCGGGTGTCCGTCAACGAGTTGGTGTTGGCGGTAAACATCGCGCTCGGTCTGCGAGCTGCCGCAGAATGCCCGCCGGCGGATCGCGATGGCGACGGTGAAGTGCGCATTGCCGAGTTGATCCAGGCCGTCAATCGAGCGCTGGTCGGCTGCGACTGAAGATGTGAGCGGGGGCTCGCGCAGCGCGAACCACCCAATGCCTTTGCCTTTGCCTATGCCTGTGCCTACCTGTCCTCCGACCTGTGCTACGTAGCATTGGCGTAGGAGGAAGCTCGACGAGCGAAGCGAGATCATTTCTTCCTCTCCTGGCTGGGAGAGGATTGAGGTGAGGGGGATTGAATGCCGCCGAAGGCATCCAATTTGTCCGGCTGCGCCGCTCGTCGCATCCCCCTCATCCTGACCTTCTCCCATCCAGGGAGAAGGAACTGTGCCAGTGCGTATGCCTCTGCCCCTGCCTACCTGTCCTCCGACCTGTCCTCCGTAGCCTTGGCGCAGGAGGAAGCTCGTCGAGCGAAGGTGGACGAGCGACGCGAGTTCGAAACGAGTCGAGTCTTCGCCCGAGGGCGCGCCCTTAGGCGTGAAACAGCTGCACGCCCGAGAAGAACTCCGCTCGCGCTGCGAGCGCCTGGCTGAGCCGATTTAGCGGTCGCGGCGGTGATTCGCTGGCCGCTTCGGTCCGCGCGGACGGCGCCGGCGCAGGCGTTGTGCCTGGGTCTGGCGCTTCTCGGCAATCTCCACCATTACCGCCTGGCAGTGTGCTTGCGAACGCGACCACTGCCGCGTGTATGTCCCATCGGAGGCCATCCACCAACCGTCGCCTTCGGGACGGAGTTGGATGTCGATGGTGGTGCGCAGAAGCGCTTGTAGCGACACGTCCTCGATGGGCACGACCACTTCGACGCGGCTCTCCAGGTTGCGCTTCATGCAGTCGGCCGAGCCGATGAGGTATTCCTCGGCGCCGCCGTTTCGGAAGTAATAGATCCGCGCATGCTCGAGAAACCTTCCAACGATGCTGACGACGCGGATGTTCTCCGAAAGGCCCGGGATGCCGGGGCGCAGCTGGCAGGTGTCCCGAACGAGGAGGTCAACTCGAACGCCCGCTTGCGAGGCCTTGTATAGAGCCCGCGTCAGATCGCCGTCCTCGAGTGCGTTCATCTTGAGCTGAACGAGGCCTGAATTACCCGCGGACTGGTGTTCGATCTCGCGTTGGATCTTGGCGAGCAGCGCCTTCTTGAGGAGGGTCGGCGCCGGCAACAGCTTGTGGAAGCTCCGTTTCGGCCGATAGCCGGTCGTCAGGTAGTTGAACAACTCCGTCAGGTCAGCACCGATCTCCTCGTCGCAGGTGAGGATGCCGCAATCGGAGTAGATGCGCGCCGTGCCGGCGTGGTAGTTGCCGGTGCCGATGTGCGCGTAGCGGCGCAGACCGTCGTAATCCTGGCGCACGACGAGGATCACCTTGGAGTGCGTCTTCAGGCCAACGACTCCGTAAGTGACGTGGATGCCGGCCTCCTCGAGGCGGCTGGCAAACTGGATGTTTGCCGCTTCGTCGAAGCGCGCCTTCAGTTCGACGACGACAGCGACTTGTTTGCCGTTCTGTGCTGCCTGGCAAAGGTAATCGAGTATCTGCGAGTCCGGCGACGTCCGGTACAACGTCATCTTGATGGCGCGCACCTTGGGATCTTCGGAGGCCTCGCGCAGGAAGCGCTCTACCGAGGTCGTGAACGATTCGTAGGGATGCTGCAGTAGCAGGGCGCGGCAGTCGCGAATCACGTGAAAGATGCTACGGGACTTGGTCAGTCGGGGATGATCGACCGGATGGTGTGGGGCGTCGCGCAGCTCGGCGATCTCCAGCGTGGCGATCTCCATCAGATCGCAAAGGGCGAGCAATCCATCTGTCTCGAACAGGTCGCTGCGTTCGTCGAGGCCGAGTTCGGCGGCGAGCATGCCGCGTTGCACCGCGGGCATGTTCGCATCCACCTGGAGTCGAACGATCGGAGCGAAGCGGCGATCCCGCAATTCGGATTCTATCATCGCCAGCAAATCGTCGGCTTGCTCCTCGTCGCGCTCGGTGTTGGCGTTGCGGGTGACGCGAAAGAACCCGCAGGAGATGATCTCCATGCCGGGGAACAGAAGGTCGAGATTGTTGGCGATGACTTGTTCGAGTGGCACGAAGGTGTCTTTGTCGCCGACGCGGAGGAAGCGGGGGATGCCGGCGCCAACGGGGACCTTGACGCGCGCCGTCGAGTGATCGTCGTCGTCGCGATAGCGAACGGTGACGAGTAGGTTGAGCGAGAGGTTGGAAACGAACGGGAAGGGGTGGGCGGGATCGCTGGCCTGCGGTGTGACCAGCGGGAATACGTTGCGTTTGTAGTAGTCGCGGGTCTCCCGCTTCTGGGTGCTGGTGAGGTCGTCGTAGTTGGCGATGCGCACCGCATGGCGTTCGAGTGTCTGCAATAATTCCATCAACGTATCGCGATGCGCCGCCTTCTGGCCACGGATCAACTCGTTGCATTCGTCGATCTGCTGCTGTGGAGTGCGTCCGTCGATAGTCAGGGAATGGATGCCGGCGCCGACCTGCTGCTTGAGGCCGCCGATTCGCTTCATGAAGAACTCGTCGAGATTGGAGGCGACGATGGCGAGAAATTTGAGTCTCTCGAGCAGCGGGTTGCGGTGGTCTTGCGCCTCGGCGAGGACCCGTTGGTTGAAGCTCAGCCAGGTAATCTCGCGGTTCAGGTATAGGGAGTGATCGCGCAAGTTGCGCGGCGCGCTGGGTGCGGGATCGCTCGCAGCTGGTGGGCCGGATTTGGGCTCGGGCGCGGGGGCACCTTTGACGATCGTCAGTGTACGTTCCGTCGGAGTACCCACGCCTGGTGCCATCGCGGCAGTTTAGGCCGAAAGGGCTGGAGATTGCCAGTTCGCCACATTCGCTGCGCTTGTCGCATCCCGGCAGTATAGCACGCGCTGCGGACGGACCAGGGGTTTTTGGTTCGTATCAGAACTCTGCTACGGTCGTCGTCGGAGCGGGCGGGTACCGATGATGGGAGGTGTGATGGACAGAGCGAGATTCCTGATTCCCGTAATCGCAATCGCATTTCTTGCGGTCGCCGTACAAGCGGGATTGTCGCCGGAGCAGGTGTCCTTTCTCGTCAACAACGTCACGGCGGGACAACAGAGACAGCCCGCCGTCGACTATTCCGGCGACGGCTCCGGCCTGTTTGTCTGGGATTCCGATATCGCCGGCCAAGGCGAGATCGAGGGGCGTTGGGTGGCGCCGGATGGGACGCTGTCGAGTAGCCAGTTCCGCATCAGCCCGCCGACATCGACTTCGCAGATCCGGCCGGCCGTCGCCGGATTTCACGACACCGGCTTTGTCGTCGCCTGGGAAAGTTATGTGTTTGAAACCGACGAGGACGAGATCCTCGTCCAACGCGTTTCTTCGGTAGGTGATTTGCTCGGCGAACCCATCCGCATCGCGGATACCGAATTCCATCTGCACGCCGACGTGGCGATCGGCGCCGACGGTGGCTTCATCGTCGTTTGGGATGACGGATTCGATATCAACGCCCGGCGCTTCGAGTCCTCCGGCGCGGCGGCCGGGGGGATGTTTCGCGTCAATCAGCAGCTCGGCACCATGTACGGACCCCGCGTTGCCTCCGATGCGAACGGCGCCTTTGCCGTGGTGTGGGAGGACCAAAGCGAGATCGACAGCGACGGAGCGGGGATTCTGCTGAGACGTTTTGACCCGAACGGCAATGCGTTGAGCGGAGATATTCAAGTAAACTCTACGCTCGAGGGCGACCAGTACGGCGCCGCGATCGCGATGCGACCAGGGGGTGAATTCGTCGTCGTCTGGGAATCCTATGGCCAACCCGGGGTCGGCGACGGCGCCTTCGCGCAAGTTTTTGAAGCGTCAGGCTCCAGGCTCGGAGGTCAGTTTCGCGTCGACTCGGGAGCCTCCGCCTTCGCCGGCTACGTCGATGCCGCGGTCGCGGGCGACGGATTCGTCGTCTTGTGGAGCGAGCCGCGCGAGGAAGGCAGTGAGATCCTGACGACTATGATCCGGCGATTCGATGCCGGCGGAGTCGGCGGTTCGATCGTTGACGTCGACCCGGAGGACGAGAGCGATCAGGCATTCGGCACGGTCGCCAGCTTTGCCGGCAATGCGCTGGTGGGGTGGCAGGGATTCGGCCCGGAAGACGAAGATATCTTCGGCCAGCGTTTCGCGGTGCTCGGCGAGTTCCAGACGCCGACGAACACCAATACGCCACTGGCGACACAGACCCCGACGTTGCCGCTGACCCCCACGACCGGCTGTGCCGGCGATTGCGACGGCAACGGAACGGTGTCAATCGCGGAATTGATTCGCGCCGTCAACATCGCGCTCGGTACGGCGGATCTCAGCACCTGTACGGCGGCCGACCGCGACGGCAGCGGCACAGTGCAGATCAATGAGCTCATCGCCGCGGTGAACTCGGCTCTGTTGGGTTGTAGTTAGCCTTCGTGCTCTTCGAGCCCTTGGTGGTGAGTTCTGTTGGCATGTTGAGATCAGTTGGGGGGCGCGGATGCGATCTGCGATGATGGGGACGGGAGCGCGGGGCGTCGCAGCACTTGCGGTGGTGTGCCTCGCCACAGTGGGATACGCCGCCGAGACGTGGCGGACCGCCGAAGTCGAGCGCGACGGCCAGCTGACGATATACAATCGCACGATCCGCGGCGCGCTTTACGGCATGCCGGTGGCGCTTGCCGATATCGACGGCGACGGCCTCGACGATGCCGTCGTCGCGCCGATGAACGCCGACAGCGGCCCGGGCCGCGGTCGCCAGGCGGCCGGCGAGCTCGCGGTCGTTCTCAGTTCGGGAACGCTGCGCGGCGAGATCAATTTCGCCGAGTACGACGTCGACGACTTGCCGGAGTTCGCGACCTTGATCTACGGCCGCGAGGCGCGCGACCTCTTCGGCACCGAAACGGCCGCCGCCGATCTCGACGGCGACGGCTACGCGGACATCCTCGCCGGCGCGCAACTCGGTGACGGCCCGAACAATACCCGACCGGGGTCGGGCGAGGTCTACATCATCTGGGGACGGCCGAACTTCGGCGGTCGCGTCATCGATACGGCGCTGCCGAGCGACGAAGTCACGGTGATCTACGGCGCCGACCCCGGTGATCGCCTCGGCGTCTGGGTTTTCTTCGGCGACCTCGACGGTGACGGGATACAGGACGCGATCTTCGGTGCCGACCAGGGCAACGGCCCCGAGAACGATCGCCTGCACGTCGGCGAGACCTACGTGCTCTATGGCGGGGCGCATCTGCGCAGCCACTCGGAGATCGACCTCGCCGATACCGACCTGCCGCTCACCGCGGTGTACGGAATCGACGACGAGGACCACAGCGGTTGCACGGTGCGCGCCGGCGACCTCGACGGCGACGGCACCGACGAGTTGTTGATCGGCGCCGGACTGAATCGCCTCTCTGCGACACAGACCAACACCGGGGTGGGCGGCCACGCGGTGCGCGGCGGCGACGGCCCCAACAATACACGGCCCAATGCGGGCGAGGCATATGTCCTCTACCTCGGCACGGGTGCGCGCCCGGCGAGCATCGATCTGCGCTCGCCGCCGGCATCGACGGTTTTCATCTACGGCGCCGATGCGGGCGACGCGTACGGGGAGGAACTCTTCGCCGGCGACTTCAACGGCGACGGCTATGGCGACATCGCCGTCGGCGCCATCGTCGGCAGATCGGTCGACAACACACGCCCCAACGCCGGCGAGCTGGCCTTGATAAACGGTGGAGAGGGGCTTGCGGGCAGCGTCATCGATCTGCGATCACCGCCGCCGGGCGTGACGTTCTTCTACGGCCAATCGACGGGAGCCATCGCGGGCGATACGGCGCTGTTCGCCGATATCGACGGCGACGGTTACGACGATCTCGTCATTGCCAGCCCGGAGGCGCCGGTCGGCGAAGCGCAAAAGGTCGGTGTCACTCACATCTTCTTCGGCCGCGCCGAGCCACTGCCGGCGGCGATCGATCTCGCCGACATTGCCGAAAGTGTTTCGTTTCTGCTCATCGAAGGCACGAGCAGCGCCGACATCCTCGCCTACAGCATGGCCACGGGCGATGCCGATGGCGATGGCATCGCCGATGTCATGCTCAACGTCATGAACGGCTCCGGATTTATGGATCAGTTGCAGTCGTCGGGCGACGCCTACGTGTTGAGCGGAGCTGCATTGAGCCATTTCGCCGGGCGGTTCACGACGCCAGGAACGCCGACGGCTATTGCAACGGCGACGGATACTGCTACGCCGACGGATACTGCAACGGCGACGGCGACCGCGTCACCGACAGCGACGCTGGACGGTTGCCCAGGCGATTGCGACGGCGACGGTATGGTGGCGATCAATGAACTCATTACCGGTGTTCGCATTGCCCTGGGTCTGCAACCAGTCGCGACTTGTGCTGCAATGGACACGAACGGCACTGGCACCGTTACGGTGGCGGAGCTGATCCAGGCGGTGCGTGCCGCACTGGAAGGCTGCTGACGAAGCGACTGACGCGTCAGTTCGAACAGCCGAGCAGGGCGGCGAGGACGGCCTGGATGAGTTCGTTGACGGTGACGGTGCCGTCGCCGTTGGCATCCACAGACGGGCAATCATCCGGTTCGGCTAGCTGCAAGGCGATGCGCACGCCGGTGACCAGTTCGCTGATCGTCACCATACCGTCGCCGTCGCAGTCGCCGGTACAGCCTGCCGCGCGGGTCGGTGACGGTGGTGGCGTCGGTCTCTCCGTCTCCGTTGCGGAAGCGGACGGAGACGGCGAAGCAGTCGGTGTCTCCGTCGCCAAGATCCGGTCGAGCGCAGCGAGGGCGTCGAGCAAGCCACTGCCGGAGCGCAAGTCCGGGCCTGGCTCCTCGATGTCGATTGCCGTGGCCCGCATGACCTCGAGCACCTCGTCGGTGCTGAGATTGGGATCCGCTTGCAGGACGAGAGCGGCGACGGCGGCGGCATGCGGCGCCGCCGCCGAGGTGCCGAAGAAGTTGAGGTAACCGTCCCCTTCGACGTCGCGTAGGCCGAAGAAGCTTGTGTTGGTCCCGTCCGGGGCGCTTAAAAGAGGGGTGCTTCTCAGGTGTGGGGCACGCGGCAGCGGCTCGCCGGCGGCGTCGAAATAGAAGGGAATATCGCCGCCGAGGCTGCTGAAGGGTTCGACGTTGATCACAGCGGACGGCGGCTGAAAGTCTCCGTCAGTATCGATCTCCTGGTAGAAGACCGCAGCGGTACCGATGACTCCGTCGCCGACAGGGTGTCCATAGACCGGACTAGCGCGGAATACGGATGAGTCGAATTCGAAACGGTTGGGTAGGAGACAGCTCAGCGCGAAACTTGCGATGCGAAAGCGAACGTTCTTGTTGCCGCAGACGTGCTCGACGGCGAGGTAAGCAGTTCGGTCGGTGAAACCGGCCGGCACGACGTCGAGAATTTCGACAGGATCGCCGGCGGGACCACCGCCAATGCTGCATCCCTGCGCGTTGCGTGAGGCCGTGCTGGAGTCGCAGTCGCTGGGATCGGGCGAACTGCAGGCGTAGATGTCTAGGTCGGTGGTGGCTCCCCCACCGAGCGTGCCGGAGAAGGGTTCGTTCCACTGCATCACCATGCGCAGCGCACAGCCCCTGGGGACCTTGAATTCGGCGAAGCGGGTTCCGTTGCCGAAAACGTGCAGGTCGTTGCCGCTCGGAGTACTTTCCATGTCGTCGAGCGGGCTGAAATCCGAGTACGTCTCATCGACTCCCCAAGGGCCGAGGTTGCCAATGGCTGAGAAGAACATCACCCCGGCGTCGATTGCAGCGGCAGCGGCCTGGGCGATGATGCCGTCCTGAAACATCGGCTCGACGAAATAGATGACGTCGTCGACGATGATGTCGACACCGCAGTCGACCAGCGCCTCGATGCCTTGGACGAAGATCGACGGCGTCGTGAATGCGGTGTGGTAGTAGAGGTCGGCACCAGGTGCGAGATCGTGGATCAGCTCCGCCATCGCCCGTCCCTCATCGCTGGTGGGGGAGCCTCCGCCGCCCGGCAGATCTTTCGGCTCGGCGATGATGTGGACGAACTCGGGCAGTTCGGCGGCGCTGCTGGCGCTGCTGCTGGTGAATCGGCGTTCGCAGCCCACGCCAGCGAAGTTACCGGCGGTCCGGGAAGTAAAGGTGTCGGAGAGAATGCCGATGCGAATGCCGCTCCCGTCCACCCCGTACACCTGGCGAGCTTGCGCTGCACGGATGGAGACGTCGGCCTGCGAGACGACGTTGCCCGCCATCGTCGTGGCACCGTAGTTGGGGTGGATCGCCGTGACCTCCGGCATCGCCGCCAATTCCGCCAAGCATTCGCCGCTGCAGATGCCGAAGATCCGGGCATGCTCGAGGTCGGCGTCGATCACCCGCAAGCCGGAAGCGATCGCCCGTTCGAGCACCTCCGGGGTCAATCGAGAGAGCCGGATGTCGAGTTCGGGATTCCGCGGTAGATCGGCGCCGACGGTGAGGGCCTGGCCGGCCGGGGCCTCCAAGAGCGAACGGGCGACGATGCCGAGCGAGCGCCGACCGCGATAAACCGGATCGCCGTCGATCGGCGCGGCGGTTGCCGCGGTCGCGCCGGTCAGTGCGAGAGTGGCAAGCAACCGACCGCAGCGACGAGGGAGTGGATGTCTGGTCGACACGCCGGGCGGTCGCCTATCGGATGTGGCGCGGAATGCGCGACCAAAATTGGACGCCAGCGACGTCAGTGGCGCAAATTCGACTGGCGATCGCTGCGGCATTTGCGGTACGGGGCGGCCCATCCCTGGTCTGAGTGTTGCAGCGACACCTTTCTGTCGATTGGCATGCGTATTGCGCTTCCCCGATTCGGGATCAACCGTTCGATCGGGAGGGGCAGGCTATGGGGTTCGAGGGAGTACTGGCGTTCATCGCCCGCTGCGCCATTACAGCGGCGGCATACGGGGCCGCCTGCTGGCTTGGTCTGGCCGTCTTTTAGCGGGCAGCACCATCCGTCGCTGCGGTTGGGGTCGCCGCCTCACCCGTGCATCTGTTGGGCGAGATAGTTCTCCAAGCCAACCGTCTTGATCAGCTCGCGTTGGGCCTCCAACCAGTCGACATGGCTTTCCTCGGAGGTCAGCACCTCTTCCAATAGTTCACGCGTGCCATTGTCGCCGACTTCGGCCGCCAGGGCGATCGACTTGTTGAGGAGCGGAATCGCCTCCAACTCGAGTTGAAGGTCGAGGTCGAGCTGTTCGGGAACCGTCTCGCCGACCCGTACCTTGTTCAGCCTCTGCATGTTGGGAACGCCGTCGAGGAACAGGATGCGCTCGATCAGCTCGTCGGCGTGCTTCATTTCGCCGATCGATTCCTTGCGGATCGCCTCGGCGAGGCGGTGCAGGCCCCAGTTGGCGCACATCTTGGCGTGAATGAAGTACTGATTGATGGCGGTCAGCTCGCCGGTGAGAATTTCGTTGAGCGCGTCGATGATCTTCTTGTTGCCCTTCATGTCGCCACCTCTCTCGTTGCGAGTCATGATCTTATAGCTGGTCTTCGAGTTGTTCGAAAACCGGAGCCGGGAGCCGCCGCGCCAGCTGAGGGCGACATGCCCCGGATGACCAGCGCGGGAGGTGGGCGGCGGGTCGCCCGCCGAAAAATCACGCGGCGCGCGAGGTGTTCTGCTCAGGGGCGGCTAAAACGGTCAGAAGACGGGTGATCTCGCTGCGGCACGGAGCGCAGTTGCGGCCCGCGCCGGTGGCGCGGGCGACACCGGCCATGGTGTTGAGTCCCGCTTCACGAAGGCGGGCGATATCGCGGTCGGTGGTTCCCGTGCACTGGCAGATGATCATGCGTCCTCCAACGGCCTCATCCTCTATCTGATTTTGACATCCGTTATCAAGAGGATTCGGCAAAAAAATCGATCCGCCGAAAAAAACCTTGCCCGGCATGGATATTCGGCAAATCGGCGTCCGGGGGAGCAGGCTCACATCCCCAGCGTATCGCCCCGCAGTCCCTGCCGCAGGGTTTCGACCGAAATCACCTCCTGGGGCGGAATGTTGCCGAGGTTCACATTCAGTCCGAAATGCTGGATCAGCCAGACCTGTTGGGCCTTTTGCGGCGCCTCGAACAGAATCATGCTGGGGTCGATCTCGTTCTCGATTTCCTCGATGAGACCGGTGCGGATCTCGCCGGTACCGCGGTAGAGGCCGACGGTACCGGACTCTCTCCCCTCGGCAACGACCTTCCAGGCCCCCGCGTCCAATTCATCCTTGATGCCGGCCACCCAGCGCGACGGCGCGACGACTACGCTCGAGTCCTTGCTGCCGACTTCGGAGAGCACGGTGAATTCCTTCGCCAGCCGCTCGATGTAGCGCCGCTTCTCGGCCGCGTCGATCTCGATGACGCCGTCCGATACCTCGACGATCTTGAAATCATGGGCGCGGAGGAAATCGAGGTACTCCTCGACGCGGCCTTTCATGTGAGCCAGCTCGAAAAAACTGCCACCGCAGCAGATTGGAATTCCAGCCTCCTGGAAGCGCTTGATCTTGCGATCCAGGTTTTCGACGACGACCGCGGTGGCCCAGCCGAACTTGACAATGTCGACGTAAGCGCCGGCGACCTCGATCAGGCCGTCGACCTCGGCAAGCGACATCCCCTTGTCGAGAATGTGGGTGAGCCCGGTTTGCCGCGGCTTCGCTGATCGCTCTGCGTTTCGAAACCCTTCGATCACTGTTCACCAATCCCTTCCCAGTCGCTGGCCGACGAGTTTGCGAAGACCGTCGGGGAAGGAACTCTGTCGCGACCTTTCGGCAAGTCCCCGTTCGACCGTCTCGAACCGCAGCGCTAGCTGTTCGAACATGGCGTTCATCGGGCCGGGTGCACAGCTACCGCGGCCCTTCCTTTCGCGGACGATGTTCTCCGCCGATACTTCGTTCCAGAGGTCCGCCGTGTCGAAGGCGAGACTCCGGCCGGTGGAGTGCTGGAATGCCTTTTCAAGAGCCACGGTAAGGGCGGCACCATCGACCGGCGATGCGCCCAGGTCGGCGACGACCGCGCCGACGATCTCGTGTGCGCGGCGGGAATCGATTCGTTCGCGCTCGAGAAGGATATCCGTCAGCTCTGTGGCGAAGGTGAATCCGCTCTCGGCCTGGTGTCGCAGGCGATTGAGATCGAAGGTCGCCCCGTCGAGCACATCGGCGAGGAGGACGACGATACTGCGAGTCGTCGCGATGGCGCGCGGCAGGAGATTGTAGGACGTGTTGCGGTTGTCGATCTGGCCCGACGCGGTCTGGTTGGTGGTGATGACGCTGACCAGCTGACCGTCCAATTCGCGCGTCTGGCCGCGAATGAAGGTCAGGGCGTAGGGATTCTTCTTGTTGGGCATGATGACACTGGTTCGACAGTGTTCGTCCGCCAATTCGACGAAGCCGAACTCCGCGGTGCACCACACCTGCAACTCCTCGGCGAGCTTCGAGGCTCCGGTCGTCAGGGAGACGAGCACCGCCATGAGGTTGATCGGAACATCGCCGCGCCACATCGCATCGCGGTTGTGTTCGGTCAGTTCGGCGAATCCGAGCAGCTGGCGGAGTCTCTCGCGGTCGAGCGGTAAGCGCGATCCGTTGGTGCTCGCCGAGCCGGCCGGGCTTTGGTTGACCACGTCCCACTCGCGCAACAATCTTTCCGCGTCGCGCAACATTGGGTAGACGAAGCCGAGCAGGTAGTGGCCGAGGGTCGTCGGATGCGCGTGCTGCAGATAGGTGAAGTCCGGCATCAGCGCGTCGCGGTACGTCAGGGAACCCGCGGTGAGGCGCCGCAGGCTGGCGACGAGATCGCGCATAAGCTCGGCGACGGCACTGCGGAGATGGATCAGCCAAGCCAGGGTCAATGCCTCTCGGCGGGCGCGTCCGGCGTGCAGCCAGCCGGCCTGGTCGCCGATGCGGCGCTGCAGTTCGGCGTCGCGGTTGTTGTAGAGATCGCCCCACTTGGCGTCGAGTGCCATGCCGTCGATGCCGCGGTCGTGAAGGTCCACCAACTCGGCGAGCAGGGCGTCGCCCTGCTGCGGCGGCGCGATGCCCTGTTCGATGAGCATTACAGTGTGGGCGAGGTCGGCATAGCTGATGCCGTCGAAGAGAAATTGCGCGTAGGCCAACTCGTGGCCGAACGCCGCCACGAGTTCCCGCGAGGGGGGATTGGCGAGTCGCCCGCCGGCATCGAGGTAGCGCGCGTCGGATGCGTCGCTCATCGTGGGAATGCCGCCGACTGGGCGAATGCCGTCCGCACCGGGTTCCCCGACGGTCGGACGGCGAAGGCGCGTCGCGCAGATGCCTGAAGGCGGCCGGTCGCCTGGAGTGTGCCGATCTCGGCAGGGAATGTGGCGGTGTGGCGATTCATCATCGGGCAACGTACTCCCGCACGGCGCGCCCGGCAATCGCTCCGTGCACGAGGGAATCGGTGATCCCGTTTCCCATCAAGCGGTTGCGACCGTGCAGACCGCCTACCATCTCGCCTGCGAGATAGAGGCCCGGAATCTCCGTAGCGCCAAAGGGTTCGGTGCGAAAGCCGCCCAGGTAATAGTGCAGAAACGGGTATACGAGGATATCCTCGCCGACGCAGCCGGCACGCTGCTGGAATTGATTCACCTTGGGGAAGGAGCGTTCGAGGTCTTCCGTCGCGACCTCGCCGATCGTCAGCCAGAATCCGCGCCGTCCGTCTTCGAGTTCGACGGCTCTGCCCTGGCCGGCAAGGTCGAACATCAACTGCGTCAGTTCGTAGCGGTCGCGGCGGATCTCGCCGATGTCCTTGCGGTCGCGGTCGAGCAATCGCACGGGAAAGTTGATGATGCTCTCGGGTACGCACTTGCCGAGTTCGCTGGTCCAGGTATCGACGATGCCGAACGGCTGGTACTGGAAATAGTCGACCTGAATGGTCGGCAGGCCGCGTTCGAGCAGGCGGTCGAAGAGTTGATGGTTGCGGTTGGCGGGATTCGTAGTCGGGCAGTTTCGCCGTTCCGCTTCACGGTAGGCTGTTCCGCCGGTGCAGCACACGACCGCCTTGGCGCGGATGGTTTCCGCGACCGCGTTGGATCGTATCACCTCGACGCCGACACCGCCGCCGATCGGTTTGACGTCGACCACCCGCGTCTTGTCGAGGACACTCACCGGGATCTCTGTCAGGTGTTGCCGCAGGACCTTGATGATCGCCGGCCCGATCTGGTCGCGCACGGTGACGATGCGCGGTTCGGAAAGTCCGCCGGCGAGCCGACGGATGAAGTCGCCGTTGGCGTCACGATCGAGCGATAACCCCCAGCGCACCAGATCGCGCACGGTCGTGGGGACGTTCTCGACGAACGTCCGCACGCGCTCGCCGTCGACTTCGTCGCGCGCCGATCGGCGGATGTCTCGTTCGAAAAGACGCAGGGCTTCTTCGCCCTCGCGGGGCAGCTGCAGGCCGCCTTGCGCCATGATCGAATTCGACCGACCGACCGGGCCATCCGTCACCAAGGCGGTCGCCGAGGTTTCCGCGGCATGAATGGCGGCCATCAGCCCCGCGGCCCCGCTGCCGATGACGACGACCTGATAGTCCCACATCGCGTTGCTCGACGCCCCTACTTTCGCGCCGAACGCACCGACTCGCGTACCCGGTCGGCGCTGCGCGATCGCACCCACTGCGCACCGAGGGCGGCGCGTGGGTCGAGTAGCGCCCGCGCCCGGCGGGCGAACACCCCGGCGCGATAGACGGTGTTGAGCGTGGTGTCGCCGGGTTGTTGATTGGCGCTCACGCATTCTTTCTCGGCGGCAAGCGAGGCGAGGATCTGGCGCTCGACAGGGTTGTGATTCAGATAGACGTGCAGGTCGTGCATGTAGAATCGGTCGTAGCGCTGCGGCGAAGCCAGTGCGTCGGCCAGGCGCGGGTCGCCTGTCAGATCAAAATACTGCAGCAGCGGTAGGTTGACTCCGGAGAAGGCTGCTAATTTGACCCACAACCAAGAGCGGCCGTTGACCTCGAGAAGTTTGTAGAGTCCGTCGCGCCGGTCGAGCTTGTACTCCACCTGCGCGATGCCGAAGAACTTCATCTCCTCGAGCAAGCGGATCGCACCGGCGACGGCATCGTCGGGAATCTGCACGCTCTCCGCCAGGCTGGCGACACCGTGGTGGTACGGGTACTGCGTCAACTTGCGTCCGGTGTAGGTGCGCAAGACGCGGCCCTCGGCGTTGCTGTAAGCGCCGACGGTGTAGAGGTGGTCGGGTTCGCCGGGAATGTTCTCGGCGATTTGAAACTCGCGGCCGGGGTGTTCGGCGGCTATCTCGGCGAGAAGCGCGTCCAACTCGTCGCGGTTTTGTACGAGGCGCAGGCGAAACACCCAGTCTCCGGCCGTCGCGCCGCGGGTCGATGGCTTGATGATCATGGGGTAGCGGAAATCGGTCACGTCAGGCGAGGTGCCACCGTTGAAGAAGCAGTGCAGCGGTGTCGCTACGTTCGCCGCCGCGGCAATGCCGTATTGCCAGTTCTTCTCGAAGATCTTGTCTCCGATGGCGGGGTTCTCCGGGATGACATAGCGGTGCTCCAGCCGATGGCGGGCCAGCATCAGCGTCTCGAGGTCGAGATCGGTGCCTGGAAACAACACGCCACGGCCGTCGAAACCCTCGGCGAGTCGGAGCAGGCCTTCGACCAGCGTCTCGCGGCCTGGCTGGTACGTCGCGCGCAGGCAGGGGTGGCGCGAGAATCTGCCGAGGATCGGCGGCCAGCGCCGCGCTACTATGGCGATGGGGACATCCCCCAGTGCCAGTGCGTGGATGAGGCCCACGCCCGCGCCGGCGCCCGGGTTGAGGACGACGGCCGGACTGGTCGGACGCCGGCTACTCATTCGTGTCCCGCGGAGCACTGGCGGCGCGGCAGCATGAAATCGGAACTCGGTAAGGCATGTTCCCCTCAAGACGGCAGGATACTGCCTGCGCCTGGTATTCTTTTTGCGATTTTTTTGATCACGGAGACAAAGTACTCGACATCGCCGCGTTTCGGAATGAGCAAATCGGAGAGGGGCAACCCCGACTCGCGCAGGAACACCGCGATGAGGACGACGCAGCCCGCGAAGTAGGAGATTGCCGTCGACATGGCGGCGCCGGTGATGCCGAACCGCGGAATCAGCAGGTAGCAGAGAATTGCATTGGAGATGAGCGCGACCAGGCCCGAGGTCGTGTTGATCGTCTGTTTGGCGCGACTCGTGAAGTCGCGGGTGACGATGACGTAGATCGACATCATGGCGACGGCCGCCGCCGCCCACGGCAGCGGGTGGGTCGCCGGGGTGAACGCCTCGCCGTACCAGAGCACGATGACGGGCGGCCCGAGGAGGGCCAGCGCGGCCGCGGCGGGAACAGTGATCATCAGGGTTCGCCGACAGGTCTGGGCGGTAAGGCGATGTACCTCGTCCTCGGGCAACGCCGCCAGACGCGGATACAACACCAGGCCGATCGCTTGGGGAATCTCCAGTACCAACTCGGTGAAACGCAGAGCGATGGTGTAGAACGCGACCTGCGCTGGGCCGAGATAGTAGCTCACCATGTAGAATCCGACGCGGATCAACATGTGCTGGGTGAGAATCTGTACGTACGAGCGCAGGCCGAACGAGTAGGTCTCTCGCAGCAGCTGCCAATCGACCCTGAGGCGGAAGGTGATCTCCCGGCTCATGGTAATGAGCAGCCAGAGAACGTTGAGAATCCATACTCCAGTGTAGATGACCAGCGAAGCGAACAGGCCGAGATCGAAGACGATGAGGGCGACGGCGAGAAGGGCGAGGCGCAGCGCTTCGCTCAGCAGCAAGCGGACGTTGTAGGCGCCGAGCTTGTTTGTCGCTTGCAGGATGCTGAAGAGGTAATTGTCGAGCAACAGCAGCGGTGTGCGCAAGAGGGCGAAGGCGAGCGCCCAGTCCGGCACGTCGCGCAACACCGTCGTCGTCAAATGCGAGCGAAATACCCAGACCAGCGAAATCGTCAGCAACCCCCAGAAGATCGCCAGCACGAGGGCGTTGGAGGCAACGCTGTCGACGGCGGCGCCCTTGCGGTTGATGGTGTAGACGTTCGCCTGGGCGGCGCCGAACTTGACCAGGGTGACGAGAGTCGACGGCAGCAGCAGGACCAATGCGAGAATGCCGCGGTCGTGTGGGCCGAGCCAGCGTGCGAGGATGATGCCGCTCACCATGCCCATCAGAGACCAGACGGCACGCGTGCCGAGCAGGCCCAGCATGTCCTTGAGAAGTTTCGAGCGAGTCACCGGGCGACTCCTAGCCCGCATTTCGCACTGCGTCCACGGTGTGTCGGCGAATGCGGTGGTGCGGGAGCGTTAAAACATACGGCTGCCGACCTGGTAGACCAGTAGGGCTGCGACGTAGGCCAACGTCGTCATGTAGACGAAGGTGAAGATGGGCGGCCCCCACGATCCGGTCTCGCGCCGAATCGTCGCCAGCGTGGCGGCACACTGCGAGCAGAGTGCGAAAAAGACCATCACGGAGAGTGCGACCGCCGGCGTGAAGATCGGCGTGCCATCCGGCCAGGTCGCGTTCCGCATCGCGGTGCGCAACTCGCCGCTGTTCTCGTCCTGGCCATCGCCGAGGCTGTAGATGGTGCCGAGCGCGGCGATGATGACTTCGCGCGCCGGAAAGCTGGCGATGGTAGCCATGCCGATGCGCCAATCCCATCCGAGCGGTCGGACCAGAGGCTCGACGGCGATGCCGGCCCGGCCCAGGTAGCTGCCGCGCAGCCGCTCGGCCGCC
>JBGTMF010000531.1:0-4090 GCA_041743795.1 Thermodesulfobacteriota bacterium | reverse complement strand
GGCCGCCGATGCCATTCCCGGCACGCGCAGGCCGCCGACGTCATTGAGGATGCACGCGCCGGCGGAGAGTGCCGCACGCGCTACCTCCGGCCGCGACGTGTCCGCCGAAATCGGCACCTCGACCGCCTCCGCTACCGCCTCGACAGCATCCACCATCCGACGCAGCTCCTCCGCTTGCGGGATCGCCGTGTCGAGATACGGCGCGGTCGACATGGCGCCGATATCGATGAAGTCGGCCCCGTCGATCACCAGACGACGCGCATAGTCCGCAATCGCGGCACGGTCGGCGCGCACGGACCCCCGATAGAAGGATTCCGGGCTGACGTTGAGCACGGCCATGATCCGCACCGGGGCTGCTCCGCCGACGGCGACGCCGCCGAGGACACTTGCACGACGAGAAAGAGACATCGTCCCGACACAATTCCTCCGCCATCGCGAAGTCAACCGGAGCTCGAAGAGCGAAGGGGGATGCCTACGAGCAAAGCGAGTTTCAGCCTATCGCGGTTGCCGCGGGATCGAAACGCGGAACAGCGAAGCCGCGTCGTCCTGATCGAACAGCACCCTTCCGCCGTGCAGCGCCACGACGCGTTGCAAGATCTCGAACTCGCCACCGCTCGCCCTCACTCGCTGACCGTGGCGGCGTCCCGCTTGCAGGATCCGCGCTTCGAGAGCGACAAAGTCTCCGTCGCCGCTGACCTGCAATCGCAGTGGACTGCGCCCGGCAAACTCCTGCGCCAGGCAACGGAGAACCGCCCGCAGTGCCATGCCGAGAAGGTCCCGATCGCCCATCATTGCCACACCATCTTGCGAGGCCAGAAAGGAGATCTCGACGCCGCGCCGCGAGCCCTCGGAGGTCGCCTCGACCGCCTGGCGCGCCACCTCGGCGAGATCCATTGGCCGCGGGTCGGTCTCGATCTCGCCGTTCCGGAGGTCGCAGAGTGCGGCGAACTCCTCGAGCACCGCCAACGCGCGATGGGCATTGGCGACCAAACGCTCGACAAACCGCGCCTGCTCCTCACGCGGCGCTCCATCGAGCGACTCGGCGAAGGCGACGATCACCGAAAGCGGCCCGCGCAGGTCGTGTACCAGGTTGTCGACGTCGGGTCCTTCGGGCGCCGCTTCATCCACACCTCCGAGTCTCGAAACCTTTTCCGCGAGCAATCCCATCTCATCCACCCGTCGCTGTCAGCACCTCCATAACGAGAGCAATCCATGTGCCAGAACCTAGACGGTAACGAATCCCCTGCGCGAGATGATCCAGTCCGCCCGCAGCGACGGAAGACAAACAGGAGTGGACGCATTGCGCGCGCCGTCGAGGCTTTCTTTCAATGGAAACGCCGATCGGATACGGTCGCCAACGATGAAGCGAGTCTTGATCACCGGCATCTCTGGAGGTCAGGGGCAGTTGGTTGCACAGCATCTGCTCACCAACGGCCGCGGCAAGTACCGCGTCTTCGGCGTCGATCGAAAGCCCTGGCCCGGCCGCCCGCGCGAGATTCGCATGACGGTGGCCGACATCGGTACCCGCCGATTCGAGGACGTCATCCGGCGGGTGAAGCCCGACGCAATCATCCATCTGGCTTCGGTGCGACACTTCCGCGTGCACCCTGCGGTACGCCACGAGGTCAACGTCGTCGGCACCAAGAAGCTGATCGAGTTCGCCGTCGAGCACGGAGTGCGGCAAGTGATCATCAACTCCAGTTCCTACGTGTACGGGGCATTGCCGGACAACCCGTACTACATGGATGAATCGTTCCCACTCAGCGTCAGCCGCACCTATCCGGAGATACGCGACCTCGCCGAGATGGATATGGTCGCTACGGCGTCGCTCTGGCAGCACCCCGAAGTCGCGATTGCCGTCCTGCGTCCGGTCAATGTCCTCGGTTCGCGGGTGCGCAGTTCGATCGGCAAGTACCTGCAGCGGGAGTACGTACCGACCGTCATCGGCTTCAATCCGATGCTGCAGTTCATTCACGAGGACGACCTCGCGCACGCCTTCACGATTGCCATCGCCAAAGAAGCCCGCGGCACATTCAACGTCGCCGGCCCCGGTGCGCTTCCATTGCACGCCGCCATTTCGCTGATCGGCGGCAGCGGCGTGCCGCTGCCCGACTTTGCCCTGCGTACGGTCATCACGCGCCTTTTCCAGTGGGGCCTCTATCCGTTCCCCCGCGGCGCCATCGATTTCGCCAAGTACCAGTGCACTCTCGACGACACCCGGTTTCGCGAGACGACCGGCTTCGAGCCGCGCTATTCGCTGGCGCAAACATTCGCCGAAGCCCACCTGTGACCGACGAAGGAATGCCCATGGCAAAGCGCCCGTCCGCGAAGGCAAAGCAACCGCCCGCAAAGACAAAGCGAACGCCCGCGAAGGCAAAGCAACCGTCCGCGAAGGCAAAGCGACCGCCCGCAAAGGCAAAGCAACGCAGGGGCCCGCACAGCAACGCGCCGGAATCGAAGGGGGCATTCACCAGCCTGTTCGACCGGCTGAGACCGGACTTCGTGCGCGAAATCGAAGACGAGGTGGCGGAAAAACTGGCGCGCATCCCCACCAAGTTGAACGAATTCGGCTACGACCCCTGGGGGCTCGACATCCGCTCCGTGCAGTCTGCCCTGGTCATCGCCACCGTTCTCTACCGCTACTACTTCCGCGTCGAAGTGATCGGCATCGACAACCTACCGACCGGTAAGGTCCTCATCATTTCGAACCACGCCGGGCAGGTCGCCATCGACGCTGCGATGATCGGCGTCGCCACCGTACTCGAGGCCGAGCCGCCGCGAATTGTCCGTGGCATGGGTGAGTATTGGCTGCCGACCCTGCCGTTCATGGGTGAGGCGATGGTGCGCACCGGTTCGGTGGTCGGCACCCCGAAGAACTGCCGAGACCTGCTCGCCCAGGATGAGGCCGTCATCGCCTTTCCAGAAGGTGTGCGCGGCATGAACAAGCTCTTCTCGGAGCGCTACCAGCTGCAACATTTCGGCTACGGATTCATGCGTCTCGCCCTCGCTACCGACACGCCGATCGTTCCGGTGGCCGTCGTCGGCTCCGAGGAACAAGCACCCGGAATCGCCAATCTGAAAGCGCTCGCCCGCATCCTCGGCATGCCCGCGTTTCCCATTACGCCGACATTCCCACTTCTCGGCCCACTCGGCCTGCTGCCCCTGCCGGTGAAGTATCGAATCTACTTCGGCAAACCGATGACCTTTCGCGGCAATCCCGACGACGAAGACACCGAGGTCCGCAAAAAAGTCGCTCGGGTCAAGGCGCAGATTCAGCAGATGCTCGACAAGGGCGTCGCCGATCGCGAAGCGATTTTCTACTGAAGTGCACCGAACGGCAGTCGGCCCCGCCGCAGCGGCTAGTGTCCTGATTCAGAGATTCGTCAACGAACTTCCAACTCAGGACACTACGGCAGCACGCGAACGACGATGCTCGACGGCAGGCCGACCTGCCCGGCCGTGTTGCGCAGGAGTACCGTCAGCCGCGTGTCTCCCACCGGAAATGCCATCTCGGCGCCGATGCCGACCTGCGGGCAGAACTGGATCGTGGTCGCCGGGTCGACAAACCGAGAGATGGCAGTGAAGTCGCGGGTGCATGCGTCCGTCGCATTCGACCGGGCGCTGAAGCGACAGCCGAAATCGTTGATGGCGTTGGCGGCGGCCTGCGAACCTCCGAAAACCGGGGGATCCACCGCCGGGACGCCGCCGGGAGGGCCGCTCGCTCCGTCATCACACACCATCGCACTGCCGTTGCCGAGGGCGCGGCTGGAAACGATCATGAAATGCGGCAGTAAATCCGGATTGCTCGGAGACCAATTAAAGGTGGAGGTGCCCACCGGCAAAAGTTCCGGCCCGCGGCGGGCCTCGACGACGACGAAGAACCCCTGCGGGACCGATCGTACGAAGATCGGATAACCTTCGCCGGTCGTGCCGACCGGAGCGGTGACGATTCCATCGGCGCGGGCGACCCCGAAGTAGGTCACGACCGGTCCGGCTCCGGCGACCGTCGCCGTTGGCGTGCGAGTCACGGTCGGCGTCCGCGTCGACGTGCCGGTGCGCGTCGCGGTACGCGTGGCGGATTGAGTTCGCG
>JBGTMF010000530.1:0-7923 GCA_041743795.1 Thermodesulfobacteriota bacterium | reverse complement strand
CACGCGTCGACGCTGGGAGCGAGCGGCCGTACGGCGCCGCATCTTGCTCGGCGCGTTGGTCGCCGTGCCCAGCGTCATCGCGGCGCGATTCATGATCGACGTCCTTCCGCAGCAGGGCGGCAACTGGCGCGAAATAATCATCTCGGTCTTCTTCGGCGCCCTGTTCGGATGGATCTCGATCGGCTTCTGGACCGCGATGGCAGGCTTCGTGATCCTCGTCAGCCGGCGCGATCGGTACGCCGTCACCCGTGCCGCGGTTGAAACGGAGGGGGCCGCGGCCGCCCAACCGCGCGGGCGCACTGCGATCATCATGCCGATCTGCGAGGAGCCCGTGGACCGGGTCTTCGCCGGCCTGCGCGCGACCGACCGCTCGCTCGGACGAACCGGACGAGCGTCTGAGTTCGACATCTTCGTCCTCAGCGACACGGCCGACGCCGACCGCTGGATCGACGAGGAGATGGCGTGGTTCGACTGGTGTCGCAGTGGCGGACTGGGTCGCGTCTTCTACAGGCGCCGCCGCATTCGCGTCGAACGCAAGAGTGGCAATGTCGCCGAGTTCTGCCGCCGCTGGGGCGCGAACTACCGATACATGATCGTCCTCGACGCGGACAGCCTCATGGCGGGCGATACGCTGGTGCGGCTGGTCGACATGATGGAGTGCCTGCCGAACACGGCGGTGATCCAGACCGTCCCGGTGTCGGTCGGCCGCCTCAGTCTGTTCGGCCGCGTGCAGCAGTTCGCCAACCGCGTCTACGGTCCGATGTTCGCCACCGGCCTCCACTTCTGGCAGCTGGGCGACGGCCAGTACTGGGGGCACAACGCGATCATCCGCATTGCGCCCTTTATGGAGCACTGCTCGCTGCCCACGCTCCCCGGCAAACCGCCGATGGGCGGCGAGATCCTCAGCCACGACTTCGTCGAAGCCGCCCTACTTGGACGCGCTGGATGGGATCTCTGGCTGGCGTACGATCTCGGCGGAACCTTCGAGGAATCGGTCGCGTCGCTGCTCGAGGAGATGAAGCGGGATCGCCGCTGGTGCCAGGGCAACTTGCAACACCTGCGGCTGGTCGTGACGCGCGGGATTGCCGGCGCCCACCGAGCGCTATTCGTCAACGGGATTCTCTCCTACGTCTCGGCGCTGCTTTGGTTCTGCTTCCTCTTGATGAGCAGCGGCGAGGCGGTGTGGCAAGCCGTTCGCGAGCCGGTGTACTTCCCCGCCGCGCACAGTCTCTTCCCGGATTGGCCCGTCTGGCGGCCGGACTGGGCCATCGCGCTGGCGATCATCACGGCGGCGATTCTCTTCCTACCGAAGATCCTGAGCCTGGTGCTGATTACGTTGCGCGGCCAGAGCGCCGGCTTCGGCGGAGTGTTTCGTTTGTGGGCGAGCGCCGTGCTCGAGGTGCTCTTCTCCGCGGTTCTGGCGCCGATCCGGATGGTCTTTCACACCCGCTACGTTCTCACCAATCTTCTCGGCTACACGGTCACGTGGCGTTCCTCGACGCGCGAAGACAGCGAAACGGGTTGGTCGGAAGCCGTGCGCCATCACGGGTTCGACACGGTGGTCGCCTCGGCTTGGGGTCTGGCCGTGTTCTGGCTCAATCCCGGTTACTTCTGGTGGCTGACGCCGATCGTCGTCGGCCTTGTCTTGTCTGTTCCGATCTCGGTTTACGCCAGCCGCGTTCGCCTCGGCACGGCGGCGCGGGCGCGACGCCTCTTCCTCATACCCGAGGAAACCGCTCCACCGGCCGAACTGGCCGACGTCGCTGATCAGCTCGCCGGGGAGAGAGCACAGCCGTTACAACGGAGCGGCTTCGCCCGCGCGATCGTCGATCCGTTCGCCAACGCCATCCACCGCGCCCTGCTCCGGGGCGACCGCCGCACCAGCGCGTTGATCGCGAGCGAGCGGCGAGTGCTGGCCGAGAAGGCCGTGACGCACGGCGTGGCCGAGCTGTCGGCGACCGACAAGCGCAAACTGCTCTACGATCCGACGGTGATCACGGAGCTGCATCGCGCCGTCTGGGCCATCGACGACGAGGACCACGCGGTGAGCTGGCACCGCTGACTCGAACGCGTCGCTGGAACTGCCGCCGCTACTTCGAGCACCTCGGTTGGGCCTCGGGAGTGTGGCTCGCCGGCACCGCCGCGTGGCTTACGTTCTTCCTGCCGCGCTTCCTGCGACTGCCGGCGTGCGAAACGTAGTAACGACGGCGGTGCCTGCGCATCACTGCGATTCTTGCTTGGCTGGTCTCGCCGCCTTTTCCGCGGCGCCCGCGCCGGCGGAGGACCCGGATTCCGCCGCCGGGCCGGGTCCCTGTTCGCGACGACCTTTATTGATCCCCTGGCCGGCCGTACTTGCCTCGCTCTCGGCCTGCCTCCCCGCCTTGAGCATCTTGAGGTGCTGCGGATCGACAGCTTCCTCCTTTTTTTGCGCCCACGTCGCCGCCGGGATCAGTAACAACAAGGCCAACACGATCGTTTTCATGTCGTCTCCTCGTCTGCCGCCCGGGTGCGTGTCGCCCACGGCGCCGCTGCTGGGCGGGTCGATGATCAACGGTTTATCACGTTGCCCGGAAAAGCGGGCGGAATTTCTCTTCGACCGAGACGCGCCTTCGCTCACCACCGGCTAATCTCTGGCATCCCTTTGGGATGCGGTGGAGGCGGGGGTTTCGCAACCGGTGGTACCGCTTCGCTCAACTACCGGCTAATCTCTGGCATCCCTTTGGGATGCGGTGGAGGCGGGGGGTTTCGCAACCGGTGGTACCGCTTCGCTCAACCACCGGCTAATCTCTGGCATCTCTTCGGGATGCGGTGGAGGCGGGGGGTTTCGCAACCGGTGGTACCGCTTCGCTCAACCACCGGCTAATCTCTGGCATCCCTTTGGGATGCGGTGGAGGGTTTTCGAAACCGGTGGTATCGCCTTGCGGTGCCGCGCCGGGCGCGCTAAGCCAAGGAGCCGCGACGGATGGCCGATCCCCTCGAAGAAAAGGTATTGGAAAAGCTCGGCTTCTCCACGCCGCCGTCGGCGACGTTGGCGGGCTTGTCGGCGCTCTACGCCGCGTGGTGTCGCGGTGTGCCGTTCGACAACGTCGCCAAGTTGATCCACGTGCGCCGCGGCGACTCCGCGCGCCTGCCCGGCGACGACCCGCAGTCCTTCTTCACCACGTGGCTGGCGCACGGCTGCGGCGGCACGTGCTGGGCGGGTAACGGCGCGCTTCACCATCTCTTGCAGTGGCTTGGGTTCGACGCGCGGCGAGTACTTGCGACGATGTTGATCGCGCCGGACCTTCCGCCCAACCACGGTTCGGTCCTGATCGCGCTCGACGGCGCGGAGTACGTGGTCGACGCCTCGATCTTGCACGGAGAACCGCTGCCGATGCGCCCCGGGCGCGAGTCGATGATCGCGCACCCAACGTGGGGCGTCACGGGTGTTTGGGTCGGCGACCAGTTTCGCGTCCGCTGGCGCAACTTTCTGACAGGGGGTGCGGTGATGGAGTGTGCGCTCAACCGCGTCGGCGCGAGCGCCGCGGAGTTCTCGCACCTCCACGAGGGGACCCGTTCGTGGAGTCCGTTCAACTTCGGCCTATGCGTCAGCGTCTTGCGCGAGGGTGTTCGCATCGGCGCGGCGTTCGGCAAGTTGGCGCAGATCGACGCGGACGGCGTGTACACCGAACGCCCGGTGGAGCACGCGGAGCGGCGCCGTTTCCTCATCGAACAGGTGGGGATGAGCGAGGATCTCGTCGCTGAACTCCCGGACGACATCCCGATGGCACCGCCGCCGAAGCCAGCAAGATGAGACTCCGGAGGATAGTCGCGGCGCGTTCCCGAGTCGTCGAGAGTGCGAGGCGCGGGGGCGACGGCGCGTCCCGCTCCAGCACCACCGCCCCGAAGTCCACAGGAAGATCCGCTTGGCAAGCCGCAGCAGGCGAACAGAAAACGGGAGCCGCCGGGTTCCGGCTCGCACGGCTGACCGCGCTGGGCATACCGGGAATGCTGTGATCATGAGCTTGCCTCGGTTTCGTGGACACGCGAACACGGCTGGCGGGCGTGAACAACGCCCAAGGTGGAAGCCCGGCTTGATCCGTAGCCGACAAGGCGCGAAGGATTCCTACGGCAACTAGGCGGCGAGCCGAGACGCTATGCCGACCGGTGCGGTGGCCAGGTATGACGACTCGGCGGCGTTCATTGGCGTCGCTGACTTGAAAGGCCTGGTACTTCGCGGTCGTCGATTCGCGCATCGACCGGGTAGACCGACGAGGGGGCGCGCGCCGGGGTCGTCAAATCGAAGTTCACGAACAGCAAGATACCCTGGCGACGCCTGACCATATCCGCCGACGCGAAGGCGATCCGCATGGTCCCGGGCTGCACGACGTTGTGACCGAGCATGGCACGCGAGGTGGTGCGGCGTCCTTCCAGTCCAGTCGGTGACATCTCCGACTCGTCGTAGCGCAGCTCGAGGTCGAGTGACTGGTACGGCAGCCTGGAGCGGACATACACGGGAAACGAGGCGGTATTGCCTCGAACCTTGGCGCGCCCCACGCGCACCATCGTGCGATCCGTTCGATCCTCCGTGCGCGAGGAGGCGCCGGCCGACGCACCCCACCCGCCGTTGCAATCACCAAACAGAATCGCATCGAAGTTGAGATCCGCCCACTCATGGTCGATCGAAGAGACGGCAATGCCACCCGGGGAACATTCGACCGGGGTGATACTCGGCTCGACGGCCATACCGCTTTGTTCCGCCTCGGGCACGATCAGCCAGGAGCTGCCGCAGCGTTCGACGACGGGAAATGTATCGATCGCGCCGAGCGCGCGCTGTAGAATGCGCGAGGCGTCGAGCGCGGACACCGTGCCGTCGCCGGTCGCGTCGCACGCGATTCGCTGCCGCGCTGTAAGCACGCGGTTGCCGACGACGGACTGCAAGGCGTAGGCGGCATCGAGCGCGGAGATCGATCGAACATCGTCGTCCTTGTCGCCGTGAAGCTCCATCTCGCCGGCGCCGACATCCGCGAAGTCGAACTCCCCCTCGGAGCCGGTCATTACCATGCGCGGGATCGTGCCGGTCAGCGCGATTTCGACACCTGGCACAGCGCTTCCGCACATGTAGTAGCGGACCATGCCGCGGACGTGGTGCTGTATCGCGGACGGGGTGGGCGTATCAGGGACCTGGGTCGGCGTCGCCGTCCCGGTCGGGGTGTGCGGATAGGTGTGGGTTGGCGTGTTTACCACCACCTGCTGCGTCGGCGTATCGGTTGGCGTGGCGGTGAAGGTATACGTGGGCGTGCTGGTGTTAGTCCTCGTCGCGGTCGAGGTAGGCGTCGGCGTGGGCGTGGAGGCGTCCCCGCTCGACGGATAGATGAAGCGCATCGCGTCCTCATCGTCGCTGCCGAGCGATGCGCAGCGTCCGTTGAGGTAGGCGTGCGAACGCATGATCGCATTCGTTTCCGGCGAGTGGCCGAGCCCGATGGCATGGCCGATCTCGTACGTGGCGATCTCGGCAAGACTGCAGCGATTCCAGAAAGAGCAGTTCGACCACCCGTTGTTGAACGCCACCTTGCCGACGCGGATGCGTCGGAACTGCGTGTCGTTGACCACCTTGGTCTCGGCCGTCACGCAGTAGCCACCGACCGCCAGAACGCCGCCGCAACCACTGGGGTCGGATATTTCATTGAACGGGTCGTTGAAGACGATGCGGTTTCCGCCCGTGCATCCGGCGAACGGCAGCGGTTCGGCCAGGGGTTCGTCGGCGATCAATTCGAAGGCCGACCCGCTGACCGCCGACCAGGAGTCGAACGCGTCATGGATTGCGCCCACCGATTGCGCAGGTCCGAGCAGCGGCCCGGGGTCGCCGGTGGGATCCACCTTGAATGTCACTGGCTCGTTCCAATCCGGCTCAAACCAACGCGCCGGGGTGCTGCCGAAAAAGGTGAACTCACCATGCAGTTCGGTTTCCATCAGCTCGTCGGGTTCGACTGCCGGTTCGGCGCGGCGCCGCGAGTCGTGTCGATCTCTTCTCTCGTGCCGGATGGCCTCCGACAACGGCATCACTTCCACCTCCGGGTCGGTGAGCAAGGCGCCCGAACCGTCGAGCACCTGTACCCCCTCGCCCAGATCCCGTACCAGTTCCGTGTAGCCGTCCGAGTCCTCCTGGACTCCGAACTTGCCGAGTGCCATGGCGGTGACGCGATACGTCCCGTCCCGTGCCGCGGTTAGAAAAACCATCACCTCTTCGCCGATGCGAAACGAAGGCGATCCGTAGATCCACTCTTCGTCGCCGCCGACGCGCCCGCCGGGCTCGCGCACGACGGCCCGATCCTGAGGTACGTCACCGAAGAGAACCTCTTCAACGACGATGTGGATGTCGGTTCGAATCTCGCCGCTTTCGATCTCACGACCCGATCTGATCTCCACCACCACGCCAACGATAGCGGCATCGGACATGTCCGCGAGTTGTTCCTGATCCAACGAAACGAAAGTTGTCGCTCGGGCGTCGTCAGCCACAGCGATCGCCAATGCCAGTGCGGCAATTGCGTATCTCATTCCTGGAGTCTCCTTGTTTATTATAAGGAGACTGCCATCACTTCATAAGATCGGACTTTTACGGGCGTGTTTGTGCGCGGTGCCCTTGCGCGCAAATGATGAATCGACCTGGCCCTGTCGTTCCTCAATCCGTTGATCCTCTGACCGATCAATCTGGCACCCCTCCGGGGTGCGGTCGGACTTCTCTCCGCGGCCCCCGGTGGTATCGCTGCGCTCCAACCACCGGCTACCGGCTTCGAACCCTCTGGGTTCACGGATGTCTGCAGGAAGGTGGCCCTCAACCCGTCGTGTCTCGCCCGCTGACTTGGGGTAAAGGACAGACCACCGCGGGAGGCGCGCTGTTAAGCGCTTCCGGGCGGTTCGATGTGAGCCAACTCACGGGTCCGTCCTGTCGCATGTCGATCGTCGCGAAGACCATTGCATTCCCACGCCCTCCGTCTGTCGGTCGCATGGACGATTCCTCCCATCTGGCTGTCCTTTACCCCCAAAGAACGCAGCTGCCCACAAATGGTGCGTGCAACGCATCCCGAAGGGATGTCAGAGATTAGCCGGTGGTGGAGCGCAGCTGCACACGAATGGTACGTGCAACGCATCCCGAAGGGGTGTCAGAGAATAGCCGGTGGTGGAGCGCAGCTGCACACGAATGGTGCGTGTAACGCATCCCAAGGGATGTCAGAGATTAGCCGGTGGTGGAGCGCAGCTGCACACGAATGGTGCGTGTAACGCATCCCGAAGGGATGTCAGAGATTAGCCGGTGGTGGAGCGTAGCTGCACACGAATGGTGCGTGCAACGCATCCCGAAGGGATGTCAGAGATTAGCCGGTGGTGGAGCGCAGCGGTACCACCGGTTGCGAAAGTCCTCACACCGACACGCACCCCGGAGGGGTGCCAGATAGCTGGCACCCCTCCGGGGTGCGGTCGGGCTTCTCTCCGCGGACCCCGGTGGTATCGCTGCGCTCCAACCACCGGCTACCGGCTTCGAACCCTCTGGGTTCACGGATGTCTGCAGGAAGGTGGCCCTCAACCCGTCGTGTCTCGCCCGCTGACTTGGGGTTACGGACGGACCTCCGGCTTCGAACCCTCTGGGTTCACGGATGTCTGCAGGAAGGTGGCCCTCTGCCCGTCGTGTCCCGCCCGCCGACTTGGGGGTAAAGGACAGACCATCGCGGGAGGCTCGCTGTCGTGTCGAATCACAATTTTGGCAGGAAAAATCATCGACGGTTGAAAGACAAGCCAGATAAATAGGCCTCCTCGACGAAAGGGGCGGGCAGGAGTGACAGCATTACATCGATTCTCTCGAGTGGTTGGGAAATTCATGCGGCGGCCGATCGTCGCGGCGGCGCTCGGCGCGTGTGCGGCGGTGGCCACGCCGGAGATCTACGGCGC
>JBGTMF010000529.1:0-1872 GCA_041743795.1 Thermodesulfobacteriota bacterium | reverse complement strand
GTTTTCTTCCCGCTGTGCGGCTCGCTGCTCACCTACGGCTACCTCGAGCATGCGGTCGCACCCGGACAACTCTCCGTCGAGGAACTCCGCCGCGAACTGAACCGCTACTGCCCGTAGCCGCGCCTGCCTAACGGCAATTCCAAATTCCAGATTCCAAAGAACATCAGTCCAGCCGTTGGAATTTGGAATCTGGAATTTGGAATTCTCCGTATTTCAAAGGCCGCGCCGGCGGCGCTCGCGCGCCGCCACGGTTCGCGTCAGGTAGGCCGTCATACCGGGTGCCAGCCGCTTCAAGTAGTAAATCCCCCACGCCTCGGGCGATATCGGCGCTACGCCGCGGTTGCGTTCGACCGCGCGCAGGATGTTCTGCGCCACCCGTTCCGGGCCGTAGTTTCTTTTCGCGTATGCCGCAATCATCTGCTGGCGCGACTCCGGCGTCGCCAGCGGACCGACGATCCGGCTCGAAGCGGTGATCGGCGTGTTGATGATACCCGGGCAAACGGTGGTGACCCCGATTCCGTGCGGCCACAGTTCCTCGCGCAGCGCCTCCGACAAGCCGACGACGGCAAACTTGGTGGTCGAATAGGCCGCCAGCGATTCGGTCGCCACCAGCCCAGCCGCCGAGGCGACGTTGATGACGTGTCCCGAACGCCGCTGTACCATCGGCGGTAAGAAGAAGTGACAGCCGTGGATGACCCCCTTCAGGTTGATGCCGATCACCCAGTCCCAATCGTCGAGCCCGGTGTGTAGGAATCCGCCGCCGAGACCGACTCCGGCGTTGTTCATGAGAATGTCGACGGCAGGCACCTCGCCGTGCACCGCCGCCGCGAATGCCTCCATGTCGGACCGATCGGCGACATCGACGCGTTGCCGGATGACCCTGCGTCCGAGGCCTTCGATCTCCTCCGCGACGCTGCGCAAGGCGACTTCATTGAGGTCGCAGAGCACCATGTCGGCGCCGCGCCGGGCCAGCGCCAGCGCGGTCTCCTTGCCGATGCCACTGGCCGCGCCAGTGACCAGAGCGACTTTTCCACTGAGATTGGTGATGTCCATGCGGGCCCTTGTAGCAGCCCGGCGCGGCCGGAGCACGTCCGGCGATTGAAGCACCCGGGTACTTTGGATAGACGAGTTCGACGAGGAGGAGCGCATGCAAGAGATCCGCTTTGACGACATCGACGCGCTGCGGGCACACGTCAGCGAAGAGTTCGGCGCCTTTGGCGAGGCGCTGGAGATCTCGCAGTCGATGATCGATCAGTTCGCCGAACTCACCGGCGATCACCAATGGATCCACGTCGACGTCGAGCGCGCCACGCGGGAAAGCCCGTACGGACGCACCATTGCGCACGGCTTCCTCACCCTCAGCCTCCTGCCGAAACTGCGCACCTCGAGCGATTACCGGATCGTCGGCTTCGGCAACGCCACCAATTACGGCGCCGACAAGCTTCGCTTCATCTCGCCGGTTCCTGCGGGCGCGAAGGTGCACGCCCGCTCGCGGTTGCTGGCCGTCGAGGCCAAGCCCAAGGGCACGCAGGTCACCCAGGAGATCGCCGTCCACGTCGTCGGCAGCGATCGCCCCGCCATCAGCTACACCATGCTGGTCCTCTACCACCCGCCCTTGTCCCCTGCCGCCTGAGACGCGGCCGCGGTCTCCTGCAGATGAATATCCCTCCAGTCGACCCGGCCGGCGAATACCGGGCCCTGCAAAGCGAGATCGACGCCGCTCTGCAGGCGGTGCTCGCCAGCGGTCAGTTCATCGGCGGACCAGAGGTGGCCGGGTTCGAGGCGGAGTTCGCCGCCTTCCTCGGCACGCCGCACGTCGTCGGCGTCGCCAACGGCACCGACGCGCTGGAGATTGCCCTCGCCGCCTGCGGC
>JBGTMF010000528.1:0-16152 GCA_041743795.1 Thermodesulfobacteriota bacterium | reverse complement strand
TCGACGACGATCACCTCGACCACGCAATCGTCCGCCGCGGCGGTCCGCACCGCGCCCTCGATCCAAACAGCCTCGTCGCGCGCGGGGATGATCACCGACACCGAACGCGGCGTCGCGAAGATGGCCCATCGCGGCCACCGCGGATTCGCGGCAAGAAGCAGTGTCGGCAGTGCCCATGTCGCCGCCTGTGCCCACGCCGGCTGGTGGAAGGTGCCGGTTTCGGCGGCCACGCCATTGGCGACAAAGCCAAAGGCGATCGTCGCCGAGGCGAGCGGCCAGAATAGCGATCCCTCCAGGGCGCTGAGCGCCAAGGCGGCGGCGATGTACCAGTAGTGCACGGTCGGCGCGAACAACAAAAAGGCGGAAAGTGCGAACAATACCCCGGCCGCCGGATCGCGCCTCGGCACGTGACCGCGTAACCACCGTCCGAACCCGAAGGTGAGCACGCTCGCGCCCGCTCCCTTGCAAATCGCCGTGGTCAGCCCGAGGTCGCCGGTCATCAAACGCAGCCAACCATGTACAAAGCCGTTGAAGCCCATGTCGTTGCCGAAGCGCAACAGAGAAGTGAATATCGAACCAATGCCGCCGGAGGCGATGAACGGTGCGAACGGTGCGGCCATCACTACCAACCCCAACCATGCGTGACGCGCGTTTTCGCGGTTGAGGAAAAACGGTACCGCGACCACGGCGGTGTACTTCATCTGCACTGCTAGACCGAGCGTGGCGAACATCATCCGCCAGTGCCGGCGGGCGGCGAAGAGCAACGCGACTAGAAGCAGCAGGACTTGCGCGGCGTCGAGATGCCCCTCACCGGCAAACGCCTGCACCGCAAGCGGATTGAGCGCGTAGAGAATTGCCCACCGCGGAGATACGCGCCGCCGGCGCAGCAGGAGAAGCAGCACCGCGACGGCGACGAGATCGAGGCCCCCCATGACCAATTTGATCGCCAGCGGGTCGTAGGCGACCGCGGCCACCACGGCGAACAACCCGAGCGCCAGCGGCGGGTAAATCGCCGTCATCTCAGGGTGATTGATCCCACTCCACAGGGGATCCGCGGCATTGCGATATCGATCCGCGGCGGGATCGTCCGCGGCGACAGGTGCGTGCGTGTACGGGCTCAATCCCGCGGCGAGAATTCGCCCCTCCCAGAGATAGCGATTGACGTCGTCAGAAGCCGCCTGCGGCAATGCTGCGAGTCGCACCACCGCCGCCGCGACGAGGACGGCCACGGTCCCGGTACGAAAAGAGCGGCCGGCAGGGAAGAGAAGAAACGCGGTCAGACCGGCCAGCGCGGTGGCGAGGTAGACCGCAATGAACCCGCCCGCCGGGAGGCGCAAGCCAAAGGGTAGGGGAAACGCCGGCCACCCTGCCGAGCGGCCGATGTCGGTCGAATGGAATGTTAGAAGGACGAACGCGCCCGTGGCGGTGACAAAGCCGATCCAGCGTCCGGGCCGTTCGAGGGCGCTCATCCAGACGCCCGAGTTCGCGCGCCGGACCGCATTGCGTCTCGTACGCTCAATACCCCGACGGAGCTGAAACCAGCCGCGTAGAGGGCCAGAAACGGTCCAATCAGATACTCCGCCGTGGCGAGGTGGATGCCTAGCGTGGTGACACAGTACGCGCCCAACGCGATCTCCGCGACCGCCATAGCCGAAGGAACAACTCGATATTCGGTGGTAGTCAGCTCGCCGCGTTTGGGTGTTCGCACGAACTCGCTCGGCCGACCGGCGATTGCCTCGATTACCGCCCGCGTGTTGGACACCGCCGTGCCGACTCCAATCACCGATAGCACCGGCAGATAGGCTACCCGGCGCCGCCAGTCCGCATAAGCACTGCGCTGGCTCACGATGTACATCGTGTTCGGCGCCAACATCGCGCCGATCAACAGAGCACCCAACGCCACGTACGCCACCGGCGGCAGCGCCGCCGGTAGCCCGAGCACGACGGGCAGTGACAGCAGGGCCAGTACCAGCATCAATGGATGCACCGCGTAGTGCGTGAGATGAAGGAAAGCCTGTAGCTTGGTGAACCGCGAAAGATCGGATCGCAAAATGCGCGGCAGTAGTTTGATCGCCGTCTGCATCGAGCCCTTGGCCCAGCGAAACTGCTGGCTCTTGAAGGCGTTGACGTCCTCGGGGATCTCCGCGGGGACCACCACGTCGGGCAGGTAGGTGGCCCTCCAACCGGCCAGCCGGGCGCGGTAGGAGAGATCGAGATCCTCGGTCAGGGTATCACCCTGCCAGCCGCCCGCGGCATCGATGGCCGCGCGACGCCAAATGCCGGCGGTGCCGTTGAAATTCAGCACCAGCCCATTCCACGCACGAGCCGACTGCTCGACCATGAAGTGACCATCGATTCCCATCGCCTGGGCGCGCGTCAGCAGGGAGCGTTGGCGGTTCAAGTGTCCCCATCGACACTGCACCAAGCCGATCTCGGGACGATCCAGGAAGAACGGAACCGTACGCAACAAGAAATCAGCAGGCGGCACGAAGTCGGCGTCGAAGATGGCGAACAGTTCGGCCTTGGACGCTCTCATGCCGTGCGCCAGCGCCCCGGCCTTGAAGCCTTCTCGCCCTGCACGACGCACGACCGTGATGTCATGCCCCTGCATGCGCAGCCGTGCGGCGGTGCGGTCGACGAGGGCACGGGTTTCGTCCGTCGAGTCGTCGAGCACCTGTACCGCGTGCCGGCCGGGAGCGTAGCGCATCCGACAGGCAGCTTCGAGGACCCGCACCGCAACGTTCATCTCGTTGTAGATCGGAATCTGGCTGACGACCAGCGGTGCATTGGGAGCGGCTACCAGGTCCGCGGCGCGGGTTCGAATGCTCACCCGCTGCGCCGCCGCTTCCTTTCGCCGACGCAGAAAGAACGCGACCAAAACGTAGCAGTTCACTCCGTACAGCAAGAGCGCGAAGGCCGCCGTGAAATAGATCGAAGCGGCGACAAACGCCGCGGCGGTCGCCATCGGCTCAGGACCGATCGCCGAACAGGTAGCGAACGACGTCGGCGTAGTCGACGATCAGGGACAGAGCGTTGGTGGCGAAGAGCAGGCGCAGCCAAAGGCCGTACGCCGCCGACGGCGGGTAGCTGGGCAATCGCGGCCACAGGTAGATGAGAAGTGGTGTCCAGAAGAGGACGTGCGCCAGGCCGAGCAGCCGGACGTAGCCGACCGCGGCATGCAGCAGATTCATCGTGACAAACGCTCCGGCAAAAGCCACCAGCGTCCACCGCGCTTCGACGCGCCCGACAAACGCAAGCGCGGCCATGTTGACGGCTCCCATCCAGCCGATCCAGACGACGAGCCACCACGGCTGGCTCAATAGCTCCTTCGCAAAGTCCATGAAGTTCCCCTATTTGCGGCATAAAGACGCGGCCAGCCGCGTATTCGCCGCTCTGTCGAGCGCTATATCGATCGCAACCCTCATCCTGCAAGAACCGCCGCCGCTGTCGAAAAGTTCCCCGCACCGCAAAATTTTCTGGCCCTTGGTGCTTTTTCGCTGGGCGTCGTCGAGGCGATCTCGAATTTTTCAGGATCTCGGGAACTATACGCCCTTCCCGCGGGTTATCCGGGTATGCGTACCCAATCGCCGTCTCGAGGTTTCGTCGTTTCGATCATCGTCATCGCCAGCGCATTCTGCGCCAGCTTCGTCTCCGGCTTCGATTTTTCGCGATCGAGCATCGATACCACGGAGATCGTGTCCGGAGGACCTGGCAAGGATGGAATCCCCGCGCTCACGGAGCCGAATTTCACTTCGGTCGATGAGGCCGACTTTCTCCGCCCCAGCGATCGCGTCGTCGGCGTCGAGATCGGTGACGAGCGCAAAGCATACCCGCTGCGGATCCTCAACTGGCACGAGGTCGTCAACGACACGGTCGGAGGAATGCCAATCGCCGTCACCTACTGTCCGCTGACCGCCAGCGCGGTCGTTTTCGATCGGACCGCAAAGGGGAAAACACTGACCTTCGGTGTCTCTGGCAATCTGTATCGCAGCAACGTCCTCATCTACGACCGCCAGAGCGACAGCTTGTGGTCGCAACTCCTCGGCCGTGCCGTGACGGGCAGCTTCGATCAAACGCAGCTGAAGCCGCTGACGGCGGAAGTAACGAGTTGGGCCGATTGGCGGGCGCGGAACCCAGATTCTCGAGTTTTGTCCGTCGCCACCGGCCACCGGCGCGACTACGGGCGCGATCCCTACGCCGAATACCGCAGCTCTCCCGGGCTGATGTTCTCCCCCGGCAAAGTCGATCGACGATTGCCGTCGAAGGAACTGGTCGTCGGCGTGCGGAACGGCAAAGCCAGCAAGGCATACCGCCTGCGCGCGCTGCCGGTGGAGGGGCTGCGGGACCGTGTCGGCGGCGACGAGTTACGTGTCCTCCACGACCCCAAGGCCGAACGAACCACCGTGACAGACATGTTCGGTAAACCCCTGCCCTCGGTCGTCGTCTACTGGTTCGCCTGGGCCGCTTTCAACCCGCGAACCGACGTATGGCTCGGCGCCGAACACAAGGAGAACTCGCAATGAGGCAGATTCGGTGTATCGTAATTTTGTCCGCATTCTTCGTCAGCGTTGCCGGTGCACAGGTGACGGTTCGTTTCGACAACAGCGGTGCGGAGGCGGGAGTGACGGAGCAGGGTACCCGGGAGTTCGATTTCATGGGATCAACCTGGCGCGGGGGAGTCGTCCGCACGGTTCGGATCCCGGCCTTGTACGCGTCGGGAGACTTCTCCTATGAGATCGACACCGCGGCCGGCTCGGTCGATTTCGCCGAGCCGGTGGATTCGGTGCGTTTCTTCTTCGTGCACGGCTTTGGATTCGCGCCGGGCGCCGCCCTGGCGATCGACGCGTCCGGCGATACCATCGCCTCTGCCGACAGCCGCCAGGCAACCCAGTTCGGCGATCCGCAGAACTTCGTCAGCATGGATACGGGAAGTCCGTTCGTTCGCGTCACCTTCTCGGGCGGTGTCGTCGACAGCTTCACTTTCACCGTTGCCGCCGCGCCACCCGTCACCCCGTCTCCGATCTCCAGCCCAACGGCTCTATCGACCGCCACGTTCACGGCCACGCCACCACCGTCGCCGACTCCAACCGAGACTTTCGGCCCGTTGCCGTGTATCGGCGATTGCGACGGCGACGGCAGGATCACCGTCGCCGAGTTGGTGCGCGGGGTGAACATCGCGCTGGGCAGCTTCCGTGTCGAAAGCTGCATTTCTTTTGACGACGATTTCAGCGGAACCGTCACCGTCAATGAGTTGATTGCCGCCGTACGCGCCGCCCTCAACGGCTGCGACCCAGACTTGTAGAGGTGAAATGAACGCACTCAACGCAAAGCAGGAAGCAATGTGTGACGACAGTCCGTGGAGCTTCGAGGGCCTTCGCGCGATCTTTTTGAACTGCACCCTCAAACGCAGTCCCGAGCTGTCGCACACGGGAGGATTGATCGACATCTCGAAAGCGATCCTCGAGCGCAACGGGGTCGACGTCGAGATTCTGCGCCCGGTCGATTTCAATATCGCGCCCGGCGTCTACCCGGACATGCGCGAGCACGGATGGGATGACGACGATTGGCCGACAATCTACGAGAAGGTCATGGCGTCCGATATCCTCGTCCTCACGACACCGATCTGGTTGGGCGAAAAGTCGTCGGTCTGCACCCGGGTCGTCGAACGGCTCTACGCCTGTTCGCATCTCCTCAACGAGCACGGTCAATACGCCTACTACGGCAAAGTGGGTGGCTGCCTGGTCACGGGCAATGAAGACGGCGCCAAGCACTGTGCCATGAACGTACTCTACTCGCTGCAGCACCTCGGATATGTGATCCCGCCGCAGGCCGATGCCGCATGGCTCGGCGAGGCGGGTCCCGGCCCGTCGTACCTCGATCCGCAATCGGGAGGGCCCGAGAACGACTTCACGAATCGCAACACCACCTTCATGACGTGGAACCTCATGCACCTCGCCCGCATTCTCAAAAGTAGCGGCGGTATCCCGGCACACGGAAATCAACGTTCACAGTGGGACGCAGGCTGCCGCTTCGACTTCCCCAACCCCGACTACCGCTAGCGGGGTGTTCACGAGAGGGCGAGTCCACATCGTTGCGCGGACGAACCTGACATGGAGGGTCTGCCGCGCGGCCGTACGAAAACAAGCTAGATCCAGCGCCCAACCGAGTTGAAAGTTGCGCGCGATACTTGCCTGGCGCAGAATTCGCGCATGGGAAAGCCCACGCGGCGACCGGCGACCTACGAAGATCTGGCGGCGGTTCCAGAGCACCGGGTCGCCGAGATCATCGACGGTGATCTGTACACGTTTCCCAGGCCGTCTTCCCTCCATTCGCGCGCGGCGTTCCGTTTGAGCAGCCGCCTCGGTCCGCCATTTGACGAGGGCGTGGGCGGGCCGGGCGGATGGATCCTCTTGGTCGAGCCCGAACTTCACCTCGGGCCCCATGTTGTCGTGCCGGACATTACTGGCTGGCGGCGCGAACGCCTCTCTGAATTGCCCGATGTTCCCTATTTCACAATGGCCCCCGACTGGGTTTGCGAGGTTCTCTCGCCCTCGACCGAACACATCGATCGCCTGAAGAAGTTGCGCGTGTACGCCGAGTTAGGCGTCCAGCACGCCTGGCTGGTCAGTCCGGCAATGCGGCCCCTCGAGGTCTATCGTTCGACGGGCGGCCACTTCGCGCTCACCGCCACCCACGCGGGCAGCGAGGCCGTGCGCGCAGAGCCTTTCGCCGAACTGGACATCGAACTCGGGGCGCTGTGGGCTCGCTGATTTAGTCCAGGGACAAATACTACGAGAAATCGGCCGGGAGGTAGCACCGCAATGGAGCAGAAAACTGTACGCGACTTGTCGCAGCGCTGCGAAAGAGAAACCATGCGCAGGCTCCGGCGCGTCGGAGCTCCGATGTTCGTACTACTCACCCTTTGCCTTCTCGTCGTCTCGGCCCCCGCCGAGCCGGCAGCCGACCCGATCGCGGCGGCGCTTTCGCATCCTTCGCGCACGGCGGTCGACCGCGAGCGCGATCCGCTGCGCAAACCCGCCGAGGTTCTCACCTTCGCCGGCCTGCGGCCCGGCATGACCGTCGCCGATCTGATGGCGGGCGATGGCTGGTACACGGAGATCGTCGCGCGCGTGGTGGGTCCCTCGGGAATGGTCTACGCGCACAACAATTCGATTTCTTCGAGCCGCTACGGAGACCAACTGGCACAGCGGCTCGTGGCGGGGCAGTTCGACAACGTCAAGCGCCTCGATGCCGACCTGGAGGCGTTCGATCTCCCGAAGGAAAGCGTCGATCTGACGATCATGGCTCTCTTCTACCACGACACCTACTGGATGAACGTCGACCGGGCCGCCATGAACCGCCGCATCTACGAAAGCCTGCGCCCAGGAGGGACCTTCTTGGTGATCGACCACGCCGCCAAGGCCGGTGCGGGCAGTGACGAGGTGAAACGCCTTCACCGCATCGAGGAGGAGCTGGTCCGCCGCGAGCTCACCGATGCCGGATTCGTTCTCGACGCGGCCAGCGATATCCTGAGAAACCCGAAAGACGACCGCAGCGAAAACGTCTTCGACGACCGCATCCGCGGCCGCACCGATCGTTTCATCCTCCGTTTCCGCAAGCCGGCGTCAGAACCAACACCGGGAAACGAAACGCCGAGATCTCGGGCGCGGGACCCATGGAGTAGGAAAGTCGAGTTCACCAGGTACGACGGGCGCCGGTAGCCATCGCGGGCATGGCTAATGCCCCGGGGGATGCGGACTGTGAAACAAGCGGTGCCGCGGGCAGTGCGGAGCCGCACTACGCTGGCGGAACTCTGCAACATTCCTCCGCCCGCCGCATCACACACAATCGGGAAAGATAAGATCAGCTCGAGCCCCGTGGGGACCGATCACCCACAAGTCGATCAAACAGAAGGAGGAGATCAGATGACGTACAATGTGGAGCAAGTGTTGGAGGTCGTCCTCGGCGCCGGAATGAAGACCCCTGTCGAACTACACCAACCACATCACCGGCACGCCGTTGGACGGTGCCTTCGTCAAGGCGGCGTGGTCGAAGGCGCGTAGCTCCGCACCGGGGAGCTGCGGGGTGTGGTTGAATGACTGATCAGAAGATCTACATGTTGAACGCGTTGTGGTTCAAGAAGGATGGCGGCGCGCGCAAGTACGCCGAGTATGCTGCCGCGGCGGCGCCTTTCGTGACGGAGCTTGGCGGGAAGCTCGTCGAGAGCTACGCGCCCGATATGGCATTGATCGGAGAATGGGACCCCGACCTGTTCTTCATCGTCGAGTGGCCGAGTTGGGATGCCTTTACACAGCTTCCGCAAACCGCCGGGTACCAGAAGATCGCGCACCTGCGCGAGGATGCCCTAGAGCGATCGCTCCTGATCCGCTGCCGGTCTGCCACGGTAGCTCTCGGCAACTAGAAGCTACGGTACGCGCGGGCGTGACGATCCGGATGATCGTTCCAGGGACGCTCGTGGAAGACGGAAACGAGGAGGAAACGATGCAAGTTGGAATAGACCGCGATCGCGTCGCGGTGGCACTCTGCAGCCTTCGTCTGAGCGTTTCTCTGGTGATGTTGATGTGGACCTTGGACAAGCTCGTCAACCCGTCCCATGCCGCATCCGTTTACGAGAATTTCTATTTCATCCCGGGGATGGGGCGCTCGCTTCTTGCCGTTCTCGGCGTGGCGGAGCTGGTGCTCATCCTCGGGTTCGTCTCCGGGTATCGAAAGCGTCTCACCTACGGCATCGTGCTGGTGCTCCACGCCATCTCGACCCTTTCATCATATCGCCAGTACTTGGCTCCATTCGATCATCTGCTGTTCTTCGCCGCATGGCCCATGCTGGCCGCGTGCTACGCACTCTACTCGCTCCGCGACCTCGATACGCTGTGGACGATTCGGCAGCAGGATTAGCAGGACACCCAATCGAGGGAGGCCGGCTCCAACCATTCTCTGCTGCGACGGAGTGGTTGGATGTCCCACAAGAGCGCCATACCAACCACGGCGCCGAAACCGAGATCGACGAGGCCTTCGCGGTCGCCACACGACCCAGGGCGGTATGATCGATAACACCGCGATCGGAATGTCGACAGTGTGAGGATACAATCGCGATCGTCGCTGAGTTCCCGAACTTGACTCGGCTGCGAAGCGCGGCGAGGGTAACTGCATGATACGGGCTCCGCTTCGCGTTTACATCGCCTTGGTCGCGGCCTCCGCACTGGCATCAGCGACGCTCGCCACAGACGTCGAGAATCCCCGTTTCGCTCGCCTTCTCTCTTCGCTGCTCTCCCATTCGGTGCCCGAGATCAGCGTCCCCGCAGCCAAAGACGAGACTGGGTGTACCTGGCTGGACACCCGCGCCATGGATGAGTTTCGCGTCAGTCACATCCCGGGAGCTCGCCACGTCGGCGACGAGGACTTCGACCTCGCGGCGGTGGACGACATCGACCGCGGCGCATGTGTGATCCTCTACTGTTCGATCGGCTACCGCAGCGAGAAGGTCGCCGAGCGCATGCGATCTCGTGGTTTTTTAAACGTTCACAACCTCTACGGCGGCATCTTCGAGTGGCTCAATAGCGGGCAGCCGGTGGTCGCGCCGGATGGGACGGCCACCGACCGCATCCACGCTTATAGCCGTACCTGGGGCATCTGGCTGACGCGCGGTGAAAAGGTGTACTGAACTCCGTGCGCGGGTTGCCGAGTAGCGTTCCCATGTTCAGATTTCTGCTCGCCCCGGGGGGCATTGCCCCAAAACCGAATTGCGTGGCATCGAGCGTAGGGCGCGAAGAAGTTCTGCGCCAAGGTGATGCTCTGACATCATCGTAAATGGTGTGTAGAGCATCCATATGCGTACGACTCTGACGCTCGTCGACGATCTCGCCTCGCTGCTCGAGCAGCGGGCACGAGAGACCGGCATGTCGTTCAAGGAGATCGTCAACAGAGCAATCCGTGCTCGGACTTGTGAGCCCGTGGCGAGGCGTGACAGTAGACCGCGCAGAGCTGTCGGCAATGAGCATTCGCGGCCTCGCCGACTTCCACGTCGGCCATTTCTCCAGCGGAACCGCCGACGCCGCAACCGCGATCGCGCACGGGTGTTGAAGCAGTAGCGTCTGCCGGTCCTTTCTTCTCAGCCATTGAGACGAGAGTCGACCACCGCGGCGCTGCGCCGACCGCTCACTGAAGTGCGCCCGAGCAACTCGACCCGGCGCCAGCTGTGCATCCGAAGCAGTGGTCTCCGGTGACAATTTCGCTCGCGGTGAGATCATCGAGGTCGGATAGATCCCAGATCGTCCGCGCCGCGCCACGTCGAACCGGCAACCCCAGCATTTGATTGAAGTCGATTCTCTGGAGCGCCGCCGACGAGGCCATCAACAACAACCCCCTGTGCCACACACCTCACCGCTGGCTTCAGTGATCGCATCGTACGCATCGCCTTTGGTCTCACGCGGGCTGCGCACCGCTGGCCGCGAGCAATCGAACGGCTTGATCTGCTCAGCGGCGATCGCCGCCCGGGGTGGCACCGGTATGATGTCGGCCGCGTAGGGTTCGCTCGTGTAGAGACGAAACGTCTTCTCGCAGACCGCCATCGGCACACCGCGCATCAGAGAATGGCCGTCGTCGTCGCGTCCAAGGGGGGCTTTCTGGCGATCCGTCCGGAGAACGAGTTCGAAACGGAGAGGTCGTACGTCGGCTCCACGAACATCCTGCGTACGGTGTTCTCGACTCCGAGCGGTAAGGTCGCGGTGACCGACTTCATGCCAGTGGGACGCACGCCGGGCGCAAGCACGCACGATTACGTGTGCCTCGACGTACCGCACTGGCTGGTACGGATCATCGACGGCGTCGAAGGAGAAGTTTCGGTGCGCATCGGTCAATCGGCCCCGCTTGACCGGTCAGGCGTTGCGACGGGATCCGTAAGTCGGTAAGCTGACTTACGAAAAGGAGTCGATGGTGACATCTGCTGCCAAAACGGTTCATTCGAAGCTGTCGGTCAAGAGCCAGACGGTGCTGCCCCGTGAGGTGCGCGAGCAATTGCGCGTCGGGCCGGGCGACCGCCTGCGCTACGTGATCGAAGCGGACGGCGTTCGCCTCGAGAAAGGCACGGCACACAAGGACGACGATCCGTTCGCCACATTCACGGAATGGGCGAGTGAAGAAGACGACGTGGCGTATGCCGACCTCTAAAGTGGTACGTGCCGGGCACCGGCCGGGCGACATCGTCGTCGTACCTTTCCCGTACAGTGATCAATTCGCCGAGAAGCGACGACCGGCGCTCGTGGTGTCCAATCGTGGGGTCGCGGCCGAGGGATTCGTCTGGGTCGTGATGGTCACCAGCGCGAAGAACCCTACGATGCGCCACGACCTGGCGATTGCCGACCTGAAACGTACCGGATTGTCCGCGCCATCGGTGGTGCGCCCGATCAAGATCGCCTGTATCGAACCCTCAAGGATCCTCCGCCGTGCCGGCCGCCTTGCGGCGAAGGATTTGGCTGCGGTTATTGAAACGGTCGTCCGCTTCCTCGGTTGAGGTGCGGAGCGGATAGCCTATATCAGATGGAGTCATTGTCAGAAATGCCATGAAAGAAGTTCCCCGGGGATCAGCTCGGGAAACCCCTCGATTCTCCCAGTAGGCGCCTCGTCAACACAACTAGTACCCCCAGAGCGCGAATATAGTTCCCGGAAATCTTCGCCCGCGGCAGTTTTTTCTTCCCGGGTTCCGGGGGGAAGGCGCGGCAGGCCAGTACCGATAGGGGGTTACTTGCGGTCGAGGCAACGAAAAGGGGAGAAGTGCATATCGGGCAATGCTTCGAGCACGATGCCCTCGCCGACCCCGCAACCGTTGCAACCGGCGATTCCGTGGGATATACGCTGGCTATATACGTAGTCGAGGGGCTGCTCATGGCGAAGAGTTCCGTTTTCACCAATAACCGCACCCAGGCAGTTCGCCTGCCGGCCGAGCTTCGTCTCCCCGAGGGGGTCAAACAGGTCAGCGTTCGCGCCCGCGGCAAGGAGCGAATCATCGCGCCGCTCGATGCGAGCTGGGACAGCTTCTTCATCGACGGACCCGAGGTCAGCGACGACTTCATGGAGATCCGCGCCTCCCAGGACCAGAGCGAGCGGGAGCCGCTCTGATGCTCACCTATCTCCTCGACACGAACATCGTCATCTATGTGATCAAGCGAAGGCCCGAGGATGTATTGACACGATTCAACGCGAATGCGGCGCGCATGGCGATCTCCGTGATCACCCTCGCGGACCTACTGCACGGCGCCGAAAAGAGCAGCCGTCCCGAAATGAACCGCACCGCCGTGGACGACTTCGCCAGCCGCCTGGATGTTCTTACCTATGGCGCCAAGGCGGCTCAGCATTTCGGCCAGATTCGCGCTTCTCTCGAACGTGCGGGACAGCCCGTCGGCGTCAACGATCTCCACATCGCCGCGCATGCACGCAGTGAAGGGTTGGTACTCGTTACCAACAACACGAAAGAATTCGAGCGGGTTCCAGCGCTACAGATCGACAACTGGGTCTAGCCCGTTGAAAAAGTAGGCCGGCTGCAAATGGATCATTCGCCCCACCCCGCCGCTTGGTGTCTCCGGAACCATCCCTTCGCCATCGAATGATGGACGTGGTTTGGCCAGGCTAGTGCGATCAAGAGGTTGACGTCGAGGAGGGAAATCATCCCTCCTCACCGGCCTGCTGCACCATCTCAAGCGTGATGGGGGGTGCGCTCCGCGGCACCTCGAAGGTGGGAAACGCGCCCCGCTTGCGCTCCGGCGCCTTCGGGGCCAGGCCCTTGCGAGCCAGCTCCGACAACACCTGCCCGAGCGTTTTGTGCTCCGCCCGGGCCAGGCTGCGGGCGGCCTGGAAGACGTCCTCGTCGATCTGCAGGGTTGTCCTCATGCGCCTCTACTGCGAGGCGACGGGATGTCAAGATGCTGCGGTCGAAATGAACGCTCTTGTCGCCATCGCCGAGATGGCGGGAGGTAACCGATCTTCCACCTCACTCGTGCAGCTCGCGATCCGCGGCTCCTGGCCCGGACTATTCATGATTATTCGGCTGCAACCGCCAACTGCACGTCATCTCGGGCCGTGCTCGCTCTTCGCTCCTCGACATAGTGTCTACTATGCCTGCGTCGCTCATCCCTGCGCGCGCCCCGATCTGACGCACATTTGACGCTTTCGCTTTCGAACATTCATGAATAATCCGGGCTAACCGGTTTTGCTTGTAAGCTCCTCGGCGAGTGCCTTGCTGACGGCGCCAATCACGGCCGCGTTGATCCGCGCTTTGGTAGCGGCGAAGCTAGGCATGTCGAGCGCCCTCAGCCGCGCCGCTTCGGTGGTGACAGCGTTCTCCAATTGATCCGCGGAGACGATGCGGTCCAGAAAGCCCAGGCGCAGGGCTTCCTCGGGGTCGTACATCGCCCCGGCCTGGATGCGCGCGAAGCCAGGCGGCGACAAGCGGTGGCGTGCGAGTTCGACCGCGAAGTGCGGGAGAGTCAATCCGATCGCAACTTCATTCATTCCGATCTTCCACGGCCCGGCGACGGCGAGGCGTACGTCGGCGGACAGCATGAGGAAAGCCCCCATCGGGTATGTATGGCCGGTGCAAACCGTAAGGATCGGTCGGGGGAACGAGAGCACGCGGAGAATCAGTTGCGCGCCTGCTCGCAGCATCTCCACGGTGTCGTCGAGGCCGCGCTCGAACGTGCGCAGATCGAAGCCGGCGGAGAAGATACCGTCTCGGCCGCTCAACACCACGACCGCTCCCGCCTCCTCGGCGGCGTCGAGTCGCCGCCCGATCTCCCCGATTCGTTCCGTCGACAGAGCGTTGGCCTTGCCGTCGTCGAGAGTGATCCGGGCAATGCCGTCTGCCATCTCCAGGGTGGTTGCACTTTCCATACACTGATCCTCGTTCGCCGGGAACGGCCGCGACTACTGCGTCGACGGCAATCGCATCAATCGATCGATGAAAAACTCTCGGAATCGCGGTGCGTCGACGGCGACTGCACAGCGCATTTCATGCGTCCGCGGGGTGCTCTCGCGTCGTTCGATGGTGCGGAAGACGCCTGCCTCGATTGCCGGTTCGATGGGCAGTACCTCGAACGTACAGTAGGATTCGTCGAAGACGGCGGTGAGCGCCAACGGGTCGTGCAGGAAGGCGACGTTCGCGTCGGCCGGGGCCGTGACCGGGCGGCCGAACAGGTCGTTCATGATCGGTGTCCAGGCGTCGACGGCAGCGGCCAATGTGGCGCGTAGGGTACCGCCGGCCGCTTTGATTCTCTCCAGTCCGCTTTGGGTGAGCCAGGTCTGCAGTGTGACGTCGCCGGTGACCAGTCGCGTCGGGATACCGGACGACAGCACGATCATCGACGCTTCCGGGTCCGAGCAGAGATTGTAGTCGATGCCGGTCGCGTACACGGTGCCGCCGTACGAGATCTCCCGCAGGTGGCCACCCATGGTCGTCAGGTGCGAGATGCGTGCAGCCAGGGACGGGCGGCGCTGCAACGCGGTCGCGATGTTGGTCATCGGTCCGACCGCCACCAACTCGAGATCGTCGCTGCGCTCCATCTCGAACAATCGAATCAGGGCGTCGACCGCTCCCTCCTCTTCGATGGATGGTTCGATCTTGCCATCCAGAATTCCCAAGCCCTCGTTGCCGAACCAACCGAAGCGGCCGGGGCCGCCGTTGAGCGGAATGGACTCACCGGCAAACACGGGCACGTCGTGGCGACCGGCGAGGTCGAGCAGGCGCCGAGAGATCCGCGCCCGCAGGCGCGTGTCGCCGGTCACGTGCGTGACCGCGACGAGATCGAGATCCGGAGAGGCCAGGGCGAGCGCCAAACACAGGGCGTCGTCGACGTCGGAACCCATGTCGGTGTCCAGTACGATGCGTCGCTTCATTGCGGCGCCCACGCTGGCACGGTGGGTCGGCGACATGCAATCGAGGGCGGTTCAAGCGGGGATACGGAGTTCATCCAGCAACACCGCCTCGGCCAGATCGAGGCAGCGCAACGCGGTTCGGACATCCTTGGTCACGTCGACGCGAGCGGCGCCAATCGTCCGCCGCATGATCTCGATCGCGGCATACACCTGGACGCGTTCGGCGAAGTCGTCCGGCACCCGTCGCTCGTCGCCGTATGTCGCCAACAATTTGCGCGTGGTCGCGTGCGCCGGTGCTGGATCGCCGGTGGCGATTGCCGGCATATAGACATGGGCGACGACCGTGCCGAGATCGAAAGCCGGATCGCCGATATGGGCGATCTCCGCGTCGAGCAACACCGGCCCGCGGTCGGCGAGGAGTATGTTGGATCCCTGTACGTCGGCGTGCACCAACGCCCCGCGCGGCGTGAGATAGTGGGAATACGCGCGATCGATTCGCTGCACGAGTCGCTGGTTGTCGCGGATGGCCATCGCCCGAACGGCAACCGCATCGTCGAGGTCGAAGGAATTGTCGCGGAAGGGCAGCAAGAATATGTGATCGCCGTGCAGACGGCGCATCTGGTGGTTGGCGAAGCGCTCGGCCAGAACCTCATCACCGGTCGCGGCGTGTACGCGGGCGAGAAAGCGACAGAGGGACTCCAGTTCGCCATTGATATCGTGCCCCTGTCGCAAACGTTCGTCCATGCGCGGAGCGGAGCCGAGATCCTCGAGGACCAGCACCCGGTTCTCCTCGTCGAAGTGCAGCACCTCGGGCAGGACGCCACCGCGGTCGTGCCGGCGCGCGGTCTCGAGATAGCGGGCCTCGTAGACCAGGCGAATGCTGAAGGCTTGATATTGCGGAAAGCGTTCGAGTGCGTCGCGCGCCTGTTTGACGATCCACGATCGACCTCCAGCCGAGCGGATGCGCCGCACCCAGTTGATGTTGCCATCACCGGCGGCCTCGACAATCAATTCCCCGTCCGCACCGATCAGTCCGGTGCGGCGCAGGTAGTCCGCGGCGCCGTGATCGTCGAGAATCCATTGCCCGCTCATTCCGATACCCTCATTTCACCTATCTCCAGCCCGGACTATTCATGAATGTTCGAAAGCGAAAGCGCCAAATGTGCGTCAGATCGGGGCGCGCGCAGGGATGAGCGACGCAGGCATAGTAGACACTATGTCGAGGAGCGAAGAGCGAGCACGGCCCGAGATGGCGTGCAGTTGGCGCTT
>JBGTMF010000527.1:0-2078 GCA_041743795.1 Thermodesulfobacteriota bacterium | reverse complement strand
GCGCCGTCACCGGCCTCGGCTTCGCGTTTCTCGTCGTCGTTCGCCGTGCCAACCAGATCGTCGTCGGCGCTGCCCTCAACCTGTTCGCCGCCGGCGCCACCGCGACAATCTACCGAGCCATGTATGGCGTCACCGGAACGGTGCTGGAGGTCGACGGCGCTGCCGCCGGCGCCATCCCGTGGCTGAGCGAGCTACCGGTACTCGGCCCGGCGCTTTTCCGGCAGACGCCGCTCGGCTATGCCAGCTTCGCGCTGGTGCCGGCCTGCGCCTTCGTGCTGCTGCGCACGCGCGCCGGATTGCAGCTGCGCATGGTCGGCGAGAACGCCCGCGCGGCAGCGATGCAGGGAGTCGCGGTGAATCGCACCCGAGTTCTCGCGTTGGTCGCCTGCAGCGCCATCACCGCCAGCGGTGGCGCCTATCTGGCGCTCGACTACACCCACACCTTCATCGAGGGAATGTCGGCCGGGCGCGGTTTCATCGCCCTCGCCATCGTCGTTCTCGGCCGCCGTCACGCCAGCGGCATCCTCGCCGCCGCCCTGCTCTTCGGTCTCGCCACCGCGCTGCAGTTTCACTTCCAAGCGCTAGCCTTCGAAATTCCGTTTCAGTTCTTCCTGATCCTGCCGTATGTCGCCACTTTGTTGCTGCTCGCCCTTTCGGCCGGGGATACCAACGCCCCGGCGGGCTTGGGGAAGTGACGGCAGTGCCGCCGGAGTTGCGGGCGCCCGCCGACCACTGCCCCTCGGCGTGCGACTGCCAACTCCACACTCTTGATCGAAGGTTCCTGGCTCTCGGTCGGCAAACGACAAGCCCGCTTGAATCCGCGCCGGCGGCCGTCCACAGTCGTCAGCGCCGATGAGCGACCGCGACGACAGAGACGCCTTGCCATTCCTCCGGCCAGCGGTACGGGCAATGACCGGCTACACGCCCGGCGAGCAGCCGCGCGGCGGTTCGGTGATCAAGCTCAACACCAACGAGAACCCCTACCCGCCGTCGCCGCGAGTGCTGCAGGCGATGTCGTCGGCCGCCGATCGGGTGCGCCTCTATCCCGATCCGCTCGCCACCGAGTTGCGCGTGCAGGCAGCCGAGCTGTACGGGATCGACCCTGATCAGATTCTCGCCGGCAACGGTTCCGACGAGATCCTGACAATCCTGCTGCGCGCCTGCATCGAAGCCGGCGATACAGTGGCCTACCCGGTTCCGACCTACAGCCTTTACCAGACACTGGTAGAGATATGCGGCGGCGCCGTGCGCACGGTGCCCTTCGGGCCCGACTTCGCGCTGCCGTTCGAAGAGCTGGTGGCGCAGCAGGCGCGGGTGAGCTTCGTCTGTAACCCCAACGCTCCGTCGGGCACGGTGACACCGCTGACGGTGCTGCGAGAGTTGGCGCCGCGACTTGCAGGTCTACTGGTCGTCGACGAGGCGTACGGCGATTTCGGCTCGGTGACGGCGCTGCCGCTCATCGCCGACCATGCCAACGTCGTCGTCGTGCGCTCGTTCTCGAAGTCGTTCTCCCTGGCCGGTCTGCGCGTCGGCATCGCTTTCGCCCAGAGCCGCGTGATCCGCGAACTTCTCAAGGTCAAGGACTCCTACAACCTCAATCGCATCAGCATCGCCGCCGCCACCGCCGCCCTGACCGATCCCGAGTGGATGCGCGCCAACGTCGAGCGCATTCGCAACACGCGCCGACGCATGCACGCCGCGCTGTCCGATCTCGGCTACAGCGTCTTGCCGAGCGAAACCAATTTCGTCCTCGCCCGCCGGCCGGGAGAGAATCAGCTCCAAGTCTACGAGGCGCTGCGCGAGCGCGGCATCCTCGTCCGCTACTTCGCGACGCCCGAGCTGTGCGACGCCCTGCGCATCACTGTCGGCACCGACGACGAGATCGACGCGATGTTGTCGGCGCTGACGGAAATCCTCGACCGCTGATCGATCCGCGAGTACCAGCCCCGAGCCGGCGCTTGCACCGGCTCGTCGCGTTTGCCTTGTTGCGTGCATGCCGTACGACACGTTCCACCCGCTCCGCATCGGCATTCTCGGCGCCGCACGCATCGCGCCGACGGCGCTGATCGCGCCGGCGC
>JBGTMF010000526.1:0-5287 GCA_041743795.1 Thermodesulfobacteriota bacterium | reverse complement strand
TCGTGCAGCGACTGCGGCACCAGCATGCGCGTCGGCGCGTTGCACGACTGCCCGCTGTTCATCATCACGCCGTCGACACCACCGGTCACCGCGCGCTCGAGATCGGCATCGTCGAGTATGATGTTGGCCGACTTGCCACCGAGTTCCAGCGTCACACGCTTGACCGTCGCCGCGGCGGCGCGGGCGACCGCCGTGCCGGCGCGCGTCGAGCCGGTGAACGACATCATATCGATGTCCGGATGGGCGGACATCGCCTCGCCGACCGTGGGGCCGTCGCCGTTCACCAGATTGAACACCCCCGCCGGTACCCCCGCCTCGGCGAAAACTTCGGCGAGGAGAATCGCATTGAGCGGCGCAATCTCGGTCGGCTTGAGCACCATCGTGCAGCCGGCCGCCAAGGCCGGCGCCACCTTGCACATGATCTGGTTCACCGGCCAGTTCCACGGAGTGATCAGTCCGCAAACGCCAATCGGCTCACGCAGGATCATCGTCCCGTTCTGCTGTTGCTCGAAGGCGTATCCCTCGAGGATCTTGATCGCCTCGTTCAGATGGGCTAGCCCCGTCGCCGCCTGCGCGATCTGCGCCAACCATGCCGGCGCTCCCATCTCGAGCGACAGCGTCGCCGCGATCTCGGCGTAGCGCCGCTGGTAGACTTCGGAGATGCGCCGCAACAGCGCCAATCGCTCCTCACGACTGGTCTGCGAGTAGGCGTCGAACGCTCCTCGCGCGGCGACGACGGCGCGATCGACATCGGCGGCGCTGCCCATCGCCACACGTGCAATCGGCTCCTCGGTCGCCGGGTTGACGACCTCAGCAGCCCGTGACTCGGCCGGGTCGACCCAAGCACCGTCGATATAGAACTGGAGATACTCTTTCATGCGCAACTTCCCTTCTGTCGGCGACCGCGGTGGGCGCCTCGCTGTTCCCGTCAGGCTATAGCGCCGGTCGCTTAAATCAAGTGCGGCGGCGGGGCGAACGACCGGCGGTCGGCGCGCGAGCTGCCAACTTGCCGCCGCCGCGCGCGGCGAGGTCATCGAGATCGGCAGCGATGGCCTGCCGCGTCAGTTTCTCCATGCAGCGAAATCGCTCGATCACCTCGCGCCCCCAAGGAGTGAGTTCGGCACCACCGCCGCTGCGACCGCCGATGGCAACCCGCACCACTGGCTGCGCGAAGGCCGCATTCAAGGCGTTGATCATCTCCCAGGCATGACGGTAGGCCATACCCATCGCGCGCGCGGCCGCCGAGATCGAACCGTGCTCGCCGATTTGTTCGAGCAGGGCCACCTTGCCGGGACCCAGCTTGTGCTCGTCCGCTCCCAGGTAGACGGCCAGCTTGATCCGCGTCACCCGCCGCCTCCCTCAGAGGCGTTCGATGACCGCATTGGCGAAGTCGTCGGTGCCGAGCTCGCCGCCGAGGTCGCGCGTCTTGCGGCCGTCCTTCAACGCCTGGTCGTAGGCGTGCTTGATGCGACCAGCGCAGCGCGCCGCGCGCTCGTCATTGCGTTCCTTCGCCAGGTAGTTGAGCATCATCACCGCCGACATAAGCAACGCCAGCGGGTTGGCGAGGCCCTTTCCCGCGATGTCCGGCGCCGATCCGTGTACCGCTTCGAAGACCGCGCAGTGGTCGCCGATGTTGGCTCCGGGAACCACCCCGAGACCGCCCACCAAGCCGGCGCAGAGGTCGCTGACGACGTCACCGTAGAGATTCTCCAGCAGCAGCATGTCGAACTGGGTCGGATCCTGCACCAGCTTCATACAGCCGGCATCGATGATCATCTGTTGATATTCGATGTTGGGGTACTCGCGTTCGTGCACGTGCGCCGCGGCGTCGAGAAACAGCCCGTCGCTCATCTTCATGATATTGGCCTTGTGGAAGACCGTCACCTTGCGTCGCGCGCGCTGTGTCGCGTAGCGAAAGGCCCAATGCGCAATCCGCTTGCAGGCGCTGTCGGTGGCGACCTTCATGCTGATGACGACGTCGTCCGTCACCCGGTTTTCGGCGCCGCTATACAATCCCTCGGTGTTCTCGCGGATGATGACGATGTCGACGTCGCTGAAGCGCGTCGGCACCCCGTCCAGCGAACGCACAGGGCGCACCGCCGCGTACATATTGAGCCGCTTGCGCAGCTGCACGTTTACGGAAGCAAAGCCCTTGCCGACCGGCGTCGTGCACGGTCCCTTGAGCGCGACACCGACGCGCTGGATCTCTTCGATCGTGTCTTCCGGCAACACACTGCCGCTGCCGGCTTCGAGCGCGCCGATGCCGGCGTGCTTCTCAATCCAACGGATCGGCGCCTGCGCCGCTTCGAGAACCCGCACGACTGCGCCGCTCACCTCCGGCCCAATCCCGTCCCCCGGGACGAGAACCACCCGATGTATATCCTCGCTCACCACTGCGTCCGTCTCATGCAAAGGTACAGTAGTAGGCTATTGGCTGATCCCCGTCGACCTTCAGGGTTCCCAGATGCCGACTCCATCGGGAAACGACAACCCCGAGAGGAAGGTAACGGGCGCTTGCGGTTCGCCTTCAAGGAAGCGGATGCGCCGCACCGAACCAGTACCGCTGCCCGGGCCGATTCTCGTGCCGTTGATGACCAGTCCGAGATCCGCGTAGTAAACCCTGCCCGACTTGTCGACGGCGATTCCCAGTGGACTGCCTGTCGAGAAGGGTTCCTCGCCCAGCTCCTCGCCAGCGGGCGGTTGGAGAATGCGCCGCAAGAAAGTACCGTCGGCATCGTACTCGGCGATCACCCCATTGATGATGCTGCTGATGAGAAAAGTCCCCTGCGGCGTGCGCGCCACGCTGTTCGGCGTCGGGATGTTGGTCGGGTCGGCGGAAAAAGCCTGATCGCGCAAGACGTTGGTCGCCAGCGGGGCGCCGGTGGCGTCGCTGCGACCGCACCCGCCGTCGACTGTGTTCGATGTCGGAAACGGCGGTCGAAAACGAACCACTCCCGCCGTTTCGCGGGCACTGGCGACGTAGACGAAATCGGACTCGTCGACGTACACTCCACCAGCCGTGCCGAATGCGACGTCGAGTTTACAGTACTCTGGGTTGGGCTGGTCGAACGGCGGAAACCAGATGATCACCTGGCCGTTCGGCGGACCAGCGGCCTGGTTGCCGACATCGCTGGTGATCAGCCGGCCATCGGAAAGGAATGCGCAGCCGTAGGGCTCGGCGTTGTCGCCGCCAGGGCCGCTCTGATAGGTCGGCGTCAACTTCCCCACCTGCTTCGGCACCAACTCGCCGACAAGCGGTCCGTACAGCTCGAAGTACCCCCAGCCGGCCGGAATCGTCGGCTGCCCGGTGTCCTCGCCGGCGACGAGATACCGTCCATCCGGCGAAATGCATATCTGCCCGTTGATGTCGCGACCCGCGACCGGATCGTCTGCCGCGCTAGGGATGACCACCTGGTTTCGGCTGGGTTCGTCAAGCGCGTACGCGCGCAGGCGGTTTCCCTCCGCCGAGAAAAGGATCCCTTCCTCCAGGTCGCCGCCAAAGTCGTCGTCGCTACCGCAGCCGCCTGCCAGCAGCCCAATTGCGACGATACAGCCCAGCACTCGATGTCTCATGTCTTCACCCCCCAAGGAATCGTGCAGATGCCGGCGAAAGTCTCACCGAACCGAAGTACCTGTCAACTCGCAAAACTGTCCGCCGGGTCAAGCTGGGATTTGACGCCACCGCGACAACCAGTGACAAGAGCTTTCGCGCGTCCGCGATGGTAGGGGTACTCCCGGCAACGCGAGGCACGAACAACGCAGCAGCCGACACGTCAACTACGAACTCAAAGAGAATCCGGTCCGACGACTGGAATTGGAGCGACAATGGCGAACTTCATGAGAGGCTACAGCGAACACACCTACGCGGCGTTGCGCATCGTCGCTGGATTTCTCTTCCTCTGTCACGGCGCATCGAAGTTGTTCGGATTCCCCAGCCCTACTCCCGCGGGCGCGCCGGCGGCGATCATCTACACGGCGGGACCGATCGAGTTGATCGGCGGCACGCTGATCATGATCGGCCTGCTGACCCGTTGGAGCGCATTTGTCTGCAGCGGCACGATGGCCGTCGCCTACTGGGTGGGACACGGCACCAAGGGGCTTTTTCCGAGCCAGAACGGCGGCGAACTGGCCGTGCTCTATTGCTTCTTGTTCCTCTACATCGCCGCCCGCGGCGCCGGCATCTGGAGCGCCGACAGTAATACTTGAGCAACGGCCCGCGGGCAGCCCGCGCAGATCTATCAATGAATCGATACTCACGCGTTCGCTATCCGGCGCTCGCCTTCGATTCTCGCCCGCACGCTCTCGGCCTCTTCATCGCGCCGCTGCGTTGACCAGGCGAGGATCGCGCTCATTCTCTCGACGACCGGTTCGACCAGCGCATCGCTCCACGCCGGCTGGTAGAGGGCGGCACGCGTGCGGCGGAAGATGACGTCTTCGGCGCGCGCCGAACCTTCGCTGCACACCGCCCAGTCGACCTCACCGCGCACGATCGGCGAGCCCGACACAAGCGCTGTCGGGCCCAGCGAGGCAACGCGCGACGCCTCATTGCCGTAGAGTGAGACCAAGCGGCGCGCGGCGGTCGCATCGACCGCCCACTTCGCCTCGAGCTGCCGTTCTAGCCCGCCGTGGCCGCCGCTGAAATCGCCGCCCGGCAACGGCGGCTCGTCGACCGGCCGTGGCGGCAGGCCGCCGTCGATTTGCGCGCCGGCACACTCGATGATGCGAATCGCCATCGGCCGATACCCTGTCAGCTTTCCGCCGGCGACGGTGACGATGCCCAATCGGCCGACGGTCACTTCGTCTTTGCGCGACAGATCCTGCGCCGCCTTCCCCGCTCGCGCCACCAGCGGCCGCAAGCCGGCCCAGGCACCGACAATCTCCGCCGGCCGCAACGGTTGCACCGCAAAGGTACGGCCGATCGGCTCGAGCAGATAGCTGATGTCGGCCGCCGTGATCTCCGGCCACACCTGGGCCTCGCCCGGATACGTGGTGTCGGTGGTGCCGATGTAGGTGACCTCGCCGCGCGGAATCGCAAATAGCGATCGCTTGTCCGCCGCGGTCATCAGCACGAGATTGCGCACCGGGCAGCGGTCGGCCGGCAGCACCACGTGCACGCCTTTCGACAAATGCAGGACGTTGGGAGCGATCTCGTCCTCGAGGCGGCGGATACCCTCGACCCATGGGCCGGCCGCGTTGACCACGCATCGCGCCCGAACCTCGATGCGCCGCTGCGACAGAACGCAACGCGCCGTCAGGCCGCCGGCACGGCCGATGGCACGGCCAGCGG
>JBGTMF010000525.1:0-12059 GCA_041743795.1 Thermodesulfobacteriota bacterium | reverse complement strand
TTACGACGGGCCGCAGCCGCTGCCCGAGGAGCCCCTGATGGTCGAGACGCGCCGCGCCCGCGAGGCGCGCGAGCGCCGCTGGCAGCAACTGCGAGAGACGCCGCCGGCGTGACGATCGCGGTACAGACGATGACCCTCAGGTCGGACATCGGCACGCTGATCACGGTCGCGGGGGCCGATCGTCCGCACGAGAGTGCCCAAACGCTCTTCGTGGGGCTCGAGCCACAGTCGCAATTCGAGGAGTCGCTGGAGGGGGCGAAGCGGCGATCGCTCTGAGGCAATGCCCCGAATCCTGTTCGTCAATCCGCCGCTGGTAATCGATGAGGACTTCATCGATTACCCGACGTTCGCCAACCACGGTGCCCTCGCCTGCGCCGGGCTGGCGGCACGCTCGGGCGCGCAGGTGACGGTGTACGACGCATCGGCACAGCCCAACTCGGGCCGGCACCGGCGCGATGCAGGCGGTTGGATCCTCGGCGTCGAGCACGCGGAGTATATCGCCGGCCTGCCGGATGGCGCATATGATGTCGTCGTCCTCGCCGCGCCGGTTTTCTTGCGCATCGAAGATGCCCATGGCGAAACGCGGCGGTTGATTCCGGCGCTGCGCGAACGCTATCCGGACGCCGTCTTGTTGCTGTGTGACGGCTACGTCGGCGGCCAGCACTACATGGACTACGATGGCGACCGCGTACTGCGCGAGTATCCGCAGCTCGACGCGGTGCTGAAGTACCCGGGCGAACGCTTCTTCGGCGATCCGGCCCATCTCGCCACGCTGCGCGGCGCGCGCGCCGTCCTGCGCGACGCCGGCTCACACGGCGGCGATCCGCTCGACGCTTTCTACCATCTCGACGGTCTCGACATCGGCAACTTCGATCGTTTCCTCGACCGCTGTTTCGGCGACCGCGTCTGGCAGAACACCTTCGGCATCGGCGTCGGTACGCGCTCGTTTCTCACCAGCACCGGTTGTCCGCATCGCTGCATCTTTTGCACCAGCAACCCCGGTTGGCGCGAAAAGGGCCGCAAACTGTACCAACCGATACCGCTGCAGCGCCTGTCGCATTGGGCCTATCTGCTGCGCGCCGTCTTCGGCGCCGAGAAGCTGATGGTGCTCGATGAAATGGTCAACGTGCGTCCCGATTTCAATGCGATGTTGCGGATGTTCAACGACCTCGACCTGACCTACGAGTTCCCCAACGGCATGCGCGCCGACCACCTCGACCGCGAGGGCATCGCGCTGATGCGCGACCGCGTCAGCATTCTCAGCATCTCGGCGGAGAGTGCGACGCAGGGGGATCTCGACGGCCGCATCGGCAAGGGGCAGAACCTGCGTGCGATCCACGACGTCGCCGGCTGGTGCAACGAGCTCGGGGTCCCCTTGATGATCCACTACATCATCGGCTTTCCCTGGGAGACGCCGGATCACGTCACGGCGACGTTGGAGATGGCGTGGGAGCTTTACGATCGCCACGCGGCGTGGCCTTCGATGCAATTTGCCACGCCGATTCGCGGAACCGAGTTGCACGAGCAGTGCGTCGCGCTCGGCCTCATCCCCGCCGAGGGGGTCGATCTCAAGGACGGCGCGCTGTTCCAACACCGCCCCTGCTACGATCCGCCCAACTGCCCGCCCGGCTACGTCGCCAAGGCGAGGGCTGCGTTCGATATGAAGATCGCCGCACGCCAGGCGCGCAAGCTGATCATGAACATCACCTACAAATGCGCCAATCGGTGTGTCTTCTGCGCCACCGGTGACCGCGTTTCCGCGTCGATGGAGTGGGAGAAGATCGACGAGATCCTGCGCCAGCACCGCCGCGAGGGAACCGATCAACTCGACATCGACGGCGGCGAGCCGACCATGCACCCCCGCCTCGTCGACGCCATCACGCTGGCGCGCGAGATCGGCTACCGCTCCATCAACGTCACCAGCAACGGACGACTGCTGCGCGATCGAGACTTGGCGAAGAGCCTGGTCGAGAGCGGCATCACCCACCTGTTGATTTCCCTGCACGGTGCGACGCCCGAAGTTCACGACGCCGCCACCGACGCCCCCGGCAGCTTCGCGCAGACGCTCGCCGGCATTGACGCGGTGATGGCGCTGCGACCGCAGACGGTTGAAACCGGGATGAACGTCACCATCGTTCGCGACAACGTCGACCATCTGCTGCCGCTGACCGAATTGGCCATCGCCAAAGGGTTCGGCAAGATCAACTTTCAGTTCACGACGCCGTTCGGCCGCGCCTATGAGGGCGTCGTGCCACCGCTCGACGAGGCCGGCAGAGCGGTGATGCAGGTGATCGACCGCTACGCCGACGACATCGCGATCCACGTCATCAACGCCCAGTTCTGCGCCTTGCCCGGGTACGAGCAATACGTCGCCGGCGACTTGCAGAAGCTGGGGCGGACGATGATCTTCGCCGCCGACCCGCGCTTTCCCGAGCAGGTCAACCTCTACGAGTGGCTGGGTGCGCGCCGCGAAAAGCGCGAGGTGTGTCACGAGTGTCCGTGGACGACCGTCTGCGAAGGGTTTCAGGTGTTCGTCGACGAAAAGCCGGACATGCGGGTCGAACGCGCCCGGCCCGCGGTCGGCCTGGCCTGAGCGATGGGGGCTGTTTCCACCGCGCAGTCTTGGACCGACTACGCCGACGTCCTCGTCGACGTGCAGATCGGCTACGCCTGCAACGTCCAGTGCGACTACTGTTCGGTGACCGACGCGATGCGGCGGGAGAACATGACGACGGCGGCGGCCATGTCGATTCTCGGCGAGGCGCGCGCTCGCGGCGCCACGAAGGTCGCCTTCGGCGGTGGCGAGCCGACCATCCGGCGCGGCCTGTTGCCGTTGATCCGCTGGTGCCGCGACCGCGGTTACAAGTCGATCAAGGTAGCCTCGAACGGCATGATGTATTCGTATCGTTCGTTTGCCGCCGAGGCCGTCGAAGCCGGTCTGACCGATTTCCACATCTCGCTGATGGCGCACACACCGGAACTCTACGCCAGCATCATGGGCCGCGCGGACGCCTTCGATCTGGTCAATGAGGGAGTGGCGAACCTGGTCGCCCTGGGCCGGGCTCCGGTCGGCGACCTGATCATCAAGAGCGACACCTGGAGGCACCTGCCGGACATCGTCGAGTACTGGGCCGGCAAGGGCGTGGCGAAGTTCAACTTGTGGCTGGTGTCGCTCTCCGACCGCAACGAGAGCAACCTGGCGTCGCTGTTGCCGATATCAGAAATGCGGCCGGGCATCGTCGCTGCATTCGAGCGCGGCCGGCAGCTCGGCGTCAGCGTCCTGTCGCGACACATCCCGCGCTGCATGCTGCCGGGGTACGAGGAGCACATCGCCGACCTGCGCGACGACAAAGTCCTCGTCATCACACCGCACTCGACCTTCACGCTCTGGGAATCGCGGATCTCGCCCAACGCCTACGGCCCGCGCTGCGAGGGCTGCGTGCACAAGGACGGCATCTGCCTCGGCCTGCGCTTGGACTACCTCGAACGATACGGCGACGCCGAAGTCAGGCCGGAACCGCGCCCGGCCGTGGCCAGTGGCTGACATATCGGGCGCCGGCAACTGCGGCGCCGGCGATGCCACCTGCGAGCGGTTGCTCAGCGAGGGTGGAGAAAAACTGCGACGACCGCGTCGGCGTGCGCGGTGATCATCGCCTCGTCGGCGGTCGGATCGCTGCCGGTGAAACGCCGGCATTCGGGCGCCTGGCTGAAGATCATTCCGGCGGCGCCGATGAACATGTAGTAGAGGTGCACGTCGGGCACGTCGGCGATGAGGCCCTGCTTCTTCATGGCGGCGATCAAGCCGACGACCGTGTCGAAGAGCGGGCGGCCGTGCTGGTCGACCAGCCAACGCATGCGCGCGGTGTCGTGCTTGCACTCGTCGTTCATGAGGCGAACGAATGCCGGGTTGTGACCGACGAAGCGCACGGCGGCGTGGACCATGCGGCGGAACGCTTCGGCGTCCACCTCGGCGGTGGCGATGACGTCGCCCAAGTCGGCGCCGAGCGCGGCGAAGACGCGGTCGACGACGGCCCGCCAGAGGGCGTCCTTTGACCCGAAGTAGTATTTGATCAGTCCGAGGTTGACGCCGGCGCGCGCGGCGATGGCGCGCGTCGTAGTGCCGACGAATCCTTCCTCGGAGAACACTTCCAATCCCGCAGCGAGAATCCTGGCGCGGGCGTCGAGGGCGGGCGGTAGATCCGAGCGCCGCCGCCGCCGAGGCGGTTGCAAAGGTTTTGCTCGAGTCGCAGCCACGGCGCTGATTATACGCTTGACTAAACCAGGCTCAAGTCGTAGTTAGTCGCTCGACTAAATCGGAGTTGGAGAATGCGAAGTTTCGCAGAGGGGAAGCGGGGACTGGAGGCGGCGTGGACGTTGCGCGCGCTGGTCGCCTGTCTCGTCGGCACCATTGGAAGTGCGGCCGCCATCGGTGGCACCTCGACGCAACCGCCAGGCGTGACGATTGCCATCGCCGCGGCGGAAGAAGCGTTGACCTTCGCCCGCGTCGAAGTCGCCGGCGAGCACCGCGTACTCCTGGTCCAGCGGTACGCGGGTGGCACGATCGAGGCCATCGATCTCACCACCGCTCTCGGCCAGCCGGTCGCCGATCCGCTCTCGGTTTACCGAGAGCACGGCTATGACAGCCTTGCCTCACTCGCCGCACGGCCCAGCGCCGCATCCGTCGTTCGGCTGCCTGCCTCGTCCTTGACGATTCCGCTCGACCTCGGCTCGCACCACGTCGCCGCCGGCACCAACTACCCGGCGCACGCCGGCGAGTCGGGCGTCGAGGATGGCCCCTTCCTCTTCGTCAAACTCGTGATGCCAACGCCGCCGCGCGCGTCGGTGGCGGTCGGTCGCGCGCTGCTCGACTACGAAGTCGAACTCGCCTGGGTGACGCTCGACGACATCGAAGACGGTGTTGCACCGGCCGAGATGGGCGTCATTCTCTGCAACGACTACACCGACCGCGACACCCTGCTGCGCCATATCGACGTCGACGATGTGCCGTCAGGCACTGGCTTCACCACGGGGAAGAGCCGGCCCGGCTACCTCCCGGTCGGCGACCTCTTCGTCATCCCACGAGACCACCGCGCGTTCGCCGCCGCCCGCGAACTCCACCTCGATGTCAACGGCGAAGCTCGCCAGGCCTCTCTCGTTTCGGCGCAGATCTGGGACATCGACCGGCTTCTCGTCGAGACCTGGGCTCGGCTGGACAAACGCTGGCAGCATGGCGATGGCGAAGTTTCGCTGCTCGCCGAGGACGCGGTATTGCCGGCGCGCACGCTGGTCATGTCGGGGACTCCAGCCGGCACCGTCTTTCAGGGTATCTCTCTCACCCACAAGTTGCGCGGCATTGCCGCCTGGCTCGTCGGCCGCTGCGACGAATCCATCACCGACTGCGTCATCGACGCCTACACCGGTGACCCGACGATCCGCGCCGGCTACCTGCAAGCCGGCGATCGCGTCGCCATTGCCGTGGACTATCTGGGAACGATCACCAACCAGATCGTCCCGTGACCGAAAGGACGCATTTCATGGCCGAAAACACCAAAGCCGTTCGGACCGTTCAGATCCTCTTGACCATTACCGCGTTCGAGTTCTTCGGCCCCATACTGCGCGATTTCAACGCCAGTCACGCGTGGAACCCCGACTGGGACGGCCATGCCCGCCTCCATCTCGTCTGGCAACTCGCGACGATGGGCCTCTCGGGTATCGCCAACCTCTGGCTGATCTGGTGGCGCCGGCCTGCAGGCGCGCGTGACCTGTGGCTATCGGCCGCCTGGCAGGCGACGAATCTCGGCGGCTTCTGGGCGGCGTGTCTGCTGACACCGGTCTACGGAGGGCGAGTGACCATGCCGAATATCCACATGTACATCTTCGGCATCGATGAGAACATCGTCGTGTTCACGGTCCTGTCGGTGCTGCTCGCCGTCGCCGTAGCAATCCTCGCCACCCGTATCGGCAAACGGGCCGATTCATGACGGGCGAGGAGACGACGGTGATCATCGTCGGCGCCGGGCCGGCCGGGCTGACCGCGTCGATCCTTCTCTCGCTGGCCGGCGTCGACAATCGGATCATCGACCGCCGCGAAGGACCGCACCGTGCGCCGCAGGCGCATGTCGTCAACCCGCGCAGCCTGGAGATATTTCGCCAGATGGGCATCGATATGGACGCGCTCGGCGCTCTGGCGACGGCGCGCGCCGATGGCTCGCATGTGCGCTGGATGACGCGGCTCGACGGCGAGGAGCTCGGCGCTCTCCCGTACGAGCGTCAGGGCGACGAGAACCTCGCATACACGCCGACGCCGCTGCTCAATCTTTCGCAGCACCTGCTGGAGCCGATTCTGCTGGAACGCCTGCACGCCGTCTCGCCGCACCGGGTTCGCTACCGCAAACAATGGGAGTCGCTGCAGCAGGACGCCGACGGGGTGCTCGCCGTCGTTCGCGATCTCGCCACCGACACCGCGCATACCATTCGCGCTCGTTACCTGCTCGCCGCCGACGGCGCCTCCAGCCGGGTGCGCCGGTCGCTGGGGATCGAAATGGAAGGACCCGACAGCCTGCAGAGTTTCATCATGCTGCATTTCGAAGCGAACCTGCGCGAACTGGTGCGCGACCGACCCGCCATTCTCTATTGGCTGCTCGACCCTGACAGCCACGCAGCGCTGGTCGCGCACGATATCGACAAGACGTGGGTGTTGATGCACCCGTTTGATCCGCTCAAGGAGCGCGAAGCCGACTACACACAGGACCGCTGTGACGACATCGTCCGTGCGGCGCTCGGCGGCAGTGGTCACGACTTTATCGTTCGCGACAAGAGCCTTTGGACGATGACCGCGCAGATCGCCGAGACGTACCGCAACGGCCGCGTCTTCCTGGTCGGAGACAGCGCCCACCGCTTTCCCCCTACCGGCGGTATGGGGATGAACACCGGAATCCAGGACGCGCACAACCTCGCCTGGAAGCTGGCAGCGGTCGAGGCCGGCTGGGCGCACGCCTCGCTGCTCGACACCTACGAAGTCGAGCGGCGCCCGGTCGCCCAGAACAACGCCGACCAGAGCCTCAACAATGCCGTCAAAATGCTCGACGTTTTTGCCGCGGCGGGCCTCACCGAAGATCGCACCGTCGCGCGGGCGCAGTTCCGCGCCGTGCTCGACGATCCGGGGGCTCGCGCTGCGCTCGCTACCGCCATCGACGCGCAGAGCGAACACTTCGACATGTTCGGATTGCAGTTGGGCTTTCGCTACGAGCGCGGCGCCGTCGAACCCGACGGCCGGGAGCATCCTCGCAGCGAAGACCCGGTCCGCGACTTCGTCCCAGCGGTTCGTTCGGGCAGTCGCCTGCCGCATGCGTGGGTGACGACCGGCAGTCGCTGCGTGTCGACGCTCGATCTCGTGGCTGCGGACTGCTTCACGCTGCTCACCGGATGCGCCGGGGATGGCTGGGCGCGAGCCGTTGTCGACGCTATCGAAGCCCCGGTCCGCTGTCTCGTCGAGGGTAGTGATTTTTTCGACAGGGAGGGCCAGTGGGCGATGGTGAGCAAGATCGGCCCCGCCGGTGCCGTTCTCGTGCGCCCAGATCAGCACATCGCGTGGTACGCGACCGGCGCGGCCGATGAGTCGTCCGCGACTCCATCGGTTCCCTGTCTGCGGCGGCGAGCGCTCCCGCCCCTCTGATCATGGGTGCGCGACTGGGCCCGCGACTGGGCCCGCGACTGGCCCCGCGACCCCGGGGGGACGTTTGATTTCCCGGGGTGTACCGCTCCTGGCGGACTCGCGGCGGACACAGGGCAGCGGCGGACGGCGCTTGCGAATTGCCCCTTGATCGAGTCGTTCGGGTAGGGGCACAATGGCGATTCGCCCGGCACGGGTGTTGCGGTGGGCGAACTCTCCAGGGGATAAGCAAATACGATGACTCATTCGCAGATCGAATCGCTCGACACGTCGTCGTCGACGCTGACCTTGTCGCTCGACACCGAACTCTACCCGCGCGACGTGCTCTACGCCGCCGCCTATGTCTTTCTCGACCGAGCCTATGTGCTGCTCGATCGACAGGACTCGCGCTATGTCGTCCGCGTCCGCGGCAAGCACGTCCTGGACGAGCCGACCTTGCAATCCATGGCGGGCGAGTTCGAGAACGAACTGTTGGCGCAGGCGCTGCGCGCTCGCGTCGCCAAGGCCAACCAGAAGATCATCGAAGGGGTGACGGCATTGGCGATCGGCGGAGCGACGACGCAAAGCGCGCCGTCGACCGATCCCGGGCTGGTCGATATGGGCAATCCGGCAGAGGACGGGTTCATCGCCGACCCCAAGGGACTCGGCATCCCCTGGGAAGACAAAGGGGGCGTGGAGCGATGACAGCCGCCGAGGCGGTGAGCGTTCGCCTACACCGCGAGATCTACGCCGAGCAGGCGATCGCCGCCGCGGCGGCGACGTTCGCCGATTTCGCGTCGTTTGCTGTGCGGCTGGACGGCGACCATTTCGTCGTCGAACTGAGCGCTGTCGACGACGACGTCGAGGGGGATGTCGTCGCCGAGTTCTGCAACTTCGCACTCGCCAATTCCGCGGTGCTCCGCAAGGACGACGATGCTTGAGCCCACCAACCCATTGGAAGCGCATGCCAGCCAACTCCCGGCCGCGAGCAATTTGCCGCACGGGCGACAGGTAGACTTCACGACGCTTTCGAGCCCCGACCTGTGGCGACCGGAGTTCGCCGTTCCGTTCAACCAGCGCGTCATCGGCGAGAAGATCCTCATCAGCAACGACTTCGGCGACTGGCTGTTGCTGACGCGCGACGAGTTTCGCGATTTCGTCGAGGGCCGACCACGGGCAGGCGAGCCGCTCTACGAGAAGTTGGCGAAAGCCAATTTCGTCGCGACCGAGGTCGATCCCCTCCTGCAAGCGTACCGCTGGCGCAGGAAGAAGGAGTACCTCTTCTACGGACCGACGCTGCACGCCTTCGTTCTGACGCACCGCTGCAACCACGGTTGCCAATACTGCCACAGCTCGATCGTCGGCATGGATCGCTACGATACCGACATGTCGATCGAAGTGGCCGAGCGGGCGGTCGATCTCGCTTTCGAGACGACGGCGCGCGCTCTCACCATCGAATTCCAGGGTGGTGAGCCGACCGCCAACTGGGAGACCCTGCGGCACGTCGTCGAGTACGCCCGCGCCAAGAACGAGACGGCGCACAAGATCCTTTCCTTCGCGCTGGTGACGAACCTCTCGCTGATGGACGACGAGAAGTTGGACTTTCTCCTCGACCGTCGGGTGCAGATCTGCACCAGCCTCGATGGCCCCGAGGACCTGCACAACAAGATCCGCGTCTTCCGCGGCGGCAACAGCCACGCGACGCTCATCGAGTGGATGACGAAGATCAACCAGCGCTACGCCGACATGGGTTTGGACGTCAACCAATACCGGGTGGAGGCACTGCCGACGATTACCCGACCGAGCTTGTCGCGATGGAAGGATATCGTCGACCAGTTCGTCGAAGTCGGCTGCCGTGCCGTATTCCTGCGCAAGCTCGACCCCTTCGGCTTCGCCGCCAAGAGCGCCAAGACACTCGGTTATTCGATGGACGAATTCCTCGAGTTTTATGCCAACGCCGTCGATTACATCATCGAGCTCAATCGCCAGGGCGTCCAGGTCATGGAGCGTCACGCGGCGATCATGCTCAACAAGATCCTCACCGACGACGAGCCGAACTATCTCGATCTGCGCATTCCCGGCGGCGCCTGCATCGGCCAACTCGGCTACGCGCCGGACGGCAGCATCTACTCGTCGGACGAGGGGCGATTCGTCGCCTCGATGGGCGATGACATGTTTCGCATCGGCAGCGTCCACGACAGCTACCAGGAGTTGATGGGCAACGCCGGCACGCGTGCGTTGGTGATGGCCGGTCTCAACGACGGCCACCCCGACTGCGTCAGCTGCGTCTACAAGCCGTGGTGTGGGCAGCAGGTGGAGTACAACTACAAGACCCAGGGAAGCCTGCACGGGCACATGCGGGATTCTACCTGGTGCAAGAAACACAAATCGATATTCGACTACCTGATGCACAAGCTCGAGTCAGCCGACGAACGCGATCTCGAGATGTTCCGCCTGTGGACGACCAACCGGACACTGGACCACTTCATCGTCGGATGAGCGGCGGCGCCGTGCGTGTGGGAGTTGGCGAGGTCACCGGACGCGGCCTCGTTCTGGCCGATACCACCGCCGCTGATCCGCGCGCTCTCGAAGTCGCCTACGTCCGTTACCTGGTCTCGTGCTGCCGGCGATTTCTCACGCTGGCGCCGCACCTCGATCCCGCCTTGCGGCCGGTCTACGAGGAGATCGCGACGGCGGTGCGAGCGGCGTTGCAGAGCGGGCGGCGAGCGATGTTGGCTTGCTTCGCTTCGCCGGCGGTGAGCACGCCGCTGCAATGTGTCGAGATCCGCGAAAGGCTACCGTCCTACGCGCCGCGCATCGAACGCGCCACGCGCGAGATGATGCCGCATTTGCTCCTCGAAATGGGGGTGCGGTCGCTGCTTCCCGAGGATGGGTCGGTTTTGTGGCCGCACGGTGCGCCACGTCTCACCTCGCTTTCGCTCGGTGGCGAGTTGATCGCTCCCGCCGGGGCGACGGGATTGCGATTCTCGCACAGTCACCTCGCGGCAATCGGTGACGGCGCCGAGTTGGCGAGGTTGCCGGCGGCGCGGGATGCGATGCGTCGCGCTCTCGCCGCGCGCGAGCCGGGCTTCACTTTCGCCGCCTTCCGCCACGTCGCCAACGCCGCATTTCTTACGACTGTCGACCACAATCCCATCGCCGAGTTTGAAGAACATCCGGAGAAGGCGGGCAACCACGTCGACCTCGGCGGTCGTCCGGAGAGCGAATGGGTCGACGTCCTCGCGCAGTCGTTTGCTCTCGTCGAGCGTTTCCTGCCGAGGGAGTTCGCCGAGATGGTCACAATGTTGCACCAGGCGATTCCCGTTGGCTACGACGATCGCCGCCACCTATCGGCGTCGTACCGCGAAGCGGTGGGCACCATCTACCTGACGCTGCACCCGAACGTCATGACCATGACCGAAGCGGTGATTCACGAGTTCCAGCACAACAAATGCAACGTGGCCGCACACAGCGCCGAGTTCATCAGCAACGCCTACGAACCTCTCTACAAGAGCCCGGTACGCCCCGATCCGCGCCCGCTGTGGGGGATCATGCTCGCCGTGCATGCCTTCCTCCCCGTCGCAGAGCTCTATCGCCGAATGCGAGATGCAGGACACCCGCTCGCCGCCCATCCCGATTTCGATCGGCGCGTCTCGGAGATCGACCTGAAGAATCACGAGGGCATGGAGATGTTGCGGGCGCACGCGCGATTCACGCCGGTCGGGCAAGCGATGTTCGACGAGCTCGAGGAGTTGGAGCAACGTCACATGGCAGAGCGCGCCGCCCGCGGTCTCGAGACCACTCCGACAGAGATCCACCTCGGCTGACGCTTCGCTCGTAGACGGCAGGGGCGGAGGCAGACGGCGGTGGTCGCTTCATTGGCCGGCGTCGGGATGGTCCTGGGCCGAACCGATACGCAGGCCGAGGGGGCCGCGCGGCACTTCCACCGTGAAGCGCTTGCTGCCGCGATCGACCTCCAAGGTCACCGACTCTCCAAGTGGCCCCGCTTGCGTTCCGCCGACCAGATCCTCGGGAGCGAAGATCGCCGAGTCACCGTAGCGGATGATGAGATCACCCGATTGTAACCCGACTTCCTCGGCGACGGATTGGAACATCACGTCATTGACGATGACCCGGTTCTGGTGCCCGAGAGCAAACAAATAGCGGTCGTAAGCGTCGTCGCCGATGTCGTCGCGGATCGATGTTCGCTGCTCCGCGAGAGCGCCCATCTCCTCGGCGAACCGAGGTGTGTCCAACCATCCCTCGCGCGTCGCTTGATCGCGCAGGTACATTTCGGTCATTGCCAGCTGGTCGCCGCGGCGCTTGATGCTGGCGGCGCTGTCGGCGTCCAGCCCGGCCGCCTCGAGGGCGCGCTCCATCGGACTCCTGCTGTAGTCCACCGCGTCGC
>JBGTMF010000524.1:0-3010 GCA_041743795.1 Thermodesulfobacteriota bacterium | reverse complement strand
CGGCACCGCGGCCACCGCGACGCTGACGCCGACACCGACGCAGACGCCGACGTCGACCGCGACGCTGACGCCGACCGCACAGCCCGGAGACATCCAACTGCGCGGCAGCATCGAGCAGGTCTACTTGACGGATGCGATTCCGGGGACCGAGCTCGAACTGCGGCGAGATGGCGAAGTGATTGCCACCGGCGAGGCCGACGCGCGCGGTTCGTTCATCTGGCGCAACCTCGAGCCCGGCGACGATTACACCGTCACCGTCGCGACATCCGCCGTGACCAGCGGCCTGGAAGTTCCGCTCGGTCCGGTCAGCGTCACGGCGATGACGGAGCATCCCGATCCGGCGACCTTCGAAGGCCAGTACATCGGCGCCGGCTACGGCTACCTGACGACGCGCGACGGCACGGTGCTGTCCATCAACGTCGTCCTGCCGGGACCGGCCGAGAACGGCCCCTATCCGACTCTCATCGAGTACTCCGGCTACGACCCGGCCAATCCGGGTGGCACGCAACCAGGCGTCTTGATCGGCCAACTCATGGGGTTTGCGGTGGTTGGCGTCAACATGCGGGGAACTGGCTGCTCGGGTGGCGCGTTCAATTATTTCGAGCCGGCGCAAAGCACCGACGGATACGACGCGGTCGAAGTCATCGCCCGTCAGCCGTGGGTCAAGGACGGCAAGGTCGGCATGATCGGCATTTCTTACCCCGGCATCTCGCAGCTGTTCACGGCGCAGTTGCAACCGCCGAGCCTGGCCGCGATCGCGCCGCTGTCGATCATCTCCGACACCTCGGTAACTCTCTATCCGGGCGGCATTCTCAACAACGGGTTTGCCGTCGACTGGGCGGCGGATCGCCAGCGCGACGCGACCGTTGGTGGCCAGGGATGGTCGCAACAGCGGATCAACGCCGGTGACGAGATTTGCATCAACAACCAGAAGCTCAAGGAGCAAGCGCCCGACATCTTCCAGCAGATCGCCGACAATCCATTCTACACAGAGGCGATCGCGGCGCCGTTGTCGCCGTCGACCTTCGTCGATCGGATCAACGTACCGGTGTTTCTCGCCGGTGCGTGGCAAGACGAGCAGACGGGCGGATATTTCCCCACCATGTTGGATCGCTTCACCGGCACCGACAATGTTCACTTCACGATCACCAACGGCGGTCACACCGACTCCCTGGGTCCGGTCATCTTTTCGCGATGGTTCGAGTTCTTCTCCCTCTACGTCGCCGACCGGGTGCCGCAGTTCCCGGCCGCGGCCGGTGTTGCCCTGGCGGTTGTCGGCGAGTCGATCTTCGGTGTGGAAGGACTGACCGCACCTCCCGATCGCTTCACTGGAATGACGCTGGAGGAAGCGCGCGCCGCCTTCGAAGCGGATCCGCAAGTACGCATCCTCTTGGACAACGGTGCGGGTGACCCCGAGGAACCCGGTTCCCCATACCCCGGATTCGAGTTGGGTTTCGCCGCTTGGCCGATTCCGGAGGTCGACCCGACGATCTGGTACTTCGCCGCTGACGGCGCATTGGTTCCGGAGTTGCCGGCCGGCGACGGCGAAGTCTCCTTCGACTACAATCCGGATCTCTCGCAGTTGACGAACCTGACCGGTGGCAGCAGCGCGGCGTGGCGGGCGCAACCGAACTGGCACTGGAACTTTGTCGGCAGCGAGGAAGAAGTTGTCTTCACGACTGACACACTCGGCGAAGACACCGTCATGGTCGGCTCCGCCAGTATCGATCTGTGGCTGAAATCGACGGCGACCGACACCGATTTACAGGTGACGCTGAGTGAAGTGCGGCCCGACGGCTATGAGGTATACATCCAGAACGGGTGGCTGCGCGCCTCTCGCCGGGTCCTCGACGAGGAGCGATCGTCCGACCTGCGGCCGATACACACATTCCTCGAAGCCGACGCGACACCGCTCACGCCCGGCGAGTACGCCAGCGTCCGCGTCGAGATGTTCCCCTTCGCTCACGCTTTTCGCGCAGGATCGAAGGTGCGCATCGCGGTAGGGTCGCCCGGCGGCAGCCGTGTCCTATGGAAGTTCGATGTGCTGGTGGAAGACGGCGATGTGGTCAACAACATTGGCTACGGAGCGATGTACCCCTCGCGGGTGGTGCTGCCGGTGATTCCGGGTGTTGAAATCCCGACCGGGTATCCGGCTGTGATGGCGCTGCGCGCGCAGCCGTTCCGCTCTCTCAACGACGACTGACCGGGTGGCCGCGCTCGACGAGATCTCACTTCTCGATGCCACGGCGCAGGCGGAGTGCCTGCGCCGTGGTGAGGTCTCGCCGATCGAATTGGTCGACGCGGCGATCGCACGCCTCGAGAGACTCGACGGGCGACTCAACGCGGTCATCGCTCCTGCGTTGGACCGCGCCCGCCTGGTCGCCGCGACGGCGACGCCGAAGGGACCATTCGGCGCCGTGCCGTTCCTGATGAAGGACCTCGGTGGTCAGGAAGCGGGAGCGCCGTACTGTGCCGGCATGCGCTTCCTCAAGGATGCCGGGTGGGTAGGGCGAGAAGACTCTTACCTGACACGGAAGTTTCGCGCCGCCGGTTTGATCTCGCTCGGCCGCACCAACACACCGGAACTGGGGCTGATGGCGACGACCGAGCCGGCGGCGTTTGGCCCGACCTGCAACCCCTGGAACAGGGAGTACAGTGCGGGCGGATCGAGTGGTGGATCGGCCGCCGCCGTCGCCGCCGGTATCGTTCCGCTGGCCCACGCCAGTGATGGCGGCGGATCGATCCGCATTCCGGCCAGCATGTGCGGATTGGTCGGCCTCAAGCCGACGCGCGGCCGCAATTCGTTTGGTCCGGACCTCGGCGAGCGGTGGAACGGATTCTCCTGCGAATTCGTCGTCAGCCGCTCGGTTCGCGACTCCGCGCTCCTGCTCGACGCCACCGCCGGAGCCATGCCGGGTGATCCGTATTGCGCGCCGCCGCCGTTACAGCCCTTCGCATCGGCTTTGGAGATAGCGCCGCCGCACCTGCGTGTCGGCTTCATGACGGCGGG
>JBGTMF010000523.1:0-8391 GCA_041743795.1 Thermodesulfobacteriota bacterium | reverse complement strand
GCGCGCAGCGGACAACGTCGTCGAATCGAGGACGCTGCCGAACCAGGCTCTGTTGTATCGCCTGAGCGGCGACAAGAACCCGCTGCACGCCGATCCGGATTTCGCCAAGATGGGCGGTTTCGACGTCCCCATCCTGCACGGTCTGTGTTCGTACGGCATCGTTTGCAAGGCGGTCGTCGACACCATGCTCGACGGCGACGTCAACAAGGTTGCCCGCTACCAGGCGCGCTTCGCCGGGGTTCTCTTCCCGGGCGAAACCATCGTCACGTCGATGTGGAAGGAAGGAAGCCAGATCCTCGTCTCCGCCAAATCAAAGGAGCGCGACGCCGCCGTCATCAGCAATTGCGCCGTGACCTTGTGGTAGAGCCCCAAGCAAGCGCGGAGAGCACCGAGAGCGAGGAGCCGTCCCGGGGATTGGAGTATCTCGCCAAGCCAAAACCCAGGTTGATGGGGATTGCCCGCGCGCGAACCTCGCGTGCATCTGCCCGCCCGACGTCTCGGTGTTCTCGGTAGATGGAGCGAAGGGTGAGGGGGGCAGCTCCCGACGCGGCCGAGAGCTGCCCCAGGAATCTCATTGAGCCGATTCCTTCGCCAATCGCTCGTGTTCGGCGGCCAGCTCCTCGGCTTCCTTCTGCGCTGTGGCATACGCTGCGATCAAGCCCTTGCAGTGAGTCTGCCACGTCGCACTGGGCTTACCACCCGCCGCGATCATCCTCGTCATCATTGCCTCATGTTCGCCGACTTTCTTGGCGTTCGTTGCGGCGATACCCCGAAAGTATACGGCGAGGGCATCATGGTCGGCCGGTGTGGTCGCCGCGACGACCTTGTCGGCCAGATTCTCGTCAGTCACCTCGGCTCGCGCTGGGAGGGCGATGCCCATCGCCAATAGTCCGAGCACGGTGAGGAGAGTGAGCGCCATGTGGCGCGCCTCGAATTTGCGATTCATCTTCGTTCTCCAATCTGTAGATGAGTTCTCGTCAACCACTCCGCGCAACGGCAGCGGAGCAGAGTTGTGTTCCCACGGTCGAAGAACGGATCAAATGACCCACGTACAGTGGAGCTTCTGTAGAGAGCGCTGCGATGAGACGACCAGCTCGGGCGGAACTGAAACCACGGATGAGCCGACGAGTGTGGCACGCATGGTCGAGGGCGACGGAGCCGATTCGGTCGCCGTCGTAAATCGCTGAACCGCGGCGGTCCCAGTTTCGCTCCGCGGTCCGGGCGGACTCGCGCCTCGAACCGGACACTCCGGCCCGCAGGGATGCGTACGTCTGGCTGGCGAGCTACCGCCGTTCGGATTCTCTTTTGGGCAGCAGGCGTGGGAGATGGAACGCGCCTCACCGAGATGGGCCAGACAACAGGTTGGGAGAAGAGCGACCAGTAGTAGTCCCGACAAGATGAATGGAACGATCCGTGTCGAGAGACAACGACATGCCTTTCCCACACTGGTTCCGTGGGCGGCCATCTTTCTCCGGTCGGCCATGATCGTACGAAATCGCTTATCACATCACTGGGGCGGCGTATACGGTTCGATCTGGCGGATAGTTCCGTACAAACGGGAGATTTGACGTAGTCACACTCGTAGCATCGCGAGCTTTGATGACGGAACGCGTGCGCTAGGAGATCCGCGGCGTCATGGGCCCCGACGAGTTCCACGACGCCTATCCAAATTCCGCAACGCCCGGCCTCAATAACGGCTCACGCGCGACTCGCTCACGGTCCGCGGCCGTGACGGTGCGGCGGCGCCGTCCATGGAGTTGGGCACGCATACATACCAATGAATGGTGGTGGATTGCGGGAGTTCGTTCCTGAATTGCACCCGCAGCGTCTCTCCGAGCTTCAACTCTAAAGGCATCTGACGGAATGACCGTCGGCGATCGACTAGAATGATTCAGAGAAGCCGAGCGGAAATAGCTGCGATGAACGGCAGCGGCGGGTGCGTATGAGATCCGCAAACGGCGGTTCGACCCACTCTCTTGCCCTTTCGCAAGATGGGTGTCGATGGGTGCTCGTTCCGCTACCGAGGGCTTGGAGGCGTGAGTGCGCAATAATTACGCGCGTAAAAGCACGCGCGTGGTATTGCGAACTTACCGCGGTGTCGTGCCTTCCTGTACAAGAAACATGCATGTGGATCGGCACCTGACGGGAGTTCCGATGACGCTCATGACGCCGCGAGCTGAGGTGGCCCACGGGCCACCGGTCGACCTACTCGTCTGCGGGGCCGCGATCACAGGAAGGAGATCAGGACCAATGACTCAATGAACAGACACCGAATGGAACGATACAAGGGTAGCTTCCTCTGGGGCACGGCAACGAATCGACCAACATCAACCAGCCAGCAACCAGTCGACACAAGAACAGGAAGAGACATGGGACATTGCGCACTTTTCGTGAACCTAGTTCTCGTCGCTTCGATCGACTCGCCAGTATAGGCGCCCGTTCCGGCCTACTCAACGGGAAGAGAGGACATACGCATGGAACGCAAGATGGAAGCCGCAGTTGTCGAGCATTTCGGAAAACCCTTGGTACTTCGGGAATGGGACATTCCCTCGCCCGGGGCGGGCCAGATCCTGGTCAAGACCGAGGCCTGCGGCGTGTGCCACACTGATCTCCATGCCGCGCATGGCGACTGGCCGGTGAAGCCCACACTCCCTTTCATTCCTGGGCATGAGGGCATCGGGTTGGTCGCCGCCGTCGGATCGGGCGTGACGATTGTGAAGGAGGGCGACCGGGTCGGGGTGCCCTGGCTCTACTCGGCGTGTGGTCATTGCGAGTATTGCTTGACGGCCTGGGAGACAGTGTGTCCCCAGGCGCAGTTCGGCGGCTACACCAAGAACGGCGGCTTTGCCGACTACATCCTCGCCGACCCGAACTACGTCGCCCATGTTCCTTCCGGCCTCGCGGCCACGGATGCCGCGCCGATCATCTGCGCCGGCATCACCACCTACAAGGGGATCAAGCAGACCGCAGCGAAGCCCGGCGAATGGATCGCGATCTCCGGCGCCGGCGGCCTCGGGCATCTGGCGGTTCAATATGCCAAAGTCCTGGGACTTCACGTCTGCGCGATCGACATCGATGACGGCAAACTCGCCCACGCCAAGCGCCTTGGCGCCGATCTCGTGGTCAATGCCAAGGCTGGCGACCCGGCAGCAGCCGTCAAGAAGGAGACCGGCGGCGGAGCGCATGGTGTTCTGATTACGGCGCCTTCGCTCGCCGCATTCAAGCAGGGCGTTGGCATGACCCGCAAGCGCGGCACTTGCGTCCTGGTAGGGCTGCCGCCGGGCGAGTTCCCGGTCCCCCTTTTCGATGTGGTAGCGAACTGCATCACCATTCGCGGTTCGTTCGTCGGCACGCGAGGGGATATGGCCGAAGCGCTCGCCTTCGCCGCCGAGGGCAAGGTCAAGGCCGATATCGAGCTGGCGCCCCTGTCGTCGATCAACCAAGTCCTCGACCGGCTAGAGCATGGCAATGTGGCGTCACGCGTGGTCCTCACCTCAGAGAGCTAGAGCGCCTTAAATAATAAACACCATTGAGTCATGCTCTTTCGTGACAACCATTAAATGACATCGAAGTGACCCATTACACTAAATAAGAAAGGCAAAGACATGACAACGAAACAGGAGATTCTCGGTAATAGAATCAGACTCAGTACGGGGCTCGCGATCGCCTTCTGAACCGGGAGGACACTGCAAGTGAGCCACACGGTGAAAATGCTGTTGGGTTGCCTGGTTCCGTTCATGCTCATCTTCCTGCTGCCCCTGCTCGGAGCGGGAGGGGGGCTGACGATGCTGGTCTTCATCGTTCTTATGTTCGGCTGCCATCTCTTCATGGCGGGCGGCCATGATGGTGGGCATGCGCAGGAAAAGCGGCCTGCACGGCGACCCGGAGGCGATCATGCAGACTCTTAGTCTCAGACGTCTAGGCTTTGCGCTTGGGGCGGGCTTCGCCCTCGCCTACCTCGGTTGCGTGTTCGTGATGCTGACCGTCCCGAACGAGGCGGCGATCCGCTTCTTCAACAGCATCCTGCACGGTGTCGACGTGACCACGATCATGCGGTGGGACATGCCGTGGACGGAGGTGCTCGTCGGTGTGCTGAAGGTGTTCATCCTCGGGTGGCTGTTCGGTGCCGTCCTCGCCGCGCTCTATAACCTGGGAGCGGACCGGAAGGAGTAAAGCATGCACAACGAGTACGGCGCCACGCTGTTCGCGATGGGAAGTTTGGGCACGCGGGCCGGGCACAGCACAACGCCGACGTCGGAAGCGTAGACCCGAATCGGAGTCCTCGTTAGTGCCGGACTCGCGTTGGCGGTATCGTCGTGTGATCGACTCCGTTTCGAGATCCGCCGCGGTTCCAGCGCTACTGCCCGATCTTCGGGTAGCCCACCTGCACGCGCTCGGTCCTCACGGTATCTCGATTCTCCTCCTCTCGCCGCCCCCATCGCTGACGCCCACATGGAACTTTAAACGGGCGCTCGGGTGATCGTGGCGCCTTTGGCGAATGCCGCGACGCCGCCCGTAGAAGCACGCGCGTAGTGTTTCGAGATTACTGCGGTCCGATGCCGCTGATATAAGGAGACATAGCGATGGACGCGGACCGGTCGGAAATCAGATGGCCCGGGCGAATCTTTAGCGACCGAAGGGCGGGAGCAACACATTCCGAGAGACACGAAGCAACGTGAGCCCGGGGCTCAAGCGGCGTCGGCGATGACAACCACGAAAGAGGCATGACTATGAAAGATGCGACATCCGTGACCAAAGACCCCGTGTGCGGAATGACCGTGGACCCAGCGACGGCTCTCCACGCCGAGCGCGATGGGGAGACGTTCCACTTTTGCAGCGAGCACTGTCGGGACAAGTTCTTGTCTACTGACGCCCGTGCCAAGCCGGGGGAGGACAAGTCTGGAGGCTGTTGTAGCTAAGAGCGCGCGACGATGACGCGATTGTCGGCGTTGTGCCGGGCCCGCTTCTCCAGAAGCGACAGCAGCGCCTCTCGGCAGCGCGCGATTTGTGCGGAGCAGCGGCGCGCCACTTGCATCAGAACCATCCGCTTAGCGAGAAACAGAGGAACCGAGGGTGCACTCATGGAGGTGACCTTCAGCGGGTTTGTCGCGAAGACGATGCGCAACATCAAGCAGAGTCTGTTCTTACGCGATCTTCTACAACGCCGCCGGCGTCCCGATCGCGGCGGGAGTTCTCTACCCGTTCTTCGGGCTGCTCTTGTCCCCGATGATCGCGGCAGCCGCGATGAACTTCAGATCGCTATCGTTGATTGGCAATCCGCTCCGCTTGCGGAGCGCGAACGATTGAAAGGAAAGACACCATGAAAAGTTTGACCATCATCGGGTTTGTAGTCGGAACAGTGCTCGCGGGCGGTGCATCGACGAGCGGCGCCCGCAGTGAGCCCACGACGGGTGCTGCGTCCGCGCCCGCGCATCAGCACGACCACGGAGACGGAGACCAAGCGGGCATGATGGCCGAAATGTGCCCAATGCAGGTCCCGGGCACGACGGTGGCCACGACCGAGGTCGATGGCGGCATCGGCCTGTCGTTCACGACTACGACCGGCGACGTCGCGGAGCTGCGGCAACGTTTGCGCCGCATGGCCGAGATGCATGACCAACCTGGCGGACACAGGATGAGGGGAAGCCACGGCACAGCCGCGCCAGGTGCGGGCGCCGATCATCAGCATGACGCCCAACCTGGCGTCGACCACGAAGCCGGCGGTCGCGGCGGAATGATGATGGGCGAAGGAATGATGATGCGCGAAGGAATGATGATGGGCGGCGGGATGATGATGCCCGCGGCGACCGCCTCGGTGGAAGACATCGAGGGCGGCGCCCGGATGGTCCTGCAGCCGAAGGATCCCGCGCAGCTGGGCTCGCTACGTGAGCAGGTCGGCATGAAGGCGAAGCGGATGGCTGATGGCGAGTGCCCGATGATGTCGCGCGGCAGCGGTGGCGAGCCTGCTCCCGCTACCCCGGGCAACACGGGCCACGACGCTCACCACCCAGGGAACTGAGGACGACACCCATCGCTCAGTTCACAGCAGACGTCGCAGGCAACCGCGAGATCTTCGCCATCGTGGCCGGGCTCGTCCTGCTCCACCGGGCGGCTAACGAAGCGCCGGCGAAGTTGCTCAAGGCCGCGGGCTGGGTGCTCGTCGCCGGCGGCATCGTCGTCGGCGCCTGCACGACGGTTTACTGGTTGAATTACCAGTCGCGTGGGGAGCTCGAAACCGTGCACATGGGCTACCCCGGAATGATGCACGCCCCCGGGACGGGCCAGGGCCCTGGAACGAGGGCCCTGGCATGACGGGCTCGGGGATGGGCTCGATCCCGCACCGTATGACACCTCCGCCGCCAAACGATGGAGCGAGGTGAGCGATGCATTGGTGGAACGGCGACGGACACATGGGCTGGATGGGCATCTGGTGGATCGTCGGCGCCGCGCTCATCGCGGTCGTAGTCTGGGCGCTCCGCCGGTCTTCCCGTGGACCGATGAATGGTTTGAGCGAGTCGCCCAAGCAGGTTCTCAAGCGCCGTTACGCCAAGGGCGAGATCGACCATGCGAGCTATCAACGGATGCTGACGGAGATCAGGGGCTGAGAGGACGAAGATCATGGAAACGCTGCGCTACGGATTCGAGAGGCGACTCGCCGACACCACCTTCGATCAGGCGGTCGAGAATGTGACCGCCGCGCTCAAGAGCGAGGGTTTCGGCGTCCTCACCGAGATTGACGTAAGGGCCACGCTGAGGAAGAAGCTCGACGTCGACTTCCGGCGCTACGTGATCCTCGGCGCCTGCAACCCCAACCTCGCGCATCGGGCGCTCGTGGCCGAACCCCAGATCGGCCTTCTCCTTCCCTGCAACGTCGTGGTGCAGGAGGCGCCCGAGGGCGGCGTGGTCGTCTCGATCGCGGACCCGCGCCCGATGTTCACCATAGTCGATAACGCAGCCGTTGCATCGGTTGCCGCGGAGGTCGAAGAGCGGCTCCGCCGAGTCATCGACGCGGTCGGTGGAAAGGAGGCGGTCTGAAGCATGGCGGAATGTGGGGCCGCACGGCCATCGTCACCTTGATCGCTTCGTGGCTGATGCGTCAGCTACGACCTCCTCTTCGGCGCCAGATGAACTGCGCGTGGGTCGACCTCCTGCCGGGGTTCTACTGGCTCTCGTGGGGCAGATTCGCGCTCGGGCTCGTCGAGACGATTGCATACGACACCTACTTCGGCCTGGTGTTCGCGCTGCTCTACAACTTCTTCCTCGTGAAGGTGTGGAGGCACGCGTCATGACCAGCCAACGACCGGCCGCGATCGATGGCACCCCACTGCTCACGAAAACTGGCGAATGAACGACCTTTCAGCCCAGTACAAGAGCGGTAGCCTCAGCCTATTGGGCACGGTGGCGATGGGCACCGGCGTGGGTGTCGTGCGGCACCTGCACGAGGACGTGGGAGCCAACCGTGCTGTCCTCGGGGCTACGATTGGCCTCGATACGATCGCCTTGGGGGCACTTCTCCTCCTGAAGGGGGCCTCCGATCCGCTGATCGTTGCGGTCAGCCTCGTCACGATCGTGGTCGTCGTTGCGTTCAGCCCTTCAATCGGTATCCCCAACAGGCCGCTCAACGCCGCGCGATCGATGATCCGATACGCCCCACGCGGTTGCTGGATCTCGTGGTAGCCGGCCTCCACCCACTCGCGCGGATGGCGAACCACTCCGGCACGCACCATGTTCATGTCGACGTACACCACGCAGCGCGCCAGGTGCTCCCCCGTGTCGACTGCCGTAGCGTGGTAGCGGTCCTCCCAGAAGGCACCGCGCCGCCGCTTACGCTGGTTGAACGCCTGTGCGGTGCGGCCTGCGATCAACTGCAGGCCGGCGGCAATCTCATCGCCGCCGCGATCGAGAACCAACAGATGCACGTGGTTGCTGGTCACCTGGTAGTCGAGCACACACAGCCCGAAGCGCCTGCGGGCTTCGTGGAGCCATCGCACCCACGCGCGTCGGTCTCGCGCAAACTTCAGCAGGAACTGCTTGCGATGGCACCGTTGGGTGATGTGCCAGACCTGTCTATCAATCCGATATCGGTTCGCACGCGGCATCGTCAGATCTCCTCAGACACACCATTCTGGGATCGAAAACGAGGTTCTGACCACCAAATCAAGCGACCGACGCGGTCACTTTGCAAACACTTCTCACAGATTGCGCTGGTCCGACCCCGCGGGGGGGAATCCGCTCCCCCTTGGGTCGCTACGCGCGGGTGATCCCCTGGAAGATCCCTCTCGGCGCTTGCCGTCCTGCGCGCGCAGGAATAGTTGATGAGTATGAGTCGCGTTACGTTGAAGGCGCACTACGACGGAGAGAGAATCCGACTCGATGAACCATTTGAGTTGC
>JBGTMF010000522.1:0-5717 GCA_041743795.1 Thermodesulfobacteriota bacterium | reverse complement strand
CGTCGCCGCCGTCGCGGCGGCCTTCTCCGCTGCCGTCGGAGGAGCTGTGCGCGAGCCGTGGCATGCATCAAAAAGTCATTTAAATTTCATAGTTTTTCATATCCATCAGTCTCTCGGTTTTGGGTTGATTTCGCCCTGCCACAGGCGTACTACTCGTCGGGCCCGTTCTCAGGTCGGGGGTAGGAATTGATGCGAGCGATACGAACTACTGTAGTGGCATTTCTCGGGGCTGCCTGTGCGGCGCTGCCCGCACTGGCGACGGCACCCGCGCAGCGGCTGCCGTCGGCGATCCTCATGTACCCCAATGTGCGTGCCAGCGGATCCTACGACACCCGCATCGAAATGGTGAACCTCTCGTCCCGCGACCAGCAAGTGAAGTGTTATTACCTGTCGGCGCCGACCTGCAACGGAACGAATTTTTTCGTGCGTCTGACGCCGAATCAGCCGATTTCCTGGCTGGCGAGCAAGGGAACTGTCGGGACGGGTAACTTTCTCGTGTCCGTGCCGCCTTTTTTCGGTGAGGGCAGCCTCAAGTGCATCGTCATCCCAGACGAAAACTCGACCGAACATCAGAACGCCATTCAGGGGCGGGCGATTGCCTTCGGCCCAAACGGCGAAACCGAGAGCTTTGGAGCGATCGGTATCCGGCGGATCGAACCGGGCCCATTCTCGAACACGCTGAATCTCGATGGCAGCACCTACGCTCAGTGTCCGGACGAGTATCACTTCACCATCATCGCCAGCGAGTCGAATGACCCTGCCACGGAAAGCGAGATCGTGCTTTCAACCTGCGATGAGGATTTGGAGAATCTGATTTCGGCGAACGTCGTCGTGCAGTTTCAGCTCATCAACGAATTCGAACAACTGCTCTCCGCGTCGACGTCGGTGCGATGTTACGACCGCAAGGTCTTGCGTCAGATCAACTCCGTGTTCACCCGCGACACGCTGGGGACGCCCACCGGTCAGCTGATTGCGCGGGGTGTCGGCGGCGCGGTGATCGCGGTCATCGTCGACAAGTTCAGGACCCCGAACGGGGTGCCGGCAGTGGCGGGCAACGAACCGGCGCTTTCGCGAGGCCGAACTGCCAGGATTCGAATTCCATGAGCACGCGAATTTTTCGGCGGCTGACAGCAGCCATGCTGGTATCGTTCTTGTGTGGCGGAGTACCCGCGCGTGCGGCCGATGTCGACCAGGTCGATTGGAGTGCAGTACTCCGCGCGTTGGGCGTGGCACTTGATTCATGGCGCCTTTCGCCGTTTCCGCGGATGACGCCGACACCGACGAGTCCGCCGCCGACATCAACGCCTACGAATACACCGACCAACACGCCGACGAGGACGCAGGTCTTCACGGCGACTCCGGTTCCGACCCAGCCGTTCTCCGGTCAACTGGCCTTTGGTCCTTCCACGGGGTTGGCTCCACCGCAGCGCTTGGCCTCCGCCCTGTTGGTCTTTCCCTATGTCGTCCACAACGGATCGGTCGACACGCGGCTGACATTGATCAACATGTCCAACCGCAATGTCGGCGTGAACTGTTTCTTCGTTCGAGACGCCGGACCTGTCCTCGGCTGTTTCGAGATCGGGTTTCGTATCAACCTGACGCCGCTGCAGCCGTTTTCGTGGTTCGCCGGTCAGGGGACGAACAACCCGCTCACCTTCACGGCCGCGCCGCCGTTTGATGGAATCGGCGAACTGAAGTGCGCCGTCGATCCGGACCTCCCCGATTTGTTTGCGCACAACGTCCTACAAGGTCGCGCGACTGTTTTTGATGACAACGCGGGCAATACGGTTGCCTACGGTGCGGTAGGTTTCCAACGGCGGATTCCGGGCCACTACTCCGGCGTCGTGTCTCTCGACGGCTTCACCTACGACCAGTGTCCGGAGCGACTTCACTTTCAGGTATTGGCCCGCCAGGCGACCTCCAACAGCACCTTGATCTTGACGCCGTGCAACTCAGATCTCTTGCTGCAGACGTCGCCGACGACGGCTGTCCAGATGCAGATCGTCAACGAGTTTGAGCAGGTGTTCTCGTCCTCGACCAGCTTTACTTGCCACACGGTCAAGGCGTTCTCGAGCTTTTCGACGCTGAGCCGGTCGACGTTGGGCACGGACACCGCTCATCTGGTTCTGCGCGGTGTTTCATCGCCGCTGGTGGGCATGGTGATCGACAAGTTCCAGGGCGGTCCCGACAACTCGCTGCACACATCGGCCAATGACCCGTACCTCGAAGGCGGCGTGCCTTCAGTCGTCGTATTTCCTTGAGTTTTACGCTGCGCCCCTTATCAGTCAGCTGCATAGCAGGCGCACAAGCGAAAACGACGATATCGGCTTAGCGCGCCCCTCGGCGTCGGCGCCGGATCATTCGAACGAAAAGCCATAAGCTCTTTGGCCCGCGCGCGGCGCGCATCCCTGTGCCTGCGCCGATGTTCCTGCCCCTGCCTACGAGCGAAGCGAGTTGCAGGAAAGAAATCGTTGCGGCGCCAGTAGAGCGGACTATACTTTCGCGCCAGAGGCACGGCTGTGAGAGAATTCTTCTACGGGGTCATTCTCGGAGCGTCGGCGATGTATTTGATCGAATACTTCGACGCTACCGGGACACTCGCTTATCTGAACAGTGCGACGAAGTCGGCTGTCGAATCGACGGCGGGCTACGGCGGTTCGCAGAAGAAGAAATAACTGCTGCCGCGTGCGGCAGTTCACTTGGGTGGGGCAGCCACCCTCAGCCGCCGGTATGTTGTTGGCGATGTCGTGCCGACGCGATGACCGGTACCCCGCACCCGGAACGCACGGCGGCCTGAGCGATCTCTCGCGCTTGGTCTCGGGTAACTTCCCCGGCGCCCGCGAGAATCTTCAGGGTGCGAGCCACGCAGCCGACGTAGGCCCTTTGATCCTCCCAGAGAATTCCCGGCTGTGGTCCGGTACAGGGGCATGTCTGCTCGACGGAGCAACCGTTGGATAGCACGGGGGCATTGAGGAGCGTGTTGGGGCAGGCGTCGCACGCATCGCCGATCCCATCGAGATCCGAGTCGTGTTGTCGACTCTCCGGATGGAAGGGGCAGAGATCAACAGCATCGGGAATTCCGTCGCCATCCGCGTCGGCAGCACTGGTCGAATTGGCAAAGGCAACCAGTTCGATCTCCACCGCGATCGGCGCATCGGGCGGTGACGTGAGAGATAGACGGAAACTGCCACCGCTTTCCGTCGGATGGTCCGAGCTGGTGAGCAGGACGGGCTGGTCGTTGATGACCGCGTCTACGACCATGGAGGTTCGTTCGCGACCGAGGCGTTCGAGAAAGCCCGTACCGGTGACGTGGAAGTCGTCGCTGCGCCAGGATACTCCGGTGACGGCTTCTATCGCGTGGGCGTTTGGGATCGCCAATACGGTGAGGTCGAACTTTCCGTGTAGCTCCTGAGGCTTGGAGCCGCGATCGTCGCAGGACTTGCAGTGGAGTCGAATCTGACTCGTCGGCCGCAACAAGTACTCGATCGTCTGCGCATGAACCGAGTCGTATGCCGCCAAGGTGGCGACAATCACAACGAGTGCGAGGCTTCTCGGGGCCCGACGGCAGGGCAGTCTACGGGGTCCGATCCCGATCACGCCGTTCTTCCCGAGCATCGCGGCGTTCGCTCAGCCCGGCGAGGGTCCGCTGCAGGTTGACGCATGCGTTGACGCGAGCGCGGGTTGTCCGCAGTTCGGCCGCGACTCGCGCCGGGTCGTCAGCCCCTCGGGACATGGCTTGCTGGATTTGATCACAAGTGGGTGGCGTCGCGAGGGCCGGCAAAGCGACCAGCGCGACGGCCGCGAGGATGAGCATCGACGATACCTGTTTCATCGGCTCAGGCTAGGCTTGTAGTGCCAGGTAAGTCAATTCAGCCATGGCCGTATCACCGCGTCGGCCTACGGGCTCTGCGGACTTCCGGGTCGGGAGAACGCGCCGCTAAGCGGAGCGGCGGGGCTTGCGGACGATTTCGACTTCGCGCCCGTTGATCCGCACCGTCCGCCGATCGCGTATCAGCGGAGCTGCCCGCATGCCCTCGCTGCTCTTGCGTGCGCGCTCCGCCTGCCACTGCCGCAACTGCTCCTCAATGCCGCAACCTTTGTCGAGCATCTCCACCTCCACCACATCCACCTCACCGCTCTTTCGCGGTCAGTTGCCAACGAACGACTCAATCGACCGAGCTCGACTCGGGTGACGCAACTTCCGCAAGGCTTTCGCCTCGATTTGCCGGATGCGTTCTCTCGTCACCGCGAACCGCTGCCCAACCTCCTCGAGAGTGTAGTCGGACTTTTCACCAATTCCAAAGCGCATTCGCAAGATTTGTTCCTCGCGCGGCGTCAGCGTCGCCAGGACTTTGCGTGTTTGTTCCTCGAGACTCGTGTAGACGGCGGCGTCCGATGGAGAAACCGTCTGACGGTCCTCGACAAAATCGCCTAGCGAACTTTCCTCCTCGTCGCCGATAGGTGTCTCCAGGGATACCGGCTCTTTGACGATACGAAGAACGTTGCGCACCTTGTCGAGAGGCATCTCCATCTTCTGCGCGATTTCTTCCGGCGTAGGCTCTCGGCCGAGTTGCTGGACGAGGTAGCGCGACGACCGAACGACCTTGTTGATCGTCTCGATCATGTGGACCGGGATACGGATGGTGCGCGCTTGATCGGCGATGGCGCGGCTGACGGATTGGCGAATCCACCACGTGGCATACGTCGAGAATTTATAGCCACGCTGGTACTCGAATTTTTCCACCGCGCGCATCAGGCCGATGTTGCCCTCCTGGACGAGATCGAGGAACCCCAACCCGCGGTTGGTGTATCGTTTGGCGATGCTCACGACGAGGCGAAGATTGGCCTCGATCAGTCGCTTCTGGCCGTCCTGTGCGAGTCGTTCGCCGGATCGGATCACCTTGAGGGTGGCGGACAACTCGTCGTACGGCATGCCTACTTCTGTTTCGAGCTCGACGATGCGGCGCCGTGCCGCCCGCAACTCGTCGATCATCCGACGCGCGTCCTGCGGCGCCAGTCGCATCAGCCGGCCCTCGTGCGAGATCAGCCGCTTGTTGATGTCGTAGAGCTGCTCGACCAGCGCCTCGATCCGGTTCGCGTTCAAGGACAGCGACTTCACGTGCGTGATGACGTCGTTCTTCAACGTCTTGTGCCGACGTTCCTGGGCCGGGGTCAGCTGCTTGTTCTGCATGCGCAGCTCGACATGCTCGACTTGCAGCCGGCGCAGCTTCTTGTAGTTGTCCGCGATGGCGTTGAAGGTCTCGAGCACGCGCGGCTTGATCTCGGCCTCCATGGCCGAGAGCGAGACGTTGTTCTCCAAATCGTCGTCGTCGCTGTCGGTCTCGGGCGGGCGCGGGCCTTCCGGCTCCAGCCCCTCGACGCCCTCGGCCTCGGCCTCCTTGACGGCCGCGCCGTTCTTGCCGTCCGGCCCGGCATAGGTCGCCTCGAGGTCGATGATGTCGCGCAGGAGAACGCGGCCTTCCTCGAGCTCGTCGCGCCAGATGATGATGGCCTGGAAGGTGAGCGGGCTCTCGCAGAGCCCGGCGATCATCGCCTCGCGCCCGGCCTCGATGCGCTTCGCGATCGCGATCTCGCCCTCGCGCGAAAGCAGCTCGACCGAGCCCATCTCGCGCTGATACATGCGCACCGGGTCGTCCGTGCGGTCGGTCGGCTCCTTGACGGGAGCGTCCGGCCGCACCGCGACGGCGCGCGCGGGC
>JBGTMF010000521.1:0-4038 GCA_041743795.1 Thermodesulfobacteriota bacterium | reverse complement strand
GCGTCGGCGTCGGCGTGGACGGTGTGTTGCAACTGCCGACCGTCGAGATCGCTGCGGCCGCGCATGTCGCGCAGCGGGTTCATGCCGGCGACGCCGATGGCGAAGTCGACCAAACCGGTCCGCCATGGGCGGCCCCAGGTGTCGCTGATGATTACGGCGATAGCGGCGTCGATGAAACCGCCGAGCACCGCGGCGATCCGCGCCGCCGACGCGTCGGGATCATCGGGGAGGAGAAGGACCCGATCGACATGCCCGGTATTGGAAGCGTCGATGCCGGCATTGGCGCAAACCCAGCCCGGCCCCGTCTCGACGATGAGAACGCCGCGCTGCATCTTGATGATACGCTTGCTGTTGCGCAGGACCAGTTCGACGAAGCGCGGATCCTTGTCATCGCCGTCGGCGGCGGCCTGCACGGCCAGCGGTCGGGGAGTGATCTCGTCGAGGGCTACGCTGCGGCCCTCGGCTTTTGAAACGACCTTCTGGCAAAGGACGAGCACATCGCCGTCGATCGCTTCGATGTGGTTGTCGCGCATCGCATCGCGGAGGACGACGGCGAGATCGTCGCCCTGGCGAATCGCCGGGATTCCCCGGAGCGGGTGCAGCGAGATGGACATCGGCGGAAGATAGCGGCTCGCGTCCAGGCTTCAAGGGGTCGCCAACTCGGCGAGGACGCGGGCGGCCAGACGGCGGGCGCGCGGGCGGGTCTTCATCAGGGTGTCCGTCAACACCGCACGCATGCCGAGCTGCTGGATGCGATCCACCTCGGCTCGGTCGCTGTCGTCGAGGACGAAGACCGAGGCGATGCCGCGGTAGAGTTCGGCAATTGCCGCGCTCGACACCTCATGGCCGGTGCCGGACAGCATGCGGTCGAGCGGCCCTTTGATCGGCGCGCCGCCGATGAGAGGGCTGATGGCAGCGACCGGAGCCTGCGACTGAAGAATGGCGGCGCGCACACCGCGAATCGCCAGGATTGGAAGAATGCTGACGAAGGGGTTGCTCGGCGGCAGGATGATCGCGTCACTGCGGCGCAAGGCGCTGAGGACGCCGGGCGCCGGGCGGGCGCGTCTGATGCCAGCGAGACGGATGGCGCGTACCTTGCCGCCTCCGCGGCGGCGCACCAGGTAATCTTGAAAGGCCAAGGTGCCGGATCCCTCGATCTCCACCTTCGTGCGCACGGGATCATCACTCATCGGCAGGATCCGGCAGGCGAGGCCAAACGATCGAGTGATGTCCCGAGTCACCTGCGTCAGGCTGCGGCCCCTGCGCAGCGCCTGGCTGCGGAACAGGTGCGTGGCGAGATCGCGGTCGCCGAGTTGGAACCAGGTCTCATCGTAGAAACGTCCGAGGGCGCTGAGGCAGCGGAAGCTGTCGCCTGCAACACCCCAACCGTGGGTGCGATCGGCGACCCCGGCCAGGGTGTAGGTCACGGTGTCGAGGTCGGGCGAAACATGTAGGCCGAAAAAGGACTCGTCATCGGTGGTGTTGACGACGACGGTGAGGTCGTGCGGATCAAGGAGCGGCAGTAGGCCGCGCAGGAAGCGCGCTGCTCCGACCCCGCCGGCCAGCACCGTGACCCGCCGGCGGGTGATCGTGATCTTCGATGCGGCCATAGGTGGTGTTCCGTTGTACGGGAATGCGCCCGATTTCCAAGATCAGCTCGCGAATTCGCTCCTCCGGGAGGTACTCGCCGGCGTCGGCGCCGGCCGACTTGGAAATCGACTCTTCCATCAATGTTCCACCGAAGTCGTTGCAACCGGCCAACAGCGTCAGCTGCGAGAGTTCATGGCCCAACTTCACCCAGGAGGTCTGCAGGTTGTCGATCCAGCCTCGCAGCATCAGGCGGGAGAATGCGTACATGCGGAAGTCAGTCGCACCCGTCGGCGGCGGCTCCGGCATGCCGCGCTTGTAGAGTTCGGTGTAGGTATGGATGAAGCGCAGGGGGACGAATTCAGTGAAGCCGCCCGTGCGCTTTTGGACGTCGCGCAACAGGACCAGGTGGCGGGCGATGTGTTCCGCTGTCTCGATATGTCCGTACATGATGGTCGAACTGCTGCGCAGGCCGAGTTCATGGGCGGTGGTGACGATCTCCACCCAGGTGGCGACGTCGACCTTCTTGTGGCTGAGGATTTCGCGGACATCGTCGTCGAGGATCTCGGCAGCCGTGCCTGGGATCGTTCCCAGGCCGGCATCGCGCAAAACCGTCAGGAACTCCCGGTAGGACAGATTGGCTCGGCGCGAGCCGTACATGATCTCCATCGGCGAGAATGCGTGGATGTGCAGTTTCGGGTAACGGGCTTTGATGGCGACCAGCAAGTCCCGGTAGAACAATCCCTCCGATTCCGGGTTGATCCCGCCCTGCATGCAGACCTCGCTGGCGCCGCGTTCGATGGCGTCGTCGACCTTGAGCAGCACGTCGTCAATCGAGTGATTGTAGGCGGAGGGGTCCTTGCGGTGCACGGCGAAGGCGCAGAATTGGCAGCCGACGAAGCAGATGTTCGTCCAATTGATGTTGCGGTTGACGACATAGGTGACTTCGTCGCCGACGTCCTCCGCGCGGATGTGGTCGGCGGCGCGGATCAGTGCCTTGAGATCATCTCCCTCGGTGCCGAGCAGGTGAATGCCGTCTTCGACGCTCAGTTCCGCGCCGCTCAGGGAGCGCTCGAGGATACGCGCCGTCGGCCGACTGGCGAGTGCCAGTAGCGCGTCGAGGGAACGGTCGTCGAGGACGATGTCACGCATGTGCGTCGACATGAAAATCTCCGATCGGTTGCGAAGAACCAGCGCGGTGGTGAAACCAACTCACGCAGGCTGCCATGTCTGTGGTGGGGCGGCAACCGCACGCCTCTGGCCGATGTGCGCAAGGATGTGACGGTCGACGAATTCCCCGTTGCAGTACTCGGCGTAGATCGGTAGGCGTGGGCGCAGCGTGAATCCCTGTGCGGCGCAGGCGGCGGCCAGCGAATCGATCTGTGGCCACGGAGCTTCCGGATTGACGAAATCCAGCGTCAGCGGCGAGATCCCTCCCCAGTCATTGATGCCGGCGCGCAGGAACAACTGAACGTCGTAGGGGTTCAGATTGGGCGGGACCTGGATGTTCATCGCCGGCATCATCAAGCGAGCCACGGCGACGACGGCGGCGGTTTCGTAACTCGCGGGCTCCGCATGGCCGGCCATGCGGGTGGTCGGCTTGGCGCGAAAGTTCTGGACGATGATCTCCTGGATGTGACCGAAGGCGCCGTGCAAGTCGGCGATCGCGCGCAGGCTGGCGATGCGCTCAGCGGCCGACTCGCCGATGCCGAGGAGGATTCCGGTGGTGAACGGAATCCGCAACTCTCCGGCTTCGCGAATCATGCGCAGGCGCAGGGTCGGATCCTTGTCGGGCGCGTTGAAGTGAGCGCCGCCGCGCCGACTGAGCCGCGGGCTGACGCTTTCCAGCATCAGACCGAGACTCGCGTTGAGGGGGCGCAGGTCGCGCATCTCCTGGCGCGAGAGGAGGCCGGCGTTGGTGTGAGGCAGCATTCCCTCTTCGAGGGCGATCTCGCAGCAGGCCGCGACATAGGAAACGGTAGAGGAGTGGCCGAGCACAGCCAACGTGTCGCGATAGGAGCGGAAGGCGCGCTCGGGCTTGTCGCCCAGGCACATCAGAGCCTCGCTGCAACCGAGGGCAGCTGCTCGGCGGGCGATGCCGCGCACATCCTCGGGCATCATCGTCCACGCCGCGGGCGACCCGGGATCCTGGCGAAAGGTGCAATAGGAGCACCGATCGAGACACAGGTTCGTCACCGGAAAGAACGCCTTCGGCGAATACGTCACCATGCGACCAGCTGCGCGATCGCGCAGCAGGCCGGCCACTTCGAATACGGCTGGTAGTTGATCGCGCCGCAGGGAGAGAATCTCCAGTGCTTGGCTGTCGTCGATGCCGACTCCGTCGAGCGCGGAAGCGAGCGCCTCGGCGCAGGCGCTGGGCAGCTGCTTGCCTGTACTGGCGCCTGCGGCGGCCATCGGGTGGGTTGTGCGCATTCAGGCCCGCGCAGCGGC
>JBGTMF010000520.1:0-2392 GCA_041743795.1 Thermodesulfobacteriota bacterium | reverse complement strand
GCGCCGCGGAACTGCCCGGCTGCGTCACGTTCCACCCCGACACGGCCCATATGAGGAGAGCGTGAAGCAGGAAAGAAAGCGTCGCGGCGCCCGTGCGCGCTCGCCAGGATGACATCGCGCAACTGTACAGGGGCGGCTGGCGCGTCACCAGTGGCGCCGCGGCGAGGCCGGCCTCGGCGCGGCCTCAGCCCACTTTTCTTCCGCGTTTACGGGGTACGCGTAGGCGGCCGAGCCGGGGCCGGCAGTTGCGCGCTCGGCTGCTTTTAGGTACGAACGAAAAACAATGTTTGGACTTGGGGTTGCAGAACTCGCCATCATCTTGGTGATCGTCCTCGTCATCTTCGGCGCCGGCAAGATTCCCGAGATCGGCGAAGGTTTGGGGCGCGGCATCCGCAGCTTCCGCAAAGAGATCAAACGCCCCGACGAAATCGACGTCACACCGTCGGACGACGACTCTGACGAGAACAAGAAACCCGACGCCTGAAGATCAGCGATCGAAGTCCGGCTTCGCAGGCGAGAGTCCAGCTAGCGCCGCGGCTCAGGACAGGCGGCGCGCCTGAACTACCTCGCCTGAGAACTCCGCGACGTTGTCCGGAACATCGAGGAAGATGCTGACGATCGGGCACGAGTCTCCCGGGTTCACGTTGGTATCGGCCGGGGGCTTGGTGCCCCAGCCGCGCAAGATCGCCACCTGCTGCTCGGTGAGATCGCGCACTAAGTCGGCGCGCATCGCGTTGCCGCAGGTGGTCGACTGCTTGGCGAGCGGGGAACCGTTCTCGTCGATCAGTTGCAGCTCGATGCGGATACCGCGCAGCGGCTCGTCGTGATCGTTGCGCGCGGTGCCGGTGACGAGAAAAATCTGCTTGCCCTCTTTCGTGCGCTCGTAGCGGCCGCGCAGATCGTCGAGCACGACGTTGCGACCGAGCCGGTTGGCGTTGATCTCGCTGCCGATCACCGGCACCTGCTGCATGACGCTGCGCGCCCAATCGGGATTGCTTCGCAGCGTCCAGGCGAGGACCGCGTAGCCGGAGACGACGAGCGCGAGAAACACCAACAGCGGGCGAACCTTCACGGGCTGGCTCAACTCCTCGTCTCCATCGTCGTCGTCGCCGCTCTCATCGTCGCCATAGAAATCGTCCTCGTAGCTCTTGTCGTGCGATGCCGGGCCATCAATCGAGTAGTCGTCCTCTTCTTCGCCGTCGTCGGCAAACAGCGACGGCTGCGGCTCGGCCGCGCGACGGGTCGGTAGCGGCAACTGCTCGGGGAGGCGCTTGGCGCGCGGCGGCGCCGCCTCGACTTCGTCCGCATCTTCCAGCTCCGGACCGTCATCATAGGAGAAACTCAGGTCGTCGTCTTCGAAGTCGGGATCGGCGCGCGGCGGCAATGGAAAGGTGCGCCGGCACTGTGAACAGCGCAGGGTCGGGCGCCGCGAACCGAGGGCTCGCTCGTTCAAGCGGAAACGCGTGGTGCAGTATGGACACTCGATGATCATCGTATTGAGACTGCTACCGTCGCACGGGTTATGCGGGATCAGCGGCGGTGGTTTCGCTCACGAACTCCCGGTCGTCTGAATGTTCTTGCGCAGCTTGAACAACTCCTTGAACGCCCGCAAAATTACCGCCAAATTGGCACCGCTCTGTTCGCCGGCGGTGCGCGGGTAGTGGTGCACACCGACCTGGCCGATCGACAATCCCTTGTTGCGCGCCTTCGCCAACATCTCGGTATCGATCAACGCACCCGTGCTGTGAATCTCCGTCGAGTCGATGAACGGCTTCGGGTAGATCTTGAACGCGCAATCGATATCGCGAAGGTCGATGCGGAAGAGCGCGTTGACCAGTGTCGTCCACGCGAAGGCGTTGAGCTTGCGGATCAGCGGATCCTTGCGGTCGAGGCGGTAGCACGAGACGATGTCGAATTGCTCGAGCAGCGGTATCAGGGGCGGCAACTCCTCGAGATCGAACTGTCCATCGCCGTCGGTGTAGAAGATCCAATTCTTCGTCGCCTCGGCAAACCCCCGCTGCAGTGCCCCACCGTAGCCGCGATTGGGATTGTTGTGGACAGCGCGTACCTCGGGAATCTCCGCCGCCAGGCGATCGGCAATTTCACCGGTGCGGTCCTTGCTGCCGTCGTCGACGATGATGACTTCGAGATCCTCGGCGACCCGCCGTCCGACATCGACTGCCAGGCGAGTCACCCGCTCGACGTTGTCCTCTTCGTTGTGACAGGGAAAGAAGATCGTCAGGGAGAGGGGTTTGATGGGGGGGCGTTCCACGGAGTCTCCTATCGGGCCGACTGGAGCGGGATGGTAAACGCCGCTTGATGAACATGCAATGCGAGGACAGCCGCGCCCCCGGGACTGCTAGCGCAATCCCATGTCCCGCATCGGTGCCGA
>JBGTMF010000519.1:0-9327 GCA_041743795.1 Thermodesulfobacteriota bacterium | reverse complement strand
CGCCGCCGTCCTCGCCAACCACGCCGCCGGGCTGGTGGTCGGGGAAGTCGGCACGGCGACGGTATCCGCCGCCGAATTGCGCGCCGATTTGCGCAGCCGCGCGAAGAGAACGTGACAGGAGACGACGGATGCGAAGTATGACGGGATACGGCCAGGCGGCCTGGGAGGGAGATGGCAAGCGTCTCTCCGTCGAGGTGCGCGGCGTCAATCACCGGTTTCTCGACTTGCGATTGTCGCTGCCGCGCGACAGTCAGACTTGGGAGCCGGAACTGCGGCGTCTGGTTACCGAGCGAGTCGAGCGCGGCAAGGTGGACGTCACCATCAGCCGCGTCCTCACCGGCCAGGGGAGCCGTATCGTCGAGGTCGACGAAGAGTTGGCGCGCTCCGTCATCGATGGCTGGCGTCGTCTGCAGAAGCGATTGAAGTTGCCGGGAGAGATCGACATTTCCTTCATGCAGGCGCGCGGCGATTTCGTTCGCGTCATCGAACAGCCGCGTGGCGCCACGGACGACGAGCTGGCGCGGGCCCGACAATTGCTCGAGAAGGCGATGGATGTGTTCGATCGCGCCCGCGGCCGCGAGGGGGCGGCGCTGCAGCGCGATATGAAAGCCCGCCGCGAGCGGCTCGTCGCCATTCAGGAGGGGCTTTGCGTCCGCTGTGGCGAAATCGTTCCCGAGATGGCGGAACGCCTGCGCGGTCGCCTCGAAAAGTTGTTGCAAGGGCAGGTGATCGACGAGGCCAGATTGCTTCAGGAGACGGCCATCCTCGCCGAGCGCTCGGACGTTCATGAGGAGCTCGTCCGCCTCGCCAGCCATCTCAAACGCCTCGGTGAGTTGCTGCGCCAGAAGGGGTCGGTGGGCAAGTCGATCGACTTCCTGGTGCAGGAGATTCATCGCGAGCTGAACACGATCGCCTCGAAGAGTTCCGATGTCGAGGTCACCCGCCTCACTCTCGACGCCCGGTCTGAGGTCGAGAAACTGCGCGAGCAGACCCAGAACATCGAGTAGACCGAGGCTTGCCGGCGGGCGCCCGACGCGGCCGCTGCAAGTCGACAGAACCCTGGAGACCCCCTGGGACTGGCTGCTGGCCCCCGGTATGATGTGCGCATGTTGGTGACGATCTCCGGCGAGCCGGGCAGCGGCAAGACTACGGTGGCGGCGCTACTGGCGGAGAGGCTCGGGCTGCCTCATGTGTATGCTGGCGACCTGTATCGTCGCGAGGCCAAGCGGCGCGGGCTCAGTTTGCAGGAATTCAATCAGCTATGTGAGTCCGACCACTCGATCGACCGCAAGCTGGACGGCGATATGGCGGCACGCGCACGCGCCGGCGACTGCATCCTCGAGGGAAGGCTGGCCGGCTATCTGGCCGCGCAAGAGGGCATGGACGCCCTCAAGGTCTGGCTGACGGCGAGCGACGAGGTGCGCGCCCGCCGAGTCGCCGAGCGGGAAAACGGTGACTGGCGCGAGATCGAGCAGGAGAATCGCAAGCGGCACGACTCCGACGCCCGGCGCTACCGCGAGATCTACGGATTCGATCTGGCGGACCACGGCGTCTACGACCTGGTGCTCAGCTCCGACGATCGCACCCCGCAGCAGCTGGTGGAGGAACTCGCGGCTCGTGTCGAGGAACGCTTTCCCGCAGGGCGGCGCCGGTGACGACGTCGCTCAAATCGCTGGTCGAGAAGGTCGCCGAGTACCACCCGGAGGCCGATCGCGACCTCATCGGACGGGCCTATGCGTACTCGGAGAAGATGCACCGCGGCCAGCGGCGGCAGTCCGGCGATCCGTACTTCGTCCATCCGGTCGGCGTCGCCAATCTGATCGCAGATCTCCGGCTCGACGTCGCCAGCGTCTGCGCCGGGCTGCTGCACGACGTCGTCGAAGATACCCTGGCCTCCCTGTCCGTCGTCGAGCGGGAGTTCGGCGAGGAGATCGCGTCGCTGGTCGATGGCGTCACCAAACTATCGCAGGTGAATTTTACCAGCCGCGAGGAAAAACAGGCGGAGAATTTTCGCAAGATGATCCTGGCGATGGCGCGCGACATCCGCGTCATCTTAATCAAGCTGGCCGACCGCACCCACAACATGCGCACCCTCGGCCATCTCGCGCCGGACCGCCAACACGACATCGCCCAGGAAACCCTCGACGTCTACGCGCCCATCGCCCACCGATTGGGAATCTACTGGATCAAGAACGACCTCGAGGACAGCGCACTTCGTTTTCAACACCCGGAGGTCTACTACCAACTGAAGCGCAACGTCGCCAAGAAGAAGGGCGATCGGCAGCGCTACATCGAGGAGTTCATTTCGGTCGTTTCGGAGCAACTCAAGGCGGCGGGGATCGTCGCGGAGATCATGGGCCGACCGAAGCACTTCTACTCGATCTACACCAAAATGCAGCGCTACGACCTGCTCTATGACCAGATTTACGACTTGGTCGGGTTTCGTATCGTCGTCGACACGGTGACCGAATGCTACGCCGCCCTCGGCGTGGTTCACGCCCACTGGAAGCCCGTACCGGCACGCTTCAAGGACTACATTGCGCTGCCCAAGAACAACCTCTACCGCTCGCTGCACACGACAGTGATCGGTGCCTCGGGCGAGCGCGTCGAGGTGCAGATCCGCACCCATGAGATGCACCGGGTGTCCGAATTCGGCATCGCCGCGCACTGGAGTTACAAGGCAGGCGAGGCGACCGGCAAGAACGAAGCACAGCGTTTCGCCTGGCTGCGCCAGTTGGTGGAGTGGCAGCAGAATCTCTCCGACCCGCGCGAGTTTCTCGGCTCAATCAAGGAAGACCTCTTCAGCGACGAGGTCTTCGTCTTCACCCCAGCCGGCGACGTGCTCAACTTTCCCGAGGGCGCGTCGGTGATCGATTTCGCCTACCGCATCCATTCGGAAGTCGGCCAACATTGCGCCGGCGCGCGCGTCAATGGGCGTCTGGTGCCCCTCGGCTACGAGTTGTCGAACGGCGACACCGTCGAAATCGTCACCACCGCGCACCAGACACCGAGCAACGACTGGCTCAATATGGTCAAGACCAGTCGCGCCAAGACGCGAATCCGGGTGTGGCTGAAGTACCTCGAACGCAGTCGCTCGCTGAGCGTCGGCCGCGATCTTCTCGAGCGCGACCTGCGCAAACACCGATTGGACCTCAAGCGCCTGCGCAAGAATGGTCGCTTGGCCGAAGTCGCCGCCGGCTTCGGGCTCAAGGGCGATGAGGCGCTGGTCGCCAGCGTCGGCTACGGCAAGATCACGACCCGTCAGGTGTTGAGCAAACTGTTGCCGACGGACGCACTGGCCGATCTCGAGAGCGCCGACGAGGGCGTACTGCGCAAGCTCATCCGGCGCGTCACCGGCGGCGGTCCCGGCGTCAAGGTGAGCGGTGTCGGCGACGTCATGGTGCGATTCGGAAAGTGTTGTAACCCGTTGCCAGGCGAGGAGATCGCCGGTTTCATCACCCGTGGCCGCGGCGTGACGGTGCACGCCAGCGATTGCTCGCGCGTGCTCGCCAGCGACCCGCACCGGCAGGTGACGGTCGCCTGGGATACCGCGGCCAACGGCACGCGGCCGGTGCGCCTGGAGGTACGCTGCCTCGACAAGCCAGGCATGCTGGCCGCCATCACCAAGTCGATTGGCAGCGCCGGGGTCAACATCAACAGCGCGCACATACAGAGCGCCCCCGACGAGCAGGCGCTGAACAGCTTTGAGGTGAGCGTACGCGACGCTTCCCAATTGAACGGCGTCATGCGCTCGATCGGCAAGCTGCGCGGTGTCGTCAGCGTCCGCCGCCAGCGGAGTTGAACGGCCCCTCACCACGGAGGCAGAGAAGGCACGGGCCATCTCGGATTGGCGCCAATAGCCTGCGGATTCTGAAACCCAACGCCCTCCACCCCCTGCATCACCTGTGCCGACCCCGGCTGGCGAAGTCAGAGATGTTCGGTAGCTGACGAAGTGAACGCGGGGGCGTTGCCATGGCAGGGCGACCGTGGTAGCGATGCCGATTCCGTTGCAAACGGATCAGGAGAATTCAGATGGCGAGAACGTGTAGTCTTTGCGGCAAGCGACCCGGCGTCGGCAACAACGTCAGCCACGCGAACAACAAGACCCGGCGACGCTGGAAGCCGAATCTGCAGACGGTCCGGGCCAATCTCGACGGCACCGTCAAGCGAATTCTCGCCTGCACGCGCTGTATCCGGTCGGGCAAGATCGTCAAAGTCGCGGCCCGAGCCGCCTGACGAGATGATCCGCGAGAGGGTTGCCACGACGGCGGCCCCGGCCGCAATCGGACCCTATAGCCAGGCGATCCGGAGCGGCGATTGGCTGTTTCTCTCCGGGCAGCTCGGCCTCGATCCGGCCACGGGCGTGCTCGTCGCCGGCGGCACCAAGGCGCAGGCTGAACGGGCGCTCGACAACATCGGCGCCGTACTGCAAGCCGCCGGACTCGGTTTTGCCGATGTGGTGCGGATGACAGTCTACCTGGTCGACCTCGACGATTTCGCCGCGGTGAATGAAGTGTACGCACGTTACGTGTTGGAACCGTACCCGGCGCGGGTGACGATCGGCGCTGCCGGCTTACCGGCCGGGGCGAGAATCGAAATCGACGCGATCGCGCGCGGCGGCTGATCGCCGGCGCGAGAAGGTTTCACCTCGAGGCGTTGCGCCGCGGCTTGGCTCGCGTGCCTCGCGCCGACGTCGCCGCGCGTCTGCCGGCGACTGGCGTCTGTGAACGCCACATGTATGCTTGGTGCTGTCGGTGGGGCGCTTAGCGCGCTCGCCGCGGTATGCCCCCTGGCCGCAAGCGCCGTTGCACGGGATGTCGCGCAGCGGTGCGGTTTCGCGGCTGCAGGTAGAGGACGTCATGCAAGTATCCCAAAAATCTGCCTATCTCCTCGACGAGCCCCACGCATTGCCGACCGATGCCGTACTGGAGAGATTGGCGGTCGGTCGCAGCGGCCTCAGCGCCGCCGAGGTCGAGCGTCGCCTTGCGGCGATCGGTCCCAACCGACTCCCGGCAGCGCAGAAGGAGGGGCTGCTCAAGCGCTTCTTCAAGCATTTCCACGACCTCCTCATCTACATCTTGATTCTCGCCGCGCTGGTGACGGCAGTGTTGGGGCATTGGATCGACACCGGCGTGATTCTCGGCGTGGTGGTGATCAACGCCATCATCGGATTCATCCAGGAGGGTAAGGCGGAGCAGGCGCTCGAGAGCATCCGCAAGATGCTCTCGCTGCACGCCCACGCCCGCCGCGACGGCGAGTGGCGGGAGATCGAAGCTGACGAACTCGTGCCCGGTGACCTCGTGCGACTGCGCTCGGGCGATCGCGTGCCGGCGGATATCCGGCTGATCGAGGTGGTGAACCTGCGCATCGAGGAGTCTGCGTTGACCGGCGAATCGGTTCCGACCGAGAAGACGACCGACGCGGCGGCGGCCGAGGCCGGCGTCGGCGACCGCCACGGCATGGCCTATTCCGGTACGATGGTCGCCGCCGGGCGCGGCGTCGGTGTCGTCACCGGCACCGGCGTAGCCACCGAGCTCGGCCGCATCAACAAGATGATCGCCGAGGTGGAGACGCTCGCCACCCCGCTCACCCGCCAGATGAACAGCTTCGGCAGGACCCTTTCGTTGATCATCGTCGCCATGGCCGGCTTGCTGTTCCTCATCGGCTTCACCTTGCATGACTATACCCTCAACGAGCTCTTCCTCGCCGCCATCGGTTTTGCCGTCGCCGCCATTCCCGAAGGGCTGCCCGCCATTCTCACCATAACTCTGGCGCTCGGTGTACAGCGCATGGCGCGGCGCAACGTGATTACGCGCAAGCTCAACGCGGTCGAGACGCTCGGCTCGGTCACGGTGGTCTGCTCGGACAAAACCGGCACGCTCACTCGCAACGAGATGACGGCCCGCCACATCGTCACCAGCGCGGCCGAATACGACGTCGCCGGCACCGGCTACGCGCCCAATGGTGAAATCACGGGCGAGCAGCGGCCGGCCAAACTAGCGAATCACGCGGAGCTGCGGGCGCTAATTGAGGTCATGGCTCTTTGCAACGATTCTGAGATCGGCGAAGAAAACGGCCAGTGGCGGGTGACGGGCGAACCGACGGAGGGAGCACTGCGCACCTTGGCACGCAAGGCCGGATTCGATGAATCCGGCTACGAACGCCTGGCCGTCGTTCCATTCGAGTCGGAGACCAAGTTCATGGCCACTCTGCACCGCCTGCCCTGTGGCAGCGCGCGCATCCTGATCAAGGGCGCGCCCGACGGGCTGCTCGATCGCTGCCAACACCAGTTTTCGGCGGACGCCGCGGAATCGCTCGATCGCGTGCAATGGGAACGGCGCATCGAGGAGTTGAGCGCCCAAGGGTTGCGCGTGTTGGCAGCTGCGCGACGCGAAGTCGATTCCGACAAGTGCGATTTGCAGGTGGCGGATCTCGGCCAGGACCTGGTGTTTCTCGGTCTCGTCGGCATCATTGATCCGCCGCGGCCGGAGGCCATCGAGGCGATCGCGGTATGCCGGCAGGCGGGCATCCGCGTCAAGATGATCACCGGCGACCACGCCGGCACAGCCACGGCGATCGGTCGCGAGATGGGCATCGGCGACGGATTGCGAGCAGTCACCGGTGCTGAACTCGAAGCAGCCACGGACGAGGATCTGCGTCGCATCGTCCAGGAGAGCGATATCTTCGCCCGCACCAGCCCCGAGCACAAACTGCGCCTGGTCAAGGCGCTGCAGGCCGGCGGTGAAGTCGTCGCCATGACCGGTGATGGTGTCAACGATGCGCCGGCGCTCAAGCGCGCCGACGTCGGCGTGGCGATGGGGATCAAGGGCACGGAGGCGACCAAGGAAGCCGCCGATATCGTCTTGGCCGACGACAATTTCAAATCGATCGAGCGCGCGGTCGAGGAAGGCCGCACCATCTACGACAACCTGCGCAAGGCCATCCTTTTCATCCTGCCGACCAACGGAGCGGAGGGGTTGGTCATCCTCGCGGCCGTCGTCTTCGGCCTGGTCCTGCCGCTTACGCCGGTGCAGATTCTCTGGGTCAACATGGTCACGGCCGTGACGCTGGCGCTGGCGCTCGCCTTCGAGCCGGCTGAACCGGGAGTGATGCGACGCCCGCCACGCCAGCCGGACGAGTCTATACTCGATGGAGTGTTTCTCTGGCGCGTGATATTCGTCTCCGTCTTGATTGGAGGCGCCACGATCGCTGTGTTTCTCGTCGAACGGCGGTGGGAAATGCCACTGGAGTTGGCGCGCACCATGGCGGTGAATACCCTCGTCTGCGGCCAGGCGTTCTATCTCTTCAACAGTCGCTTTCTGCGCGCATCGAGCCTGCGCCCCAAACTACTGTTCTCCAACCGCGTCGCGTGGTTCGCGGTGGCAGTGCTGGCGCTCCTGCAGTTGGGGTTCGTCTACGCGCCCTTCATGCACGTGTGGTTCGGCTCGGCCGCCCTCGAACTGCGCCACTGGCTGGTGCCGTTGGGCGTCGGGCTGGCGGTCTTTCTCATCGTCGAGACGGAGAAGGCGTTGATCCGCCGCTTCTGGTGACGCCGCGACCGCCTATTTGAATCAGCGCGAACGGCGAATCCGCTGCACCAGTTCGGTGGTGGAGTACCCGGGTGCGAAGGGGAGGCTGTGCACCTCGCCGCCGCGCTGGCGCACGAACTCGGCGCCGATAATCTGTTCGGGTCGCCAGTCACCGCCTTTGACGAGGATGTCGGGTGCGAGCAGGCGGATCAGCTCGAGCGGGGTGTCCTCCTCGAACAGGGTGACGAAGTCGACGACGGCGAGAGCGGCGAGCACTTCGGCGCGGTCGTCTTGCGCGACGAACGGTCGATCGTCAGCCTTGCCGAGCCGGCGCACCGAGGCGTCGCTGTTGAGGCCGACCACCAGCACGTCGCCGAGTTGCCGGGCCGCGGCGAGATAGCGAACATGGCCTGGGTGTAAGAGGTCGAAGCAACCGTTGGTGAAGACGATTCGCCGGCCGCTGGCGCGCAGGCGTTCGAGGCAATCTCGCAGCGCCGCTGGGTCGAGGATCTTCGCTTGCATGGCCGCCGCCAGCATCGATCATCGCCCGAGTCCGGGCAAGTACCGCGGTACGCCGCGGTTGGCGCGTCGTCAGCTGCGGTGTTAGCGTCGCACCGCAATGACTGGCGAAACTGGAGACGAATCTCCGCCTGCGAATACGGGCAATTTCTCTCGGTGTCGCCGAGGTGGGGATCTTGGATGGTTTGAGAGTTGCTCGCTGATGATTGCGGAACCGAGTAGGCAAAGGTGACGGCGTCCGAGGCGATATCGACAGGCGGTGCGTCGCGGCGGGTGCGCGTCCTGCCCGACGTCATAGCCAACCAGATCGCCGCCGGTGAGGTCGTCGAGCGACCGGCATCGGTGGTCAAGGAATTGGTCGAGAACTCGCTCGACGCCGGCGCCGGTCGCATCGCAGTCGAACTCGAGCAGGCGGGCACCGCCATGATCTCCGTCGTCGATGACGGGGAGGGCATGTCACGCGAAGACGCCGCCTGCGCTTTCGCTCGACACGCCACCAGCAAGCTCGCCGATGTAGACGATCTGCTGCGCATCTCGACGCTCGGCTTTCGCGGCGAGGCCCTTGCCAGCATCGGCGCCGTCGGCGAAACGACGATGGTGACGCGGCGGCGTGACGATCTCGCCGGCACACGCGTGGTGGTGCGAGACAGCGAGATGGTCGAGGTGTGCGAGAGCGGCTCGCCGGCTGGGACGCGCATCGAGGTCGTCAACCTTTTCGGCAACACGCCGGCGCGGCGCAAGTTCCTCAAGGCGCCGGCGACGGAAGTCGGCCACGTCAGCGAGTTGCTCACGCGTCTGGCGCTGGCCTGGCCGCAGGTGGCCTTTCGTCTCAGCCACAACGGGCGCGTCCTGCTCGAGCACGGTGCCGTCGAAGAGCACGGCGAGCGCATCCGCCAGGTGCTGCGCGCCGAGCGCGCGCATGCGCTGCTCAGTTTCCGGCATGAAACCGGCACCGGCACGGTGCACGGTTGGATCAGCAACACGCAGCTCACCTTCCCCAGCCAGCGGCAGATCTTCACCTACGTCAACCGCCGCTACGTGCGCGACAAGGTGGTCACCCACGCGCTGCTGGCGGGCTACAGCACGCTGTTGATGCACGGCCGCTATCCGGCGGCGGTGGTGTTTGTCGAGGTTCCGTTCGACGAAGTCGACGTCAACGTCCACCCGGCCAAATCGGAGGTGCGATTTCGCCGCTCCGGGGCCGTCCATGACATGCTGGTGCAGGCCGTGCAGAAGCGCCTGCGCGGCGACGACGTCGAGCGCCGCGGCGCCGAGTCGT
>JBGTMF010000518.1:0-10407 GCA_041743795.1 Thermodesulfobacteriota bacterium | reverse complement strand
CGTGGCTGCGGCCGTCGTCGCCGAACGCGCCGCGGGACAGGCGATGGCCGCGGAGAGGATCGGAGCGGCGCCCGCCAAACAGATCCTCTTCGGCGATCTGCACGTCCACACCACGTTTTCCTTCGACGCCTTCCTGATGAGCCTACCGCTCGCCGGCGGCGACGGCGCCTATCCGGTCGCCGACGCCTGTGATTTCGCGCGCCACTGCGCCGGTCTCGACTTCTGGTCGATCAACGATCACGCCATTTCCCTGACACCGCGGCGCTGGCGCGAAACTGTCGAGGCAATCCGCCGTTGTAACGAGATCAGCGGATCCGGCGACAACCCCGACCTGGTTTCGTTCATCGGTTGGGAGTGGACGCAGGTGGGAACGGTGCCGTCCAACCACTACGGACACAAGAACGTCATCCTGCGCGACCTCGGCGATGAGCAGGTTCCGACGCGGCCCATCGACGCCGGCCCGCCGCCGGGAATGCCGTCGCTCGCAGAGTCGGCGCCGTCGCCGCTTCTGCTCGGACTCTTGGTGGCGACGTCGCCGGCTTCCGGCGGGCTCGACTTCGCGCGCTATACCTACGAAACGATCGGCGTCGAAACCTGTCCGAACGGCGTCGCCGTGCGCGACCTGCCGGCCGACTGCCGCGAGTTTGCACCGACTCCGGCCGATCTCTTCGCCAAGTTGGAGGACTGGGGTTTCGCGACGACGGTCATCCCGCACGGCACTACGTGGGGTTTCTACACGCCGTTGGGCTCGGCATGGGACAAGCAGCTGACGCCGCAGATGCACGACGCCGACCAGCAGCGCCTCGTCGAGGTATTCTCGGGCCACGGCAACTCCGAGGAGTACCGGCCCTATCGCGAGGTGGTGGAGGCCATCGACGGCACGCGTTCGTGTCCGGAGCCGAACGCCAACTACCTGCCGTCGTGCTGGCGGGCCGGTGAGGTCATCGAGCAGCGATGCATCGACGAAGGCGCCGCACCGGGCGAATGTGCGGCGCGCGCGGCGACGGCGCGGCAGAACTTCGTCGACGCGGAATTCAACGGCGGCTTCTCGACCGTCCCCGCCACGACGGTGGCCGATTGGCAGGATGCGGGCCAGTGCCGCGACTGTTTCCAGCCGGCGTTCAACTACCGCCCGCGCAGTTCGGTGCAGTATATGATGGCCCTCGGCCGGCCTGAAAACGACAAACAGACCGATCGCTTTCGCTTCGGCTTCATCGCCTCGAGCGACAACCACTCGGCGCGGCCCGGCACCGGGTACAAGGAAGTGTCCCGCAAGGAGTTCACCGAGACCCGCTTCGGCAATTTCGTCGGCTCTCCCCTGGCGCCGCGCGACACCCGGCCGCCGGCGGCAAAATCCGAGGTCGTCGAGCTCACCGACATCACCACTCCATTCGCCAACTTCGAAACCGAGCGACAGGCGTCGTTCTTTCTCAACGGCGGCCTGGCCGCGGTCCATGCGGACAGCCGCGACCGCAATGCGATCTGGGATGCCCTGCAGCGCCGCGAGGTATACGGCACCAGCGGCCCGCGCATCTTGCTGTGGTTCGACCTGGTGAACGCCCCAAGCGGCGAGCCGGTGCCAATGGGCGGTGCCGTGGCGATGAACGACAGCCCCAGTTTCCGCGTGCGCGCGGTGGGTTCGCTCGAGCAAAAACCCGGTTGCCCGACCGATGCGACGCAATCCATGTCAGCCGAGCAACTCGTCCGCCTGTGTCAGGGGGAGTGCTACAATCCGTCCGACGTTCGCCGTCCGATTTCCCGCATCGAAGTCGTGCGCATTCGCCCACAGATTTCTCCCGGCGAGGACATCACCCCGCTGATCGAGGACCCGTGGCAGGTCATCCCCTGCCGAGGCAGTCCGGACGGCTGTATCGCGACCTTCAACGACTATGAGTTTCCGACATCCGGCCGCGACACGCTCTACTATGTGCGCGCCATCGAAGTGCCGCGCCCGGCCGTCAACGCCGATCCGCTCAAATGCGAGCGCGACGATAGCGGACGCTGTGTGCGCGTCGATCCGTGTTTCAGCCGGCCCTGGGATGACGATTGCCACTCGCCGAGCGAGGAACGCGCATGGTCATCGCCGATCTTCGTCGACCAACTGTGACACTCGCGCCGCCCGCTCGCAGACAGGGGCGTGGCAGCCGCTCGGCCTCCGAATTTTGAGAATTGCCGGGTTTCACGGACTGACTACGGGAATCTGATTTTGTCGCTGCAGCGTCGCATGGTCCTCCGGCTTCGGCATGCGGATTGCTCCGCTTACCGCCATGATCACGGATCTCAGCGTAAGGGAAATCATGGCGAAGGAAGTCGTCAGCCTGAGGGCGGACGACGCGCTCGACCTGGCCGACGACATCATGCGTTTGGGGCGGATTCGCCACATGCCGGTCGTCGCCGCCGACAGGCTCGTCGGAATCCTCTCTCAGCGCGACCTCTTGCGCGCCGCGATTTCCTCGGTGCTGCAGTTCGAACCGGGCCCGCAGCGCGACTGGCTGGCGAAGGTCCAGGTGCGCGAGGTGATGACCACAACCGTCTTCACGATCACCGAGGAAGCAACCGTCCGGCAAGCGGTCGACCTCATGCTCGAACACCGCATCGGCTGCCTGCCTGTCGTCGGCGGTGAAACCGGTGATCTTGTCGTCGGACTGGTAAGCGAGACGGACTGCCTGCGCCTGCTGGCCAGGCTGGTCGCCAGCGGAACGACCTGAAATCCATCTCTCGCCGGCGGAGATCGCCGGTGACGTCAGCTAGCGGCTTTGCGGCCGCGGTATTCGATGAAAGCGCCGGGGACGATCAGATTGGAGCGCGCTTGCGCGAAGCCGACGTTCTTCAGGACGGCGACGATCTCCGGCGGGTCGACGCACTTGTCGACGGTGTCCCAGTAATAGTCCATCAACAATTTGGCATCGCGGCTTCCAGTCGACAGCAGCGTCATGCCGGGAATCAGCTTGGCCCAGAAGAAGCGCGTCAGCGCGTGGCCCACTTTCGAGCGCGGCACGTGACTCTCGAGTATCCAGATCTGACCGCCCGGTTTGAGGACGCGGTAGTACTCGCTGAAGGCGGCCTGCAGATCCGGCACGTGGCGTAGCGCAATTCCCATCGTGACGAAGTCGAACAGGTCGCTCTTGAACGGCAACGCCTGGGCGAAGCCGCGCGTCAGCGGACCGGCGTGACTCTGGCGCGAAACGGCGAGCATACCGGCACTCGGATCGACGCCGAAGACCCGCCCGGTCGGCCCCACCAAGCGGGCGGCGCCGCGGTAGACGGCACCGGTACCGGTGGCGACATCGAGGACCTTCATCCCCGGTCCGACGCCGGCAAACTTCATCGAAAGGCGGCGATAGAGCAGGCCGGCATTGAGGAACAAGCCTTCGACCGTGTCGTAGTATTTCGCCGTCCGGTCGAAGAGGTCCATGACGTAGCCTTCGCGCTCGTCATCGGCCCGGTAGTATTCGTTCAACGGCTTGTGCGGCGGGACCTGCACTTTCCCCTCTTCAACCTCAGTCGACACAACGGCTCTCTTTCACAATCGAAGTAGCCCCGTAATCTGCATCGCCGGCGCGCACCTTTCAACCGGCATGCGGTGATCATCCGTTATCACCGTCTTTAAATGCTCTGACATAACAGAGTTCCTTCTCCCGGCTGGGAGAAGGTCAGGATGAGGGGGATGAAACGAGCGGCGCAGCCGAACCTATCGAAAGCCTTCGACGGCGTCCCGGCCCCTCGGCGATCGTCACTCGCCGGTGAAGTTTGGCCGGCGCTTCTCCTTGAAAGCCCTCGGGCCTTCGCGCGCGTCGCGGGAGCCGAGCACGGTCGCCGAAACCTCATCCTCGATTGCCAGCGCCTCGGGCAGCGGGCGGCCGCTGGAGCGCAGCACCCCCTCTTTGATCTTGCGCACCGCCAGCGGCCCGTTGTCGGCGAGCTTGGCGGCCAGTTGGCGAGCCTTGTTCATCAATTCAGACGCCGGGACGACGTAGTTCAGCAACCCCATCTGGAGCGCTTCGCGCGCCGTGAACGGATCGCCGATCATGAGAATCTCGAGCGCCTTGGCGTAGGGCACCTGGCGCGGCAGGCGGGTCAACGAGCCGCCCCCGGGCAGTAACCCGACCTTTGCTTCCGGCGTGCCGAACACCGCGTGCTCGGCGGCGACGCGAAGGTCACAGGCGTTGGTCAACTCGGTGCCACCGCCCAACGCTTGGCCGTTGACCGCGGCGATGATCGGCTTGTAGATCTCGAAGCCGCGCAGGATGGCGTCGGTGAATAGCTGCAGATTGGCCATCAAGCGCTCGTCCCACTCGTCCTCCGCTTGGCGCGCGCCGGTGATCAGCGGCATGGTCAGCTTGAGATCGCCGCCAGCGCAGAAACTTTCGTCGCCTGCGCCGGTGAGAATTGCCACCCGCAATGCGGCTGTGTCGCGGAACTCGTACCAGGCCTGCGCCATGCGCACGAGCATCTGCGGGCTCAGCGCGTTGCGCGCCGCCGGCCGATTCATCGTCAGCGTCATGACGCCGTCGCGGCGGTCGAGCAGCAGGTGAGGTTCGTCGGTGGCGGATGCGGGCGCTGTCACGGTTCGCCGTCCAGGAATGCGAATCGACTCGGTGGCAACAGCCTTCGTCTGTCCGCGCTCACTGCCACAATCGATTTCCGGGAACCCATTTCGCGTGAAATCCACTCGGCACCCTGGCCGGCAGGTGGATCCGGGCGATTGGACCTCGCTCGATCTCCTGTGCCCGGTACAGCCAACATTGCGAACGCAAGTCGGCTCTGTCGGTGACGATGGTCACGATGTAACCGTCATCTTCCGCCGTTGCGCCGATTCGCGACGCGAAGGGAGCCTCGCTGCCGAGAACGCCCTCGCCGTAATCGTGGCGCACGCTGCTGGCGTCCTCATGGTCGTACTTCACCAAAGAGTGGAATTCGACGGTATACGGGTCGATGGGCAATCGCTGGTGGTAGGAGTACCGCGTCTTCTCGCCGTAGCGCTCGGTGTCGGGCAGACAGAATTCGACGTTGAGATCGTCCAATTGCTCCTCGCCAGACTCACCTGTCACCAGGTTCATCCGCCAGCGGCGCAGATGCGAGCGAATTCGCAGGTAGCCCAGCATCGATGCCAGGTCGCCCTCCTCCTTGCGCCGGCGAATCGTCGGATCCGGTTGGAAGCAGCCGTCCATGACGATCCAATCGCCCTCTTCCCACGCGTTGACCATGTGCAGAACGTAACCCGGCTCGAAATCGAACCAACGCACCGAGTCGCTGCCGCCGCGCCGCGGCAGGACGCCGAAGCGACTGGTCAGGTCGCGGTGGAACTTCGCCACCCTGTAGCCGTGTTTCCGCAGGACTTCGACGTCGTGAAAGAAGGGGAAGTCGTGCACGATCGAGTAGCGCTCGGTGATGGTGATGTCGTGTGGCGCGCGCGGTCCCGGCAGTTCGATGGGAATCTCGTGAACCAATTCGCCGGTCGACGAGACGACGCCGTAGCGCATGAACGGCGCCTCGTCGGCAAGCGTGAAGTAAACCAGTTCGCCGCTGCGCGGATCGACTTTCGGGTGTGCCGAGACGGTGCTGCGACGCCGGCCGCGGAAGTCCTCGACGCCGAGCGTCTCCAGGGTCGTCGGGTCGAGCCGATATGGCTCGCCGCACATGTACCAGAGCGCCAAGAGGGCCCCGTTGTGATAGACGAGGTCTGTGTTGGCGGTGTCCTTGAGGTAGTGGCGAGGGGCGTCGAAATCGAACGGCCCCATGATACCGGGCCAGATCGCCGCGCCGCGCGCCCGCTCATCGGCCAAGCCGGCGGTGCGCACCAAGCGGCTGCGGTAGCTGGCGCGGCCGTCGCGGAAGTAGACGCCGTGCACCATGCCGTCGCCGTCGAACCAGTGGTAAAGGTTTGCCGGCGGCAGCACCGAGTTCGGCCCATTGCGGACATACGCGCCGTAGAGGTCCTCCGGGATCTCCCCCTCGACGAACAGTTCGTCGGCCGAGGACTCGTCGACGACGGGTGCGTGAAAGCCGCGCAGGTAGGGGTTGTCGAACTCGCGTGTCCAGTCCGGCGCATCGACCGGCACGGGCATCGGCGGCGTCATTTGCTTCGGCAGCGATTCAGCGACACTCATGCCGGTCATCCTCCCGCGTACCACCTGTCCGCGTCAACCGACGCGCCGACGGCTGAGGGCCAGGTGCAGCGCCGTTTCAACAGTCAAACCGTGACCATTCAGCAGCGACTGCAGGTAGGAGAGGTTCTCCTCATTGTCGTCGACGATGAGGACCCGCGTCATACTTTGTCTCGACCGATAATTGGCGTCGCGCAGATTCGCTCGATCTCAGCCACGAATGTGTCCGGATCGATCGGCTTCTCAATGTAACCAGTACAGCCGGCGGACAAAGCCTTCTCACGATCGCCGACCATCGCATAGGAGGTAACCGCGATGATCGGAGTATCACCCAATGACTCGATTCCGCGCAGGGCCTGCGCCACTGCATAGCCGTCCATACCCGGCAGCTGGATATCCAGCAGGATGAGGTCGGGCTCGACGGTGTGCGCCAGATCGATGCCGCGCGGTCCGTCCACCGCGGCGACGATATCGTAGCCGCTTCGCTCCAGAAGAAACGTCGCCAGGTATCGGTTCTGTTCGTTGTCTTCGATCATCAGGATCTTTGGCTTCATGGCTGCACACCGCCTTCACAGGGAAGGATCACCGTAAACTCACTTCCGCTGCCCCACTTGCTCGCGGCCGAAATTTCGCCACCCAACAGCTCGGCCAGACGGCGGCAAATAGCCAGGCCCAGACCCGTACCCTCGTGCTGCCGCTGCAGCCCGGTGTCCAACTGTCGGAACGGTTGAAACAGCGTCGGCAGATCGGCCGGCTTGATGCCGATGCCGGTATCCGTCACCCGCAGCCGCGCCGCGGCGACAAGCGGCGCGCCCACCACGGCCTCGTAAGCCGCGAGCGGTTCGGCAGTAAGTGTCACGCAACCCTGCTCAGTGAACTTGATGGCGTTGTTCAGCAGGTTGAGCAGAATCTGCTCCACCCGCCGCTGGTCGCTGATCAGATCCGTCAACTCCGCAGAAATTCGCGTTTCGATCGTCAGGCCCTTCTTTTCCGCCAGCGGTCGTACCGATGCGGTGACGCGTTCGATCGCGGCTCGCAGCTCGAACGGTTCGGCCTGCACATGCATCTGACCGGCCTCGATCTTGGAGATGTCGAGTACATCATTGATGACGTCGAGCAGATGCCGCGCGCTGGTTCGCACCATGCCGAGTTGCTTGGCTTGCTCCGGATTCAACGGCCCTGCCAACCCCTGCAGGACGATGCCTGTGAAACCGATGATAGAGTTGAGTGGCGTACGCAACTCGTGCGACATGGTCGCCAGAAAGGCCGACTTGATGCGATCCGAGGCTTCAGCGCGGAAGCGCGCCTCCCGCTCGGCCTCGATCCGCATACGGTCGGTGATATCGTGAATCGTTCCCGCCAAGAACTTCGGCCGGCCGGATTCATCCGTCTTGAGATTCGCCAGTTCGTGGACCGTCTTCTCCGTGCCGTCGTACAAGACGATGCGGTGCTCGATGTCGAGGCTGCGCTGCCCGGCAAGCGCCGCGCGCTGCGCCTCCTGCAGTCTCTCCCGGTCCTCCGGATGGACGAACTCGAGGAAGGCTTCGTAGGTGCTGCGAAACTCGGACCGGGGTATGCCGAACATCTCGTAGATCTGCTCCGACCAGGTGAGGCGGTTACGCTCGACGTCGAGCTGCCAGCTGCCGATCTTGGCGATGCGCTGCGCATCGACGAGGTGTGCCTCGCTTTCCCGAACCCTGGCCTCGGCCCGCCGGCGATCGGAGATATCGATCCCCACCCCCACCAAGCAGGGCGTACCCTCGAACTCGACCCGCCGGCCGGTGAAGTAGTACTGCGTTTCGACGCCGTCCTTCGAGAGGAATGGCATCTCGACCGAGGATTCTCCCATCTCGAAGACTTCGGCGATTCGACTCTCCAACAGCGGCCTGTCCTCCTCTCGGTATAAATCGCGTGGGTGCATCGCCGCGATCTCTTCACCGGAATAGCCGGAGACCGTTTCGAAGTTGCGATTCCAGCGGAGGAACCGCCCCTGCACGTCGAAGAAATAGACGACGCCGGGCATGGTCTCGATCATCATGTCAGAGAATGCCTTCTCGTTGCGCAGCGTCCGCTCCGCCTGACGCCGAGCGTCGTCGCGGGCGAAGTTGTCGAGCGCGAAGGAGACATCGCTCGCGGCCTCCTCGAGGAGAGCGACCTCCTTGTCGTGAAAGAAGTCCCGCCTGTCCGCATAGACACTGAGCGTGCCGCAAACTTCCCCTCTCATGCGAATGGGAAACGCCGCGGCGGCAAGATACCCGCGGCGTTCCAGTTCCGCATGCCACGGCAGCGCCACCGAATCGGTGAGCGCGTCGTTGCTGATATGCGGACGGTTCGTGCGGAACGCCGTGCCGGACGGACCACGGCCTTCCAACCGCTCGTCGACGTACACCTCGATTTCCTGCAGATACCCGTGCTCGTCGCCCCAATCCGCCACGGGAATCAGGCGATGCGTCTCCGCCACGTGCCAGCCGATCCACGCCATGCGGAGCCCACCGTGTTCGACCAGTGCACGACAGACTTTGCGAAACAGCTCGTCGCGGGTCGGCGTCCAGACGATGGCTTCGTTGACCTGGCTCAGCGCGGCGTAGAGTCGCGACAGTCGGGCGATCTCGCGCTCGCGCTCTTTCAGCGAGGTGATCTCGCGAGCAATCTTCGAAGCTCCGCGAATGACGCCACCGGCGTCTCGTATAGGCGAGATCGTCACCGAAACATCGATCAACCGCCCGTCCTTGGTCTGTCGCACGGTCTCCAGCGCCTCGACTCGCTCGCCGCGGCGAAGGCACTCGAGGATGAATCCCTCCTCCTCCCGCCGGTCGTCGGGAATCAGCCGTGTGATGGCCGTGCCAATCATTTCTTCGGCCGAGTAGCCGAAGATCTCCTGCGCGCCGGCATTCCAGCTGGTGACGACACCGTCCAGGTCCTTGCCGACGATGGCATCGCGCGAAGACTCGACGATGGCCGTGAGGTGCTCGCGGTAGTCCGCCGCGCGCTGGCGGTCGGTGACGTCGCGAATCATCCCCAACAACGTGCCATCGGGCATCGCGGTGGCGATGACGTCGGCCGCAAACACGGAGCCGTCCTTGCGTCGGAACTTCCACTGCCGTTGGTGATCGACCCGGGCGTGGATCTCACCCAGCGCAGGTTGGATATGTCGCAGTTCTCCCTCGGCGACGATGTCCGACGCATGCAGTCCGACCAGCTCAGCGCGGGTATACCCGAGCATACGACACGCGGATTCATTGGCGTCGATGTAGACACTCTCGGCATCGGCCAGCACGATGCCGACCTGGGCGTACTGAAACAGCGTGTGATAGCGCGCCTCGCTGGCCTGCAACGTCCATTCGGCGCGCTTGCGCAACGCGCGATCGCGGCGGCGCAACTCGGTGATGTCGCGCGTTACCTCGGCGAAGCCGATGTGCAGGTGTCTGTCGTCGAACAGCGCCGTCACCGTTACCAGCGCCCAGAACGGACCGCCATCCTTGCGCAAGCGCTGTCGTTCCTCCTCGCAGCGGCCCTCGGCGAGAGCGCGCTGCAGCATCCGCTGCGGCTCGCCTGCGGCCACATCCTCGGCGGCGTAGAGGACCGAAAAGTTTCTCCCGAGAATTTCCGCCGATGTGTAGCCTTTGATTCGCTCAGCTCCCTTGTTCCAACTGATCACAGTACCGGTCGGATCCAGCATGAAGATGGCGTAGTCCGCCACCGTCTCGACCAACCGGCGATAGGCGTCGGCGGAATCGAGACCGGGCCGAGACGTGACGGCAGATGTTTCGTCAGAGGAAGTTGACATGACGCACGCAATCCTACGCAAAGGCACCCACCAGTTTCGCCCGCGTTCTCGGAGCAAGTATATCAATAGCACTAAACCTCGGCCCCCGTACTACACTTTCGCCCGAGTAACCGGGCAGTGGCGGTCGAGATCGAGCCGGCCGCCATGGGATTCCAGTCGATGGCCGCGACTCGCTTCGCTGCGGCAGGCTGTGCTAACGCAGATCCCATGCGAATAAACCACCTGCTCTGGCTGAGCCTTCTCACCTCGATTTCTCTCGCCCTCGGCGCTTGCGGCAGCGACGATGACAGCGTCGCCCTCACGCCCCAGGACTGCGAGCGCGCGGCGACCGACGGGCTGCTCGCCTGCATCGACGAGGTCGGCGCGGCGAACGCGGATTGCTACGAGTCGGCAGGTTTCATCTGCACAAACGACGACCCGGCCGTGATCGCGGCCGTCGGCGCCGCCGCCGATGCGGTGAGCGCGAATTGCTCGGACGATACGGTCCACGCCGGCGGATTCGGCCCGCAGATG
>JBGTMF010000517.1:0-32345 GCA_041743795.1 Thermodesulfobacteriota bacterium | reverse complement strand
ATCGGCGAGGTCGCCGCCGTCGTCCAGGCCTGGTACGGCGGCGCCCGGGCGGGGTCCGGTCTGGCCGATGTGCTGCTCGGTCAGGTCGTCCCCACGGGACGCCTGCCGTTTTCGGTCCCCGCCGACGAGGCTGACCTACCGGCCTTCGAGCGGGACGCCACTTCATTCCGCTACGACCGCTGGCACGGCTGGTGGCACCTGCGACGGCGCGGTATCGCGCCGTTGTTCCCGTTCGGCTTCGGCCTATCGTACACGACCTTCACCCTCGAACGGGTCGACGTCCGCCAGGCCCCGGAGGGCGTCGTCGCGAGGGGCGTCGTGCGCAACACCGGTGACCGTGACGGAGCCGAGGTGGTGCAGGTTTACGCCGGACTGCCATTCGACGACAGGCCGGATCGCCTGGTGGGGTTTGCGCGAGTGGAGGTGCCCGCTGGCGGCACCGCTGACTTCGAGGTGCGTGTGCCGCTCGACCGCCTCGCCACCCGCGACCCCGAGCGCCACACGTGGCGACCGCCCCAAGGCGCGCACACCTTCACGGTCGGTCGCCACGCGGGCGACGCAGGGCACTCGACCACGATCGACATCCGCAGCGGGGAGTACTGACAATTCGGGCGGCAGGAGTGCTGTCCTTGCGGGCACCCGTGCCACGGGCAGAGCAGTCCGCCCGCGCCGCGATCCGCGCGCCACTGGACTCGCAACCGGGTGAGACCCGCCGAAGAATCTGCAAGTCGCCGGGTCCCGCTTCTCACTTGCGCTGGTCGGTTCGATCGGACACGCATCCCATCAGATCCGCGGCTCGGTACCGGATTGGGGGTGCTGATCACCAAAAAGGGCGATGCACGCAGACATTTTCAAACGCTTCTCACTCTTGCGCTGATCCGACCCACGAGGGTCCCACCGCTCGGCAGTTGAGCGGAAGGTCCAAAGTATCCCTTGGATTCATCCAGAGCCTGCGCGGGCTCATCGACACCGGTTCTTCCGCGAACCGCTCGCCCGCGAGTGCATGGTTCTCATCGAGGACGTAACCGCGGGCTGCAAGTCTGCCCGAGCGTTCGCAGCATCGCCTCCGACCCGATCCAGATCCAACCGCGCCGCCTGCTCCCGGACGGGACCGTAGAGAAGTTCGCCGGCATTCGCGTCGCGGCGTTCGCCAGCGAACATGGTCCGGCAGTGGAAGCGCGCGCGCCGCCCGTATAGGCTGACGCTCCAGCCCGACGCGAGATTGTGGATCGCCGACACGCTCAACTACCAAATCACAGCGACGCCGCGCTGGGGCCGCCACATGGCAAGTACCGCCCGAGGTCTCGTCGGGCCTGCTCGCGTCGTCTCGGTGGCGCCGAGTTCCGAAAGTTGCCGACGTCTTTTCCGTCGAACGCGTAAACATCTGTTCCTACGAGTGCTTGTGGCGCCGGCACCCGGTACCGTGACGCGACCTCAGCTCTAAGCCAGTGGTCGTGCGTCTGCGGGACGTGGCACTGCGGGAATTGGCAACTTGCCATGCTCTCTGTACCGCGGTAAGGGCCTTTGCTTCGTTAGGGGATGAGGTATCACCCGAGTCATGGCAAGGCTCCAATTATGGATTCTGTCCTCCGAGTGGGATGGGGGGGCGCACTCTGGCCCGGCGCCGCGCGCTGAGGTGGAGTTGGAGTTGAGCGATGAGCGCTCGAGCGAAGTTGGCGGTGAGTTTGGGTCCAACGATTTTTCGTTGGTTGCCCGATCAGACTCGACCAGTCGATTGATTTGTGGATCCGTGGTTGGACCCAACGGCGGCGTCGTTTCCGGGCTCGTTTTCGAGGTCGAGTGCGATGACGCGGCAGCGCCGCATGCGCGATGGACGAATCTGGACAGCGAACGGCGCTGGGATCGACGGTGGACGGAGGCGAACTCCGCAGGGCGATTGGGGATCGGCCCCCGGGTGCTCGACGTCCTGCCGCTAGCGCAGAACGGTGAAGGCGCACCGCGGTTCCCTCCGCTGCTTTACTGTCGCGAGATGCATGCGCTACTTCCCGTGTTGTGCGTGCAATGTACTATGCAGCTCTCAGTATGCCGTGACGACGCGTTTTTGTCTAAGATGGGTCTTCCGAAATACTCGGAGTCGGCCGAGCGATTCCTGTGGTGCCGAAGCTGTACCGAGTTGGGAGTAAGTCCAATTCGCATCTACACGTTGTCACCGGAGTGTTCTGAAAGTGAATTCGGCGCGGTGCAGGTTCGCGGAACGCCAAACCTCCTCGATGATCTCGGGGCCCTCGTGCAGCGGGGAGTGGAAAAGCTGTCATGTGTCGGCTGTGACTTCGTGACCGAGTGTTTCCCTTCCACGGGCGTCGCTGGAGTCGTCTCCTCGCGCGTGACGCCGTTGTCCTTGTGCGACTTCGCCGCGATTCCGTATGAGAAGTTTGACATGACGTACAAGGAGTTCGCCGCATGGATCGGTGAGGCTAGTGACGGCTTGCGAAGCGAACCGGCGAGGCAGTTCCTCTTCGAGTCGGACCGGACGGGACGACTTCCACTAGAGATTCTTCGCCTGAAGCTCGTCCTGTTCCGCCAAGTGGTCGAGTTGGTCGCTCGCCTTCATTGCGAGACAAAGCGGCCACATCTGGCGCTAACATCGGAAAACGTCGCCATAAAGCGTTTGCAGTTGGCATCGATCGTTCCAGCGTTTTACGGATTCTCAGCGAAATTGATCGGCTTTGGGGCCTCGGAGCGGGCACGTTTTGGCGGCGTCGATTTCGATCTGTTTCGAAGTTGCCTGGAAGACGACGCCACCCTCATCGCGGCGGACCAGGGAGTGAGTGTTCATCTGGACACGATCGACCGGATCGACGCGAACACGTGCCAGCTTTCGGTGCGACTGGTGGGTCCGGAATTGATGGCTCTCCGGCTGAAGGACAATGATATCCTTTCGGTGTATGTGCGGCAGGTGCGACCGATTTCTCTCGTGTTCGAGGTTCACGGCCGGTTCGTTGCGAGTGCGGGAGAGGAGATAGTCGTGCGCGTCGAGAGAGCCGAGCTCGCGGAGCACGTAGTCGAGCAACTTCGCAAAGTTCCCGGTCCGCTTAGGGGTACCGTTCGTGTCACCCGCTGCCGTCACGTCATCGACGATCTTCGCGCACTGGGATACCTCTGGTTCGAGACGCTCGTCAGTAATGGTCGTCAGAGCGGGGCGGCTGTGCGGCGGGTCATCGGTACGTTGGAGCAGCAACTTGCCGATCGCGAGAGTGCAGCAGACGTCGAGCAAGTCGTGCGTGCGGCATTGGTGGAACTGCAGGGCAACGGTCCACTGGCGCAGAGCAACCTGTTTCAGAACCCCGGGGACTGGGGGGACGTGACGGAGTTCGTCCCGGAGACGTTTTGGCTCGCGAGTTTGGAGTTGGGGCTGCGAGCGGTTGTTCAGTCTCCCGATTTTGGCATATGTCGAAGCGATGATGATTTCGATCGACATCGTCCGGAAGGGCCGGTGGAACGCCTACTGTCGGAAATCACCATCCTGGCACAGAGGATCGATACAGAGTTGCTCGATCTCACGACGGTGAGAACAATCTTCGCCAAGGCTCTCCGGCAAGCCCACGCCCGGCTCGACATGGGTTCGGGAAGCTGAGCGATTGCGGACTGTGAGCGGATTGTGGACTCCCTGAAAGACATCGAACGTGCCGCAGGTCGGGTGGAGCGCGGCATGCATGAGGCGTTTTGTCGGTTGAGCAATCAGTCTGCCGACGTTCAAGTGGACGGAGTCGCCTTAGCAATCCTCCGCGCGCTGGAAGACGTGCCGGCTCCATTGCGGGCAATCGTCGTCGAAATGCTGAGCGACTTGAATACGATGCCACCTGGGCGGGTCGAAGATCGCGATCTGCTGGCGGAGATTGCGTCCCTTCGGGCGTACCACGCTCAGCGCGATACGGATGCCGCCGGTGCGGATCGAAAGGACGCAACGGCAGGCGAGCTGAATCGCCTCGTCGAAGAAGTATTTGGGCAGGGCGCGGCCTCTTCAACCGCCGATGTTACGATGCAGGGGCTGACATCGGCGATCGAATTGCTGTGCGGATTCGTCGAGGATCTGACGAAAGCCTTCGGCTCGCCCGGCGGGCGTCGTGGTAAAAGTCCGGACGGATACGGCGACGCGTTGAAAAGCGTGTTGTTGGCCCAGCTATCTGAGGATCAGCAGCTCGGACAGTATCTCGACAGTCTCAAGGCGAGGGTCGGCACCCTTGCCTTGAACCTGCCGAGGATCTGCGCCAATGGTGCCCGTTCTCTCCTTGAGGAACTGGAGCCTGCAGTTGTCGAGGACGTTGCGCGCAGCGCTGGACGGGTCGGGATCGGCCCGTTCAAGTACCGCGATCTGTGGTTGGCGTTTGAGCGCCGATACACTGAACTCGTATCGGAGGAGGGCCTCTATGAGAGGTATTTCGATGGGCACCTCAAAAGACTCGTTCACCGGTCCGGCCCGGGACGTTAGCCCGTCCGTCATGAGACACGTCCGTGATCACCGTCCTCTGGTCAGCACGCTGTTGATTTGTGCGGCTCTTGCGTTCGGCGGGTGTGGGTTCTTTCGCCGATCCCCTACGGAGGCGCCGCGGCTCGAGGAGATTTGCATCGAGTTGAAGGCGCCGGAGCGCCTGAATTGGTTCCGCGGGCAGGGACATGCGGTGTTTGCGCGGGTTTATCCGCTGAGCGCCCCCGACGCTTTCCAAGCAACTGGGGCGAAGGTTCTCCTGCAGGACCCCGCGCCATTCCTGCCGGGAGTCGAGGGGATGTCGGAGTCCCGCCATATTCACCCGGGAACCGGCACGACCTTTCGGTTCAGATTGCAGTCCCGTCCGATCACGCACCTCGGTGTCGTCGCCGGCTATTACAAGCCGTTGGACCCGGACAAGATCCTCGTCCCAGCCCCGGCAGACGCCAACTGCGCGGTCGTGCCGATGGGCGAGTCGGGCTTCCCGGCAGCGGACTTGCCGTAGTCGAGGCCGAGTGGAACCTAACTTGGGTTTTGGTGATCAGACCTACCTTTGCTGCACCAGCGCAGCGCTTGCGTACTAGCGTCTGCCATCGATAGGGTCCAAGAATGAGTTGTTAAATTGGCAGAAGCTGGTCTTGTCACCGGGAGCTGCCCCAATCTTCACCCTGGAGAAGTTCTGAGTACTACGGACAACCAGATCGAATTCCCGTTTGGGCCGGAGTGATGGAGGGCAGGAGGAGAGCGAAAAAACTGTCGCGACAGCGACCTACACCCTTTTACCTTGCCTTTGCCTGAGCCTTCGCTTACGAGCGGGGCAAAGCCCGCGAGGTTTCAGATCAAACTGAGGAGTGTCGATGCAGCCACCAGGCCCCGTACGCTGGGGGCAGGGAATGTTTCTCCTGCCTCAGCACTTTCAGCAGAGTGACTTGCACCGCGCGTCGGAACAGCGGTACGCGAGCGCCGTCGGGCACCCCTTCCCGTGGGGGGTTCGCTCGCTGAGGATCGACATAGAGGCGCTGGAGAACGATGTATTTCGGGTTGCGGCTTGTGAATTAGTGTTGTCCGACGGACTGGTGGTCCGTTACCCGGAGGCAGCGGAGATCTCGGAAGCGAGTTTTAAGGATTCATTCGCTGCCACGTGGGAATCCCTGCACGTCTATGCCTGTGTCCCCACCCTCGACGCGATATCCGGGGGTAGGCGGCGCTTTGCTAGTCGCAGCGAGGGGCGCCGAGACCTATTCGACAGCGAGAGCGAGTCATCAATAGAGTTTCTAGTCCCCAAGGTCGAGTTTATCTTCACCAATGATCCGGAGGATCGGCGTTTGGCCGATGTACAGAGCATCCAGATCGCCGAGATCCGGCGGACGGGAAGGGCAACTCCCCGCTATGAACTCGGACGGCGTTACATCGCGCCACTTCTCTGGTGCGATGGTTCTGCCACTCTAATGGCGGCGTTGCGTCAGGTTCAAGACCAAACGGTAGGCGCAGCGCGGTTGTTGGCGGAGCATCGGTCCGTCGGCGGCGCGGCGGCGCTGAGTGCCGCCAGCGGTGACATTGAACATCTATTGGCGCTGCAAGGCCTAAATCAGTTTGCCGCCGTGCTCCGCCACCAACTGGCTCTGGGCGGTGGGCCACCGTACGCCATGTTTTCCACCCTCGTCCAGCTTCGTGGCCTCCTTGCGACGTTTTCTCCCGGCTGTGATCCCCTGGACTACGCCGAATATGAACACGCGAACTTGGCCAAGTCCTTCTTGCCCCTCGCGGATTCGATCCGGAACCTGCTCGGTGAGCTGATGCCGACCGGCTATCGAGAGGTCTCGCTGCAGAGGGAGGGCGAACTTTTTTGGGCGCCGCTCGACGAGGACCTCTTGAAGAAAGGTACGGCATTCGTGCTCGTCGTCCGCGGTTCGGAAGCAACCGACGAGATTCGCGAGCGCGTTGTCGAGCAGTCGAAGGTCAGCTCTACGGACGACATTCCGCAGCTGATCAGCTACGCGGATCGCGGTGTCCCGATACAGTACCTCGCGCATCCGCCCGCCGAGGTTCCGCGCCACGCGGATTTCACCTACTTCCTGTTGGACACCAGCGACCGGCGCTGGAAGCGCATTCGCGACGATGGAGACCTTGCGTTCTACCTGGCTAACGCAGCGCCGGACTTGGATGTCCGATTGTTCGTCGTCATGCCGACGGAGCGCAGCCGGTGAAAACCAAGCTATTCACTCGAAGGCAGCCGAGCGGCAATGCGCGACGGGCGCGCGATGCGGAGGAGGATCCACGCGATCTCGAGTCGGTGAGTCCGCGGACGCGGCGAGGTCCGCGGCGTGCGCGGCGCGTCGATAGCGAGATGCGGACCACTGGTAAGGGACCGAACCTGCGCAGCCTTTCATCTCCGGTGATTGCGAAGATCCTTGCGTTTCGTGCATCTGCTCCGGCAGAGAGGCCTTCGTACCAGCCCTTTCGCAGCGAAATGAGTGAGATCCTCGACGAGTTTCAAGGACGGGCCCGACGCCGCGACCTCGACGCGGACGGACACGCTCACTTTGCGCTGGTTGCGTTGGCGGACGAAACTGCGATGGCTGTCGAGTGGGAGGGGGAGAGACGCTGGGAGGAGAATCCTCTCCAGGTGGAGCTGTTTGGAAAGTTCGACGCCGGAGATCGTTTCTTCACGCGCCTGCGCGATGCCCTCGAGGACGACGAACCCGACGTTCTAGAGGTGTTCTTCAATGTACTCTGCGTCGGGTTTCAGGGAAGCCACCGTGACGACCCCGCGACATTGACCGCGTTGCGCGGACGGATCATGCAGCGTCTCGACGTTCTCGACCTGCGCGACGAACCTCACATCACCCCCGACGCATACGGCAGGCAATTGGAACGGCCGCTCCTGACGCGTCGTTTCCCGGTATTCTGGGCGATCCCGTTTGTGTTGACAGCGATCGGCCTCTACGCGGCGTACTACATCACGCTGGACAGACAGGTGGAGACCATCAAAACCTCGACGACCTTGGCGGTACCGACGGATGAATGAGAAGAGCTTCTTCTATCGCTTTGCCACCTCGCGCGTGGCTGTCGCCGTCTCGGTTGTCCTCGTACTTCTGCTTACAGCCTCGGCCGTCTTCCGCCTCATCGAGTGGTGGCTCTGGGCCGCGATCCTCGTCCTCACCGTTCTAGGCTTCGTGATCTATGGTCTCGTGCGAGACGTTCTGGCCTTACGCAGGGATGAGGGTTTCGAGCGCGCCATGGACGCTACCGCGGAGGCACAGCAGAAGCGGGCACAGGCGGGCGAGCGGGCCCAGATCGCCGAGTTGCACGAGCGGTGGAAGCAGGGAATCGAGAAACTGCGCGCTAGCCGGGCGGGACGCTCCAGCAAGAAGGCGCTGTATTTCCTGCCCTGGTATCTGATCATCGGCAATCCCGGGACGGGTAAGACTTGCGCCATCAAGCATTCGGGCCTGCATTTTCCCCTCGGAGTGCCCAAGACGGCGGGCACCGGTGGTACGCGAAATTGCGATTGGTTTTTTGCCGAAGAGGCGATTCTACTCGACACGGCGGGCCGCTTCACTGCCAGCGAAGATGATTCGGCCGACCGGCGGGAGTGGATAGAGTTTCTCGGGTTGGTGCAGAAGTATCGCCGTGACATTCCGATCAACGGTTTGCTCGTGGCCGTGGCCGCCGACGAGTTGCTGGCCTCTGGCGATGTGGTTGAAGACGCGCACACGTTGCGGACCCGACTCGAGGAGTTGATCACCGAACTAAAGATCCAGTTTCCCGTCTACGTGCTGGTGACGAAATGCGATCTGGTGCCGGGATTCTCCGACTTTTTTGGCGCTTTGCCGCGCGGGCGGCGCGAAGAGCTCCTCGGCTGGACCAACCCTTCCTGGGAGATGGACGGTTACGCCGATGGCCTCCGCGAGGCGCTCGATGAATTTCTCCAGCGGGTGACCGCCTTGCGTCCCGCGCTGCTCCGCGACGAGAACGACCCACGGGCTCTTCGCAACATCTTCATCTTTCCCGAGAGGCTGGAGGAGCTGAACGACGCAGTCACTCGGTATTGCGACGTGCTGTTTCGCGAGACGCGCTACAATGAGTCTCCTTTCCTCCGGGGCGTGTACTTTAGCAGCGCTCTGCAGACGGGCAGCACGATCGAGGACATCGTCAAGGGATTGGGTCTCGCGGACCGGCCGCTGGAAGGAAGTAAGAGCTACTTTCTCACAGACCTCTTCGATGCGCGGCTGAAGGAGGACGACCGACTGGTCGCCCCGACTGGCAGCGCAACCATGCGGTTGCGGGTGTTGAACAATATCGGCCTCGGGTTGATCGCCGCCGCGTGCGTGTTGGTGGCAACGTTTGCGACGGCGTCGTACCTGCGCAACCGCACCCTGCTGAACCGAATCAGCGACTCGATCGCCTTTGCCACCGCGCTCCCCGAACTGTCGCGTCACGAACAAGCAACTCGACTGGGGAGTTACTGGACCGATTTGGAGACCCTTCGTGCCAGAGTGAGTTTTCCGGATCGACTGGAACGATTCGGCCTCTTCAAAGGAGAGGAGGCGCTTCCCGTCATCGAGCGTGCCTTCCTAGGTACGTATGAAACGGTGACTATAGGCCCCGCGCTCGAATCAGCCGAATCAGCACTGGAGGATTTCATCGCGAGAGCTCCAGAAACGAGGGACACTAACGCGACTGACGCCGCCATGAAGGCGTTCGGCGCTATCTCCGAGTTCGTAGCTGATTCCCGTGCGGCTGCTGCGAATGAACTTGAATCCGGCGGCGTGTCGCTCGCTAGCTGGTGGGATTCGTCGACGGATCAATCAGCGCGAGATCACTTCGCGTCTGCGTACCGCTTCTACCTGCGTGATCCTTTCCGCGCCGACGATCAAGCGCGGCAGGTGGCGCTCGAGGGGGAGCGCGGTCGCAGGCTGGCCGTGTTACGGAAGGCCCTTCCTGTCGTGCTGAACCTGATCACGATCGAAACCTGGCTCGAAGACCCGTCTCAGGAAGTGCGGTATCCGCCCGATCTGGTCGATGCCACCGCCCGCGGCGCGCGGGTGAGAGCCGCCTACACGCACGCCAACTGGAAGGGCTACGTCGAGCCTCTCATTGCCTCCCTGACCAGACTTTCCGAGGAGTTGGGAAACGAGGCGGTCGGCGAATTCGAGACGCGATATCAGGACGCGTACTTCCAACAATGGGGAGATTTCCTGGACTTTTTCGTTCTCAGTCCAGATCTACGGCTAGATCATTACTGCAGTCGCGCTGCCGACCCGATGGACGGGTTCGAACTCTTTCGAGCTGGGCTGCGCAAGCCTCTAGCCGAGGAGACAGAGGTCCCGGCGTGGACAACGGCCGTCGCGGGTCTGGCGGACAAGCGAAAAGAATACGCCGCTGTTCTCGATCAGATCTGCGCAATCTCGCGGCATCCATCGCCGTGTGACTTGCTGATGGGCGGGTTGCCATTTGCCGCGCCTAAAGCGGCCATCGGTGAGATCTGCCGTTCTACGGTGGATTTGTCCGACCCAGAACAGCAAGTGGTGGCCAGGCGCTGCCATTCGGTGCTCGAGGCGCCTGTCGAGCGGGCTCACACGGCCCTCGTCTGTCGGCCGCCAGTTGCCCCGCAGAGACCGAAGAGCGGATCGCTGGACGAGATCATCGCCCACTGCAATAGACTCGACGGCGGTTTCTGGCGCGATTGCGAGCGCAATTTGGCCAGGTTCATCAATTGCGAGAGCTGCGCCCGGCAGCCTGGGCTGCCACCCGCTGTTGATGTGACGCCGCTCCTGGCGGAATGCCGCCGGGCCAAGCAATGCGCTGCGACGGTCGATGGCGGGATGAACGCCGGACTGCGATTCGATGTGTTGCCTGTGATTGGAGGCGTTGCGACACGCCTTACGGTAAACTGCTCACCTCAGCCGTTTGAGTTGGTCGACAAAAACAACGGTGCTCACGGTACACTCAGCTGGGCGCTGAAGAATTGCAATGAAGCGGAGCTGTCGGTGACTATCGACCAAGGGGGGGAGACGATCGCCATAGCGACCGCCAAGGGTTTGCCCGAGCTGCTGCTGATGGCGGATAGAACCGACAACGAGTTCACATGGAGAGCCAAAGGCGTTGCTGCGACGCTGAAGGTCACCGGTGCCGACGGCATGATCGAACTAGCCAAACTGGCGAGGTAGGGCGGTGGGGATTGGCGATCGTTGGCCGGACGAACGTCGGGCTGAGCCGGGCGAGACCGTTTGTTACGGTAAGATTCCCTCCGAACGCGAATTCGTCCGCATCGGTATCGACAGTGCCGATGCGCTGTGGATGGTGAATCTGTTGACCGAGGCACACGCTCTTGCGGTCGAAAGCAACGGCGAGATACCGTCCGGCCGAGAAGTTCGCCTCGTCGTCTGCGATCCTGCGTCGACGACGGTGCTCGCCGCCTTGTTACGTGGCAGCCGCGATGCGGTGGGCCGTCGCTATCCGCTGGGCGTTTTCTGCTGTTTGGATCGATCCGACCTCGAGGGGAGGCTCTATCTCTCTCCGCTTTGGTTGGGGGACCTGTGGCAAGTCTTCGGCGCGACGATGTCCTCTGCCGGCGCGCAGGGCTCGGTTGAGCTGGCGAATTCAATCGAGTCCGCCGAGGTCGATCTGCTCGACGTGGAGGAGGCATCGTGCCGCCACGGCATGACCCTGGAAATGCCTTCGACGGACCCTTTGTCCCTCGTGTTCGGCACCGGACTAGGGAGAGAGGCGGCGTTGCAAAGGTTCCAATGTGGCGTGCGCCAAATCTTCGAAGTTGCTGGGGACGCGAAGCTGTCGTTCGATGGCTCGTCTCCGCCGGAAGGAGTTTGCGGCGCCGCTAAGACAGCTGTGCTGTGGCATATGTTGTGCCGTGCCGCACCCAACGAGCGGGCGACGTGGTGGGCGGTTGCCGAGGCGTGGGGGGGGGCCGACGGTCTCGATTGGCAGCGCGCGGAGTTTTTCGGTCGGGACATCCAGCCGTCCGATCTGGTCGATCTCCTTTTAGGTCCGGCATCCGCAGGTGTTGAGGAGTCTCAGGTAGTGACCTTGCCGGCGGAACCATGCGCGGTGGCAGCGGTCGAAGATTGGTGTAGGTCGCTCTCTCCGCCGAGAGGAAGCTGCCTTCGCGATTTGCTTTACGACGCAACCGCCGGCGAGAGTTGAGACGGCGCACTGCTGCAAACGCTCGCGTTTGACCACCGCCGGTGTGGGGCATACGGTCCCGCTTGCGTCGAAGAGTTCATTTGCTGATTGATTCTGCTCTTGGATTCACGGCTACTACCAATATTGACCAGAATCGTCATGCGTTCCTCCGGACTCAGGCTAATCGTCACACGCGGCCCCGATGCGGGTGCCGAAGTCATAGTTCGGTCACCAATCGAAAAGCCGGTCACACTTGGGCGTGAGGGGTGCGATTTATTGTTCCGCGAGGATCTCATGATTTCCCGCCGGCACGCTCAGATCGAGGTCCAGGGTCGGAGTTGTTTCTTGACCGACCTCGAGAGCACCAACGGCACACGTTGGGGCGGCAATGCGGTGACCGTTGGCGAACCAGTCCGCCTCAGCGATGGAGACGAATTCTCGCTCGGCCCTGAAACGATCGTGCGCTTCGAGATACTAGTGCCCGCGACGGTCAGAGCGGCCGACACCCCGGTGTCGCGGATGAGCGTGAAAACCCCCCGGAGGCCAGTTCGCCCGGATCCCCTTCCGGCCGAGGCAACCCCGATGGCGGAACGACCCATCGAGTTGGACCAGGTGGTTTCGCGCCCGGCCGATCGCTTCGGGCAGTTTGAGGTCTTTGAAGAACTGGCCCACAGTGACGCGGACCGGGTCGACCGCGCCAAACATTGCCCCGCCGGGGCAATCGTCGCCCTGAAGCGATTCGTGAGTCCGACCTGTACAAAGAGCGTGCGTCAGGCGATTACCGCCGAGATCAGACGAGCGACGGACTGGCAACACCCCAACATTGCCAGAATGGCAGAGGTCGGCGAGCACGAGGGGGTGCTCTTCGTTGCGTCTGAATTCGTTCGCGGCCTGACGATCAGGGATATCCAGGCCCGATGCGCCAAGAACATCGACCCGGCGCTGGCAGGATACATCGTCCGTGAGCTGTGCCGCGCAGTTGCGTATATTCACGACGTAAATTCCGGATTGGCGCACGGCTACATCGCGCCTCGCGCGGCGATCGTCGGCACGGCCGGGGAGATCAAGCTCATCAACTACGGCCTGCCTTCATATGAGACGCGAGTTCTCGGTAAGGCTCATGCAGATGTCTACCGACCGCACGAGGCTCGCAACGGAGCCCGACTCGAAGAGCGCAGCGATGTATGTTCGCTGGGCTTCCTTCTGTATGAGCTGCTCACCGCAATGCCGATCGACGCGCGGAGCAGAGCTGTGCTGAGGGAACCGGACACACTCAATCCGGAGATTCCGCCCGCTTTGTCCAAGGTCGCCTGGAAGGCGACGCGTCTGAACGCCAGCCGCAGATTTTCGACCGTGACCGAGATGGAGTCCGAGCTGTCCGCGGCACTGGCTTCGACTCGATCGGAGTACGATGCGTCGAGAGTGGCGGACTGGATGGGGCGGTACTGTGTCGACTGATTCAAACCTGACAGGAACCCCGCCGCCCGGTGATCTCGGAGCCCCGCGGCACTAATATCGGCGAGACCACTGTTTGGAGGCTTTCCATGGCAAGGAGCAAATCGAAGTCGATTCAGCCCCGAGTTCTCATATCCTTCGAGGACGGTGCGAGGGGGGCCAGAGAGCTGCCTCTCGTAGTCGGCGTTTTGGGCGATTTCTCCGGTAGCAAGCCGCGTGCGGAGTTGCCGAGGCTGCGCGATCGGGAGTTTGCGAAGGTCGACCGCAGCAACTTTGACCAGGTCATGACACGGATCTCGCCTCGCGTGACCTGTCGTGTGGATAACAAACTGGTTGACGACCGTTCGCAGCTGGCGGTCGATCTGCAGTTCTCGACACTCGACGACTTCTCCCCCGATGCCGTGGCAAGGCAGGTCGAGCCGTTGCGTCGTCTGCTCGAGACACGAGCGACCTTGCAGAAACTCCGTGAACGGATTGCCGACGACCGAGAAGTCGGTGGGCGCTTTCGGTCCGCTATCGACGCCGCTGCTGCGCGGAGCGTTGCCGCTCGCCAGCCTAGCGAATGATCGAGGGCTGCGGAACGAGGATGAGATAGACGATGCTTCATCGGGAGTCATTGGCGCCGGTGGACGCGCGATCTGAAGAGTTGATCGAGATCGTGCTCGACCAAGTCGCTGGACTTGGCGTCGAGCGCAGCGTGCTCCGCGACGAGGTAAGGACGCTGGTCGATGAGATTGTCACCGGAACGGTCCAGGCAGCGGAGGATCTGGACGCAGTGATCGCTGCGCGCATTGCTGACATCGAAACCCTGGTATCGGCGCAGGTCAACGAAGTGCTTCATGCGCCGGCTTTTCAGAGCCTCGAGTCGGCGTGGCGAGGGCTGCGCTACCTGGTGGATGCGTCTGATCCGGATGCGCCCATCGAGATTCGCGTCCTCGACGTCTCGAAAAAGGAACTGCTTTCCGACCTGGAACGTTCGCCGGAGTTCGATCAAAGCGCGCTCTTCGTCAAGGTGTACGAGGAGGAGTACGGGATGCTCGGCGGCGAACCGTTCGGGCTTTTGGTCGGCGACTACCATTTCGATGCAAGCGCGCCTGACCTCGCGCTGTTGGAGAGAATCGCCGCAGTTGCCGCCGCGGCACATGCCCCCTTCCTGAGCGCAGCGGCTCCCGCCTTCTTCGGTTGGGAAAGCTGGCGCGATCTGCAGTCGGCGCGGCGGATGGCACGACTTTTCGAGTCTCCCGAGTACACGAAGTGGAATTCCTTTCGCCAGACGGAAGACGCTCGCTACGTCGGCCTGGTGCTGCCGCGGGTGCTTCTGCGCGAGCCGTATCGGGGACAGGCCAGCGGTGCCCGCAGCTTCCACTTCGAGGAGGACTTCAGTACGTCGGGGGCGGAAGGGTATTTGTTCGGAAACGGCAGTTTCGTGTTTGCCGGCCGTGTCTGTGCGTCGTTCGCGCGCTACCGTTGGTGTGCTTCGATCCGCGGTGTCGAGGATGGCCTGGTCGACGATCTCGTAGCACTCGACTTCGGAACCGATTCAGTGGGCGTGGCCGTGCGTGGGCCGACGGAGACGGATATCGGCGACCTGCGGGAGAAGGAGTTGGCCGATCTCGGCTTCATCCCCATTCTGCACGCCAAGGATGGGGGCTCGGTGGTGATCTACAGCGCGCAGTCGTGCCAGGCGGCGAAGCTGTACGACACCGATGAAGCCTCCGCCAACGCCCGGCTCGCGACCCAGCTTCAATACACGCTATCGGTGTCGCGGTTCGCCCACTATCTCAAGGTCATTGCCCGCGACAAGGCCGGCAGCTTTCTCGCAGCTTCTGAGTGCGAAGATTACCTCAACCGTTGGATCAGCGGCTACTGCTTGGGCAACCCGGAAGGAGCCGGACAGGAAGAACGCGCGCGAAAACCGCTGCGCGACGCCCGCGTCGAGGTGCGGGCGTCGCGATCAGCGCCCGGCAATTACGAGGCCGTGTTTCATCTATTGCCGCACTTCCAGCTCGACGAGCTGACCGCGTCGTTGCGATTAGTGACGGCATTGCCGAAAGTCGGTCGGGCCGCTGCTCCTGAGCAGCGGCCCGATCGATAACGGTTGCGGGTCCTTATGGGCTGAAAAGGATCTCGCCGGCTGAAAGATAGGGGACGGCCTCGTCGCCTACCAGTAGCATACGTTGTCCAAGCCCGAAGGTGAGGCCGTTCGTGCGAGTATCCCAATCGGTTCGCCTGCCAAGTGCGAGAGCGTCGTCGTCCTGTTCGTGCGATTGCGGGTATAGTGCAGGGGAGTATCCGCTGAGAGAGGACTCGTTGCTCAGCACGATGGAAATTGACGGCCAGATGATGTCCCGAGGCCTCTCCGGTGGATGAATCCGCAGACTTCGGATCTGTGCGACGGGCAGCCAAATGTAGTCGCGTATCACGATGATCTCGATTATCGCGGCCATGCGATCGTCACAGTCCCGCATGTCTGTGAATCCGCCGCCGTCATACTCACCCGCAGAAAGCGGTCGCTGCTCCTCGGCACTGCGAAGCATTTGTGCGGCGGCCTCTTCCCGATCTTGCGCCAAGAGGACGATCGCATCCAGATAGGGGGTTACGTGCGGCGGCGGGTCCATGAGGAATCCCGGCGTCAGACCTTCGGCAAACAGTTTCCGGCGCAGTAGCTCTGCGTGCAGAATATTCCTGTAAACTTGTACGGCTTGAACCGAGGCCGCTGCGAGCTGCTCGATCGTGTCGAGATGCTTTTGCGCTCGCTCGAGTTGCCCGGCAAAACACAAGAGTTCGAAGAGAAACGTGCGAGCAGCGACGTCGGAAGGTTTACCCTTCACATCAGCCGTCTGTGCCTCTATTGCAGCTGCGAGTTTCCCCTCGCGGAAGAGCTGGGTTGCGATCATGAGGCTAGCGTGTCGAGCCCATCGGCGGATCCAGGGAGAACCATCCGATGGGCCCAACATCAGCGTGGAAATCAGAGTTTTTGGTTCTCCTCGATGTTCCAGCCGTAAGCTACCTTGCCACCCTTGGGGCCGCCCTTGTCGTCTTGCTCCTGGTACTCGACTTTGACCTTCGCGAAGTTGACGGTGACGTTCTCGGTGAGCGCGTCCTCGCCGCCAGAGCCTCCCGTGCTCACGGAGGAAATGAGTAGTTTCTCCATCGTGATGATCAAGTATTCGAGCGGCTTGTCGCCCGCCTTCCTGACGGAGAGAACGGCCTTGTCGATGCCTTTGCCGTTGGAGCAAGCAAGCATCAACTCCGGACTGGATTTGTCGACGTACTTGGTGAAGCTCAGGTCTTGAACATTGACCTTCCCGGAGCCTCCCCCTCCGCCGGTGTGGAACGATCCGCTTTGGCTCATTCCCCAACTCCAAGCGAGCACGTCGATCTCATCGGTGTGATCCTTGAGCTTCGACTCGCCCTTGATGCCGTCGATCTTGAGCGTCATGTCCACGGACATACTCTTTTCCTCCCTCTGTTCATTGGGTTAATAGGTTGAATTGAGCCTCCAGAGGGCCTTCTTTGCGCGCCTCAGATGGCGTCGATGACTACCCTTTGGCTTCTGGCAACTCGGCCACCAATCGCAGCGAGGCATCGAGTTCCTCGAGTTGAAAATGAGGTCTTAGCCAAGCCGTTGCTCGGTAACATCCCGGCTTGCCCTTGACCGCTTCGACCGTGACTCGCGCATCGCGGAGCGGCCTCTCGGCCCGCAACGTTGGGCCGGCGTTGGTAGGGTTCGGCAGGACATACTTCTGAATCCAACGATTCAGCCAGTCCTCGCACTCGTCCTTCTCCATGAAGCTGCCCACCTTGTCGCGGGCGATTGCCTTCAAGTAGTGCGCAAAGCGAGAAGTGCAGAGTAGATTGTTGATCATGGCAGAAAGTCGTGCGTTCGCCGTCGCATCGTCGCGGTCGTATACCTTTGGTTTGTTACAAGAACTCGCACTGAAGAAGACGGCCTTGTCGGATCCCTTGCGGTGGCAGAGGGCGATGAATCCGAGGTCGCTGAGTTCTTTTTCTCGGCGCTCGGGGATACCGATTTCGGCCGGGCATTTCAGTGCCTTTTCGCCGTCCATGGTGACTACCGTGTGGGTCGGCAGTCCGACCACTTCGCCGCCGTTCTCGACCCCGCGAATTGTCGCCAACCATCCTGATTGCGCAAACGACGCGGTCAGGCGGGCTCCGTAGGCGAAGGCCGCATTACTCCAGGTGTAGTCGTTGTGATCGGAAACGGATTCCTCATAGTTGAACGCATCGACCGGACGCGTCTTCGCGCCGTACGGGAGGCGTGTAAGCGTACGCGGAATGGTCAGTGCGACGTAGCGAGCGTCCTCCGATTCTCGAAACGATCTCCACTTGGCGTACTCGTCGGTATCAAAGATCTTCGCCATGTCGCGCGGCTTGCGAAGGTCGGTGAAGCTCTCCATGCCGAACATCTCCGGGCCTGCGGCGGATATGAACGGAGCGTGTGCCGCCGCCGCCACGTTCGAGATCCGCTCCAGCAGCGCGAGATCCTGCGGGTGATTGGTGAACTCGTAGTCACCGATCATTGCGCCGAACGGCTCCCCGCCCAGCATGTCGTATTCGTCGGTGTACACTTTCTGGAAGAGCGCGCTCTGGTCGAACTCCGAGGCGCGCTCCAGATCCTTCAACATGTCGTTTTTGTTCGCATTGAGCACGCGAATCCTGAGTGACGTTCCGGTCTCGCTCGCGTGGACCAGATAGTGCAACCCCTTCCAGGTACCCTCGAGCTTCTGCAAGTCGGGGTGGTGCATGATCTCGTCGGTCTGGGCCGAGAGGAGTTGGTCGATGTAGGCCATGCGGGCCTCAATCGTCTTGATGGCATCCTTCTTGACCGTCGTCGAGGGATCGAGAAGCTGGCCGACCAACTCCGAGATGAGATCAGCGCCCCATTTCCTGGCGTCGGCATCGCGCGCCCGTAGGCCCTTTTCGAGTATGGTATCGAGCAGATCCGCCTCGGTCGTGGTGGCTCCGGCGGCTGCTGAATCGGGTTGCACTTCGTTGTCTGCCATCGAATGCCCCTTTTACTCCGAAGTTTCGCCGCCGCCTTCGCCTACTCCCAGCGATTTCGCCAAGGCGTCGCGGTGGTCGGTGTTCTTGATGACTTCGTCGAGCATCTCCTCGAGTTTATCGTTCCCTTCCATCTTGCCGAGAAGGTTTTTCAACTTGTTGCGTGTCTCGAGAAGCTTGCGCAGCGGCTCGACCTGCTTGACGACGTTCTCTGGAGAGAAGTCGTCCATGGTCTTGAAGCGCAGCTCGACGTTGAGCTGATCCCCGTCTTTGCCGCTCAATTTGTCGTCGACGCGGAAGGCAAGACGCGGTTTCATGCCGGCAAGGACGTCGTCAAAATTGTCGCGGTCGATCTGTACGAACTTTCGACTCTTGAGCGGTGGCAGTGCCTGGTCTGGATTGCCTGAGAAGTCGCCGAGCACGCCGACGACGAACGGCAACTCCTTCATCTCCATGGCGCCGCCGGTCTCCACATCGTAGGTGATCTGGACGCGTGGCTTGCGTACACGGTCCAGCTTCTTTTGGGTGCTCATCGATCTTATCCTCCTCCCCCGAGCCATCCTCACGAATCGCGTGACGGCACGAGAATCCTCCCTCGTTGTGCAGCTCTTGTCAGCCCTCAATCGCGTCGCGGAAGCGGGCTCAATCTCCTGAACCTGGTTTCACCGCTGTCCTCGATCGATCGCCACCCAGTGTTCAATTGTCGCCATCGTCCCCGCGCCTCGCCAAGCCGAGAAGCTCTATGATCTGCTCCCTGGCGCTCGAGTCCTTGACGAGTTCGGGCAGCAGTCGTTCGAAGGGCAGATGCCCCCAACTTGCGGCCCTCTCCACCAAGAAAGAAACAGGACTGTGAGGCTCGGCCCGTCGGAAGTACGCGGCTACTTCGGCCAGCCGCTTCAGCGCCTCTTCGCGGGTTCGGATCGGCCCACCGACCGTTTTTCGGGTCTGCGCTTCGCCGCCGTCGAATTCCGACGGAATATCCTCGCTGGCAGACTCTGGCTCGCGTGCCTTTATCGCTCGCTCGAGGAGTTGCTTGCACTCCTCGACGGGCTTCCGTAAAGCGGACGTTCCGGGGGCGTGGTCGCGGCCAAGACGATCGTTGGCGACCGATTCGAATCTCGCGAGTGCCTCGAGGCAAGCCGCCAGATCGTCAGCGGCGCGACCCAGCACCTCGGGGGATGCCTTAGCCAGCGCTTCGTCAAACTCCTGGGCTCGCGCCTGCGCGACTGCAAAACGCTGCTGGTAGACCGTCTCGTCCTCGCCCTCGCGCATCGGCGGCACTTCCCGACTCTTGTAGGAATCGAGCGAGTGGACGACGCCGTTGTTGCTCGGAATCAACGGCGCGAGACTGAGGCGGTTCGGCAATAGCGCAGCGCGATCCGCCTCGGTGACGAAGAAGAGCGGCGCCGATCGGCGCTCCATCTCGTCGCCGTCGGGGGCATCCGCATCGGGCAACGGATAGACGATTTCCCAGTATTCCTCTAGGAGCGCGGTGAGAAGGCGAAATCCGTCGCGGAGGCCGGCAAACCCGCGGGTCTGAACAAGTGCCTCGGTGAGATAAGCTGCAAGCTGCAAGTCCTTTGATCGGTTCGCCAGCGCGGTGGTCGCCAACTCGATGATCTTGGCGAACTCCGGCTCCTTTTCCTCGCCGCCACGACGGGCCGCCTTGATTTCGTCGAAGATTCTCTCCCAGCGCAAATCGACGCCAGCGGGATTCTCGCCGGCTATCGGTGCGAGGAGAGCTTCGATGTCGATCGTTTCCTCTTCTGCCATCTGATTCGAGCTTAGCGGTTGGATCTGCTGTCCACTCTAGCGTCCTCGTGCGAAAGTTCCGCCCTTTGTAAGCACACGTGCGGGTGTATGTGCAACTGCTCATTGTTACGGGTTTCTACGGAAGATGTGCTGCGCAACGAGCGCTAATGTACTTGGCATATGAGTGGCGGGGTGACCCGCGAAAGGCAGGGTGGGATTCAGGCCTTTCGCTGGCGTTGCCTGCGGTGCTATCAAGCCGAGGCGATGGCTAGGCACGACGGATTGCGGAGGTTTGCATCCTCTCTACTGGATCGACTCGTCCTCGACGATGCTCATGCCGGCACCGATCACTCGTTGTCGGACTTGAGGCGAAGCGTGACGCGTGATCTCGAGAACCTGCTCAACACCCGTCGAGAGTGGTTGGGAGAAATTTCCGATGATCTACCAGAGGTGGCGCGATCACTAACCGCGTATGGGCTTCCCGACTTCACAAACCGCGATCTCGGCGTCGACGATGACCGGCGCTTCGTCGAGCGCACGATCCAGCAGGTCATCGAGATCTTCGAGCCGCGACTCGAGCGAATCGTCGTCTCCGTCGATGATGCGCGATCGGTGAAGATTTCTCGTTCGGTGCATTTTCGCATCGACGCGCACCTGCGTGTCGATCCTCAGCCCGAGCCGGTTGTGTTTGATGCCGTTCTCGAGTTGCAGTCCAAGCAGTACGAGGTCCGTGGGGATCAGTGATGTCGGAGGAGATGCTGCGCTATTACGAGCGAGAGCTGTCGTATTTTCGTCAGCTCGGGGCCGAATTTGCCGAAGGTAATCGCGAAGTGGCGGCTCGGCTGGGGCTGGGGCAGCACGAAACGCCTGATCCTCATGTCGAGCGGTTGATCCAGGCATGCGCCTTCCTGACTGCGCGGGTCCGCCGCAAGATCGACGACGACTTTCCCGAGATCACAACGGCTCTCTTGAACGTTCTCTACCCGCATTACTTGGCGCCTGTGCCGTCCATGTCGATTGTGCAGTTTGCTACGGACGCAACTCAGGGAGGCCTGACGGGTAAACACGTGATCGAGGCCGGTGCGCGTCTTTACAGCAAGTTCGTCGAAGGTTCGCCGTGCCGCTTTCGGACCTGCTACCCCGTGGAGCTGTGGCCGATCGCGTTGCAGTCGGCGGCCATGGATCGACCTCGTGGTGTCGATCGTCCTGCGGCGGCAGCCCAGGTGTTGCGACTCGAGCTAGCATGTACGCCGGGAGCGGAACTCGCCGAGCTCGGCCTGGAACGGCTGCGGTTCTACCTGCACGGCGAGGATTCGCTCGTGTTTCGGTTGTACGAGATCCTGTTTTCTCGGGTATGCGAGGTCCAGCTACAGACCGTCGATGGAGTGCTGATCGCCCGCAGTGGGCCGGAGTGTATCAAACCGGTGGGATTCGCTGCCCACGAAGGGATTCTGCCGTATTCGCCGCGATCCTTTCTAGGCTACCGCCTTCTGACGGAGTACTTCTGCTTTCCCGAGAAGTTCCTCTTTTTTGATCTCGAAGGTTTGCGCCCACTTGCGCGGCCGGATCTCGTTGGCCGCTTCGCGGTATGCATCTTCTTCGATACGCGATCGGGGATCGAGCAACCAATCAATGAGGAAACGTTCCGAATGGGTTGCTCGCCGATCGTCAATCTCTACGAGCCTGCCAGCGAGCCGATTCGCGTCGACCACACCAAGACCGAGTACCGGCTGGTTCCGGACCATCGACGACCGGACTCGGTTGAGGTGTACTCGGTGGAGGAGGTGGTCAGCGTACCGTCCGGTGGCGGTACGCCTGTCCGCTTCGAGCCCTTTTACGCCGCTCGCCAGTCGCTCGGGTCCGACCTGCCGGAGGCGTTCTGGTTCACGGCGCGAAGACCCTCGGAACGGAAGTACGACAGTGGTACGGAGGTCTACCTCTCCATCGTCGACGCGCGACGGCAGCCCGCCTTGCCGCCCACCGAAACGCTGAGCGTTCGTATGTTGTGCACCAACCGAGACCTTCCGGCAAAGCTGAATTTCGGAGGAGACGATGACATACTGCAACTCGAAGGCCGCGCACCGGCGATTATTCGCTGCCTGAAGCCGCCTACCAAGCCGGTGCGTTCGCATCTCGACGGGCGCGAACAGTGGCGCCTGATCTCGCACCTCTCGCTGAACCACCTATCCCTGGCTGAAGCGGGGGGCGATTCCCTGCGCGAAATGTTGCGACTTTATAATTTCGCGCCTGACCTCGAGACGATGAGGGTCAATGCGGAGCACATCGACGGCATTCGCTCGGTCTCGGTGAGCCGGGTCGTGCGGCGCCCGCGGGAGATGCCTTGGAACGGATTCTGCCGCGGTTTGGAGATCAAGATCGATTTCGACGAACAGAAGTTCATCGGTGGCAGTGCTTTCCTGATGGCGACGGTCCTCGATGTGTTTCTCGGCCTCTACGCGTCGATCAATTCCTTTACCGAACTGGTCGCGACCTCACGCGAGGGGCGACAGGTTATGAAGCGATGGCAACCGCGCGCCGGCGAACAGACCCTGATCTGATCCAGCGGCTGTTCGAGCAACCGCACGGCTTTGAGTTCTTTCAAGCCGTGCGATTGATCGAGCGGCTGTCTGGCGGGCGCGTCGCGACGGGTGGCCAGGTCGAGGTCGCCCGCGAGGCCGTGCGTTTTCGGTCGCGGATCTCGCTCGACTTCCCGCCTTCGCAGGTGCACTCGGTGACGCGATCCGAGTCGGACGGGGATCGGGTGGAGATGCTCGTCACCTTCATGGGCCTCGCCGGCCCACATGGTGTGTTGCCACGCCACTACACCGAACTGCTCCTCGAGAGGATTCGCGAACGCGATCTGGCGTTTCGGGATTTTCTCGACATTTTCAATCACCGTCTGGTTTCGCTGTTTTACCGCGCCTGGGAGAAACACCGCTGTGCTGTGCTCGTGGAGCGCAGCTTGCGGGGACCGCGTGAAGGTGGGGAGGATCTGCCGCTCGATCCTTTCTCGAGCGCAGTTCTCGACCTGGTGGGAATGTCGTCGCCCGGTTTGCGCGCGCAACTCGACCTCGACCGTTCCGCGCTGTTGTTCTTCGCGGGACTCCTGGCGCAGCGCCCGCATTCGGCCAGCGCACTGCGCGGATTGCTGAGTGGCTACTTCGAGGTGCCCGCCAAGGTGTTGCAGTTCACCGGTGCGTGGCTTCCGATGTCCGCCGGCGATCGTACACGCTTAGGGATTCGTGGCGCGAACGGGACGCTCGGGGTGGACGCTATCGTGGGTGACCGCGTCTGGGATCAGCAGGCGAAGTTTCGCCTGCGCTTCGGACCGCTGGGCTTCGAACAGTTCTGCCAGCTACTGCCGTCGGGGCGCTCGTTCGCTCCTGCAGTGGCGGCGACCCGGATGTTCGTAGGGCAGGAATGTGATTTCGATGTGCAACTCGTTCTTCGTGGCGAGGAGGTTCCGTACTGTAAACTTGGTGAGGGCGGCGAGCGGGCGCCGCGCTTGGGCTGGTCGGCCTGGCTGAAGACGCGCGAGTTCGATCAGGACAGCGACGCAGTCGTTCTACACGGCAGCGGGACGCTGGCGGGGGCCTTTCCCGCCGGCGTCCGTGTCGTGTCCGATTTCTCGTCCCCGGCAGTTGTAAGGTAGTGGTCGAGCGGCAGTAGACGGGAGGATCTGATTTTGGCTATGAGAGCGCCGGGGGTTGGGCCGTGATCGACATCGATCTCAAATCTTTGATCGGTAAGCTGAACCAAACCACGCGTCGAGCGCTTCGCGAGGCGGTGGCGCTGTGTAAGGGCCAGACGCACTACGAAGTCGAGATCGAGCACCTGTTGTTCAAGCTCAACGAGTTGGCGGACGGCGATTTCGTACCGATTCTGCGACAGTTCGAGGTCGATTCGGGGCGGGCGGCGAAACAGCTGACCCGATCTCTCGACGGCTTCAAGCGGGGCAACTCCCGCGACCCGATGCTGTCGCCGCGCGTCGCGGAGTTGGTGCGCGAGGCCTGGGTGCTGGCGTCGGTGCAACTCGGAGCATCGGCGGTACGCTCGGGGCATCTCCTGCTGGTGTTACTCGGTACGGACTCACTGCGGCGTCAGGTGCGAGAGAGCTGCCCGGAACTCGAGCGAATCGATGTACCGGAACTGCTGGAGCACTTCGCGACCATCGTGTCGGGAACAGGCGAAGACCAACAGTCGGACCCCGGCGGCGCGTCCGCGGAGCCGCAGCCATCTCGAGCCAAACCGGGTTCGAAGACGCCGTCGCTCGATCAATTCACCGACGACCTCACTGAGCGTGCCCGGCGCGGCGAAATCGACCCGATTCTCGGCCGCGACATGGAGATCCGCCAGGTGATCGACATCCTCACCCGCAGGCGACAGAACAACCCGATCCTCACCGGCGAAGCCGGAGTCGGCAAGACCGCCGTGGTCGAGGGCCTCGCCTTGCGCATCGTCCAGGGAGACGTTCCGCCGCCGTTGCGCAACGTGGTGTTGCGTTCGCTCGATCTGGCGTTGCTGCAAGCCGGGGCGGGCGTCAAGGGCGAGTTCGAGAATCGGCTGAAATCAGTGATCAACGAGGTGAAATCGTCGCCGACGCCGATCATCATCTTCATCGATGAGGCGCATACGATGATCGGTGCCGGCGGCGCAGCGGGGCAGGGCGACGCGGCCAATTTGCTCAAACCCGCTCTAGCGCGCGGCGAACTGCGCACCGTCGCTGCAACGACCTGGTCCGAGTACAAAAAGTACTTCGAGAAGGACCCGGCCCTGACCCGCCGCTTCCAGGTGGTGAAGGTCGAGGAGCCGGATGAGAGCTCGGCGGTCGCGATGATCCGCGGCCTGGTCGGCACCCTCGAAGAACATCACAAGGTCCGCATACTCGACGAAGCGGTCGATTCCGCTGTTCGGCTATCGTCGCGCTATATCTCCGAGCGCCATCTCCCCGACAAGGCCGTTAGTGTTCTCGATACCGCCTGCGCGCGGATCGCGTTGGGCCAGGTTGCGACGCCGTCGGCGGTGGAAGATGCGCGGCGACGCATTGATATGATCGACACCGAAGTCGCCATTCTCGAACGCGAAAAGCTCACCGGCGGCGATTGCGACGAACGACTCGGCGAGTTGCGTTCGGAGCGTGCGACGCTGGAGGCGCGTTTAGCCGAGCTCCAGGCGCAGTGGGAAGCCGAGCGGGCGCTGATCGGAAGGGTCGCGGCGTCGCGCGCCAAGCTCGAGAATCACAGCGGCAAGAAGGAGGGGGAAGAGGGATTCTTGACCGTGCAAGAACTTGGCGCGGAGCAGGAAGCGCTCGCGGAAATAAACCGGGAGCTGCGGGCTCTGCAGGGCGAGAGCCCGCTGATGCAGCCGTGCGTCGGTGAGCAGACGGTCGCCGAAGTAGTTTCCGGCTGGACGGGGATTCCAGTCGGCAAGGTCGTCAAGGACGAGATCGACACGCTGTTGTCGCTCGACCGCGTTCTGGGCGAGCGGATCATCGGGCAGGAGCACGCGCTCGACGCCATCAGCCGGCGTATTCGCACCGCCAAGGCCAAACTAGAGGACCCGAGACGACCAATCGGGGTGTTCATGCTGGTGGGGCCCAGCGGGGTCGGAAAGACGGAAACGGCGATATCGCTGGCCGATACACTCTACGGCGGCGAGAGAAGCATGGTCGTGATCAACATGTCCGAGTACCAGGAATCGCACACGGTCTCGGGGCTGAAGGGTTCGCCGCCGGGCTACGTCGGCTACGGCGAAGGCGGAGTCCTGACGGAGGCCGTTCGCCGTAAGCCCTATTGTGTGGTCCTACTCGACGAAATGGAAAAGGCGCACAGCGACGTGCACGAACTGTTCTACCAGGTCTTCGACAAGGGGACGCTGGAAGACGGCGAGGGACGGGTGGTCGATTTCAAGAACACCATCATCCTGATGACGTCGAACGTGGCCACCGACACCGTGATGAAGCTTTGCGCCGATCCCGAAACTCGACCGGAGCCGGACGGCCTCGTCGACGCGATCCGCCCGGAGTTGGTAAAGACCTTCAAACCGGCATTCATCGGGCGCGCCATCGTCGTTCCGTACTATCCGATTACTCCGGAAGTGCTGCGCAAGATCATCGTCTTGCAGCTCGACCGCATTCGCGACCGATTGGCGTTCAACAGTCGTACCAGCTTTACCTACGAAGAACCGGTAGTGGACGCGATCGCCGCTCGCTGTAATGATGCCGGAAGCGGGGGACGGATCGTCGATCACATTCTGACACGGACGATGCTGCCCGAGATCTCGTCGGAATTCCTCGGTCGCATGGGTCGAGGAGAGAACGTTTCGGGGGTGCACATCGGCATCGGCGACGATGGCAACTTTAGGTATGCTTTTCAGTGAAAGCGGCGCTGTTGCGTGATTGCACAGTTCATCTGCCGACATCGCTCAATGATGTCCGGCCGTTGCTGAATCCTGGTATTCGAATCAACTTCGGAAAGTGTGACTCTCGATGCCTCTGACACAAGAGAATCGTCTGATCGCGATCGATACGCCGTTGGGCGCGGACGTGCTGCTCCTCAACCGCCTCTCGGGCTCGGAGGAGATCTCATCGCTCTTCAAGTACGATCTCGAGCTGTTTGCCGAGCCCGCCAAGGCCGGCAAAGTGGATGCAAAGAAGTTGCTTGGCCAGGGAGTGACAATTTCGCTGAAGCTGCAGGATGGTTCGCATCGGTATTTCCACGGTATCGTCAGCCGATTCTCGGAGCACGGGCGCGACGAGCGGTTCGTTACGTATCGGGCTGAAGTCGTGCCATGGCTCTGGTTTCTGTCTCTCGGTACCGACTGTCGGATCTTTCAGGACAAGAGCGTCCCGGAGATCGTCCGCGATTACTTCGAGGAGCTGGGTTTTTCGGACTTCCGCGTCGCTCTGTCACCCAGCCGCTACACCAAGCTCGATTACTGCGTTCAGTACCGCGAAACACACCTGGCCTTCATCTCGCGGCTGATGGAGAAGGAAGGGATCTTCTACTACTTCGAGCACGAAAATGGGAAGCACACGATGGTGATCGCCGACGCCAACGGCGACTGCAAGCCGTGCCCAAACCAGGCGAAGGTGAGGTACGGACCAGAGGGCGGAGCCGGAGAGAGGGAAGACCTCATCGTCGACTGGACGACGGAAGAGGAGCTTCGCCCTGGCAAGTTCACGATGCGCGACTTCCATTTTGAAATGCCGTCGAAATCCCTGGAGGTGACGGAAGAAACGACGGCAAAGGTTGCCGACAACACCAAGTACGAAGTGTTCGACTTCCCGGGGCGATATGCACAGCGCTTCAACTTGCCCGAGAAGCGGCTCGACAAGGTAGAGGAGGAAGGCCGCAAGCTGGTGCGTGTCCACATGCAAGAGGAGGAGGTGACTCACATCCGCGTATCGGGTCGGTCGAACTGTCGCGATTTCGCCTCTGGGCATTGTTTCGACCTCACCCATCATCCCGATGGGGGCGCGAACGCGTCGTACGTGCTGACCGCCGTCCAGCACTCGGCGGCGCAGAGCCCGGACTACTATACCGGGGGCGGCGCGGATGCAGGCTCGTATCAGAACAGCTTTCAGTGCATTCCGCAGCGAGTTGCGGTTCGCCCCGCGCGGGTGACGGCGAAGCCCGTGATGCAGGGAGTGCAGACGGCCGAGGTCGTCGGCAAGGCCGGAGAGGAGATCTGGACCGACAAGTATGGCCGCGTGAAGGTACAGTTTCCGTGGGACCGTCGCGGCAAACGGGACGACAGTAGCTCCTGTTGGATCCGAGTTTCCCAGGCATGGGCCGGCAAAGGCTGGGGGATGGTGACGATCCCGCGCATCGGCCAGGAAGTGATCGTCGAGTTCGTCGAGGGCGACCCCGACCAGCCGATCATTACCGGCCGGGTGTACAATGCCGACGAGATGCCGCCGTATGAGCTACCGGCCAACCAGACGCAGTCGGGAATGAAGAGCCGCAGCTCGAAGAGCGCTGGGCCGGCGAACTTCAACGAGATTCGCTTCGAGGACAAGAAGGGAAGCGAAGAGGTTTACATCCACGCCGAAAAGACGATGACCATCGTCGTCGAAGCGAGCGAAGGCCACAGCGTAGGTGATAGCCGGTCTTTAACGGTGCAGAAGGACCAGACGACGAAGGTTGTGGAGGGCAACCGTACGGTGACGTTGGAGCAGGGCAACGATTCGCACACGGTGAATCTCGGTAACCGCAACGTGGATATCCTCGCCGGCCGCGACGTACTGTTCGTTCAGTCGGGAAACATCGAGAACAGCGCGCCGGCAGGGACGCACAGCATGCAGGCACTGAGCATCCAAGCGAACGGGACGACCGGCATCAAGCTGGTGTGTGGCGCCAGCTCGATCGAGCTGACGCCGGCGTCCATCATAATCCAGGCGCCACTTGTGAAGATCAATTAGAAAGAGCTGTCGGCATTGTGGGGCATAATGCGGGAGATGACCCAGCCGCGGCAGCCATCGACGGCGTGTGTTTAAGCTGAAATCGAGGGATTGATGTCCAAGCCCGCCGCACGAATGGGAGATCTGCATAGTTGTCCGATGGTCACTCCTGGAGTTCCCCCGGTCCCTCACGTCGGCGGACCGATTACGATGGGATCCCCCAACGTGTTGATTGGCGGCACGATGGCTGCCCGCGTTTCGGATGTGTGCACCTGCGTAGGCCCTCCGGATGCGATCGCCCGCGGCTCATTGGGGGTTGTCATCAACAACTTGAGTGCCGCCCGCATGGGCGATATGACGATTCACGGTGGTTCGGTCAGCGCCGGGCTGCCGACGGTTTTGATTGGCGAGGTCGGCAACTCGGTAGCGGCGATTGCGCTGGCGATCAATCCACTACTCAGCGTTATCAATTGTGGTTTCAATGTGGACTCGGCAATCGCACGAATCTACGGAACCAACGCAGGCGCCACGTCGCCGGCAGAGCAGGATGGCACCTTTCAGGAGATCGGCGATCGGCATGGTACCGCAATTGAGTGGGGCCACTCGTTGAACGACGCGTTCGAAATGGTCCGAGATGGCGGGCACGGCACCACGGCGATCGTTGGAATCGACTACGGAAACGGAAGTTCTCATGTTGTTGTAATGACCAACCACTACGGCACGCCCGCCATCATCGAGGGACAGGACTGGGGAGAAGGGCAACCGGCGGAGGCAATCACGGATCCTGAAATCGCAGAGGCGCGATACTCGCCTTCAGATGTGGGCATTGGTTTGGTGTCGCCAGACACCCCTCCCGGGCGGTAGGGACCGACCGGCGGTGCGACGAAGCATTGGACTTCTCCTGACTTTTCTCATGGCAACCACTTCCATCTCGAAGCCCGAAGCACTGGAAATCGCACATCGGGCGATAGCGGAGCTTTCCGTTCAGCATGATTTTGTTTTGATGCCAGAACGGACGGAAGAGCGGGAGTTCGGTTGGGTGTTTTTCTACGCGACCCAACGATATCTCGATACCGGAGATCGCAAGCATTTGGTGCCGGGAACCGCGCCTTTCGTGGTTCTGAGAGCAGATGGAGCGATCGAACATCTCGCGACTTCCATCCCGCCGGCTCGTGCAGTCGATATATACGAGAAGCAGTGGCGAGAGAGAAAAAACGCCGAATGATCGCAAATGAGGTTAGTCACAATTGCCCGGAACGCTGATTTGAACCGGAAGCAACCGAGGACTTGGCTCGAGCAGTGGTCTGCGTAAAAGAAACGAGACAGGAGATCTCAATGGCAAACCTTGCACATACCGTGGCTGAATTCGCAGCAGCGGTAGCAATTGGCGCCGCAAGTGCGGTCAGTGGCGTGGCAGTCTCGGTTACCGGATTGATTTTCCAGATTAGCGAACGTAACCAGCAGGACGCGCTGAAAGTGATTCAGGCTGATCACAGGGATCATTCGATCGCGATTGTTAGCGACTATTGGGCGAGAAAAGGCCTATCCACTCCCGATCAGAACAGGGCCAAGCTGAGGGAATTTGTGGATAAGTTTGGTGGTACGGGATGGATCGCCTATTGGCCTCACGAAGGTGCAATCCTCCTTTGGCACTATAGAAAAGACTTTGCTCCGGTACGAGGTTCCGCACTCACAATAAAGAGCGTCACCCGCGGTTCTAAGGATGGAAATGAATGGGCCACGAACCCCTAGATTCCGGATAGATGTGGTTGTTGATAGGACTGGTTTGCGATGGTGCTCGGGGCGCTGTAGGCTGCGAGCGGCCGGTTCAGCAACACAGGCTCGAATTAACCAAGAGGAGCACGAGATGAGCGCGCCCGGGGTAGGTGACTTCGGGAGTGAGTTCGACTATCAACACGCAACGTTCAGCGATTCGGGACGCCCTCCAGACCGAGGTGGCAAGACCTTTTTGCCCCACGGTTCGACGAGCGTGCACCTCGGCGGCAACGACCTCGTTGTCAACGTCCGGAATACCTCCGCCGCCGTAGCAGGTTCGGCGAAGCTCTTGTACGGCGTTTCGCTCTACTTAAACCTTCTGGCGATCACGGAGGCGGTCAAGTCGGACGTCAAGAACAAGTTCGGCAACCGCATCCGCGAGATCGCTCCGCCGGCCGGGAAGGGCGGCGTGCTGGTCTCCTACAGTGTCTTGAGTTCCGCGACCCCCGACGGCATGGGCAAGACCGTGCGGAGTTACGGTCAAGTAGACCTCAGTTGGACCTCGCGTCCACTACAGGAAGTGATCGTTCCGTACCGTTTGCTGTGACAGCTAACTGTAATCTCGGGTGCGCCGTCAGTAGTTTCCCGTAGTGAACGAAGTCCTCTTGTGTTCAAACTCGAATTCCTGTTGGAGGTCACACATACCGCATTGTATGTTGTTGCCAACAAAAGATGCGGTAGTACCGTACGTTTGGATCTGTGCGAGGGGTCTGTGCGAGGGGCACCGGGAAACTGGTACCCCTGCCGCGACGATTGCGCCCGCCACTCTCGGACGAACAGCGCCAGGAGTCCGGGGCTGCCGGGTAGATTCTACCAACCCGATTCTTGACGCGACTCGTGAAGGATGGTTTCATTCCACGCGATTCCCGATAGGGAAGCTGGCGGATGTGAGGTCGAGTAGACCGAGACATTGCTTGGGGGGTATATGCCGGACATTCCAGAAACGCTCAACAACCACGTGACCGTTGAGTTCGCAAGCACCGTAGTCAAGGATGTGGCGCAGTCGATGATCGACGGGCTGAAGCACTGCATCGAGAAAGACGTCGCCACGGACCAGGTGCTCACGAAGGTATACATATCGTCGGCCAAGGACTCTCATTCGTCTCCGAGCCGGCACGTGGTCGGAAAAGCCGTCGACATCTCCAGAATCAACGGGAAGAAGCTGTCGGTGCATTATGAGACCGATGCGGCAGTGAAGGCGATCGTGAACGCGATACAGGAGAAGTTCGAGTCGTACACCGGCCGGAGAGAGAACTTCGGTCCGCACATGAAGAAGAAGTCTGGAAACCCGTGGACCGTCTCCGGGCACGGGGACCATATCCACTTGTCGGTAGACTGATCTGAAGTCGGTGATCATACCTTGGCCTAGGGGTGTCTAGGCATCAGGAAGGAAGGCGAATGCCTCACAGAACCAGTATGCCTTCTCTTCTCTGGTACCAGGTGGTCGTGCTTCTTGCCGCCCTCGGGTGCCAGACAAGTGGACTCAGTCGGCATCCCGACCTGGGCAGCACGCTGATCCAGGTTACCAAGGGCATTCCGCAAGCCGAGGTAGCTAGAGTTATGGTCAGCGCCGGCGTCACCGACCTGAACGAGATTGAGGGTGGCGAATCCGGCGACCTGGTCGTGAAGCTCTTTGCGGTTCCGGTCTCGGGCTCGTGCGTCCCGGAATCCCACACGACCTGCGCCTTTGACTATTACCTAGCGGTCAGCGAGTACGATGAGGATCCTCGCCAGAGCGTGTTCCATCTTGGAGTGGTCGGCGAGGTCTCGGAAGTCACGTGGATGAAGAGCGTAAGGCCCGACGCAGCTTCCATCCGACTCCGTGTCGCGAACTATCCGAGGGCGGCGCTGGATGCGAACCCTTCTCTGGACGAATCGGTGCAGGAATACAGACTCGACATTCGCGTCGAGGGCGTGACCACGTCTGTCATTCGTTAGCTGAACCGATGGCGTGGCTGCTTGACCGTGCCGCTGCCCGGACTGATCGGAATAAAACTGCAAATATATAGGCTCTTGTGCAGTTGATGTGGGCGGAAGCCGGAGAGGGGATCGGCCACATCAACTGTACGAGAGCCCGTAACATGTTGTACGATTTACGGGCTGCGTGAGGCATCGCTCCGCTCCGACTCCGTGATCACAATAGCCGAAACACCAGATCGCGATCCGGATTAAGTGATCACGAGGAGCGAAATGCGGAGGTGAGGAGAGTGTCAGGAATTTGGTGTACGGGGGCGGCCGGTTAGCATTCGGGAATTCGTCCCTCGAAGTGGATTGAGAGTTGGTGGAGGGCTGTCGTCCAAGCACGATCTCGTCCCTTCCAGGCCTTAGTGGCATTGCGAGCCG
>JBGTMF010000516.1:0-1683 GCA_041743795.1 Thermodesulfobacteriota bacterium | reverse complement strand
GCGCCGGGCGAGCCGCGGCTGGTCGTCACCGCGGTGCGCAGCGACGACGCCGGGCGCGCCTCCCTTTCCTGGCAGGTCGGGGTCGCGCCGGTAGCCAATCGGCTGACGGCAAGTGTCGGTGCGGAGACGACCAGCTTCGCGACGCGGGTGGGGTTGGCCGAGCCGTTGATGGCGACGGAGTTCGGCGACATTCCCGGATTCCTGCGCGACGCCGGTTACACGGCAGTGAACGCGACTGGGGACGAGGTATTCACGGCGACGACCGAGGATCTGGCGTTCGTCTCAGACGACCGACTGCTGCTCGGGCTGGCCGCCGGCACTCCCGCCGTCGACGGGGCTCTGATCGAGATGAATACCGCCGGCGACGCCGCCTTGGTCGAACTCGAAGGCGAGGCCCTGGTGGGCGTACTCGGCGTCGCCGTCGACCGCACCGGCGTGATCTGGGCGGCCGATCCGCGCGGAGCCGGCGCCGCCGGCGCCCTGGTGCGGATCTCGACCACAGGTACGGCCGAGACGGCGGTCACTTCGATCGCCGGCGACGATCTCCACTCCCCCAATTACGTCGCCATCGGTGCCGACGATCGAGTGTATGTCAGCGATCCCTGCCTCGGCATCGTCTTCCGCTACGATCCGGCGCTCGATGCAGTCGACGCGGTGTTGACGATGGACGTCGCGACACAGGGGGGACCCAACGGACTCGCCTTCGACCGCTCCGGCCAGTACCTGTACTTGGCGACAGAGAGCATCGCGATTCTCTGCGGCCGCGGTGATCTCGATCCGATCGATCCGGTGGCTGGGCTGTTTCGCGTTGCGGTCGACGACGCCGGTTTCGGCGACGTCGAAGTGATTGCCGAACGCCGAGGACTCTTCGGCGACGGTGTGGCCTTCGACGCAGAGGACAACCTGTATGTCATCTTCGACACCCAGGTGGACTTCATGCTCGAGGAGAGCGCCGTTTGGGTTTTGCCGGCCGGCGAAACCGAGTTGGTGAAGTTTCTCGCCAGCGGCGATCGCGTCTATGCAAACATGGCCTGGGGCCGCGGCGAATTCGGCGCCGAGACGATGTATATCTCGCTGCTCGCGGTCGACGTCTTCGGGTTGCCGATCCGCGGCGTCGAGCGGATTCCTCTCGGTATCGCCGGGCTGCCCCTGTTGCCTTGATCCATGCGAGGAGGTGAACGGCGAACGACGGCGGTCCTGGTGATCGGCGCAGCGCTCGGCATCGCGGCGGCTGTCGCCAGTTTGACGGATGTCCGCGGTGCGCGCGGGGAGTTGCCGGAGGAACTGGTCGCCGAGGTCAACGGTGTGCCGATTCGGCGCGCCGATTTCCTGCGCGCCCTCGGCGCTCTGGCTTCCGACCGGCGCGCCGAGTTGAGCGAGGCGGATCGCCGCCACGTCCTCGACCGTTTGATCGACGAAGAGCTACTGGTGCAGTACGGCGTTGATCTCGGACTCATGCAATCAGATCGCCGCGTGCGCGGCGACCTGGTGTCGGCGGTTCTCGCTGCCCAGGTGGCGTCGGTCGACGACTACGAGCCGACCGATGCCGAACTGCAGTCGTTTTACGCCGAGCAGCAGGACTTCTTCTCCAGCCCGGGACGTCTGCGGCTTGCGGTTCTGTGGGTACGTGGCGAGCCGGTTCGCACCGCCGACGAGGCCGCTGCGCGCGCCGCCGAAGCCGCC
>JBGTMF010000515.1:0-4319 GCA_041743795.1 Thermodesulfobacteriota bacterium | reverse complement strand
CGTCGCCGCGCGGCAGACCGCCGCCGAGCAGCACATCGATCTCCGGCAGCCCGCTGCCGAGCAGACGCACGGGTTCGCGCGGCGCTTCGCCCACCCACACCTTCCCCGGGAGTTCGAGCGCCGCGACACTCTGCCGCATTGTCAGGGACACGCGACCTATCTTCGCTAAATTTTCGCTTTTGGCAATCGGACCGAGAAAAGCGGCCCCTCAGAGTTGCTGCCCACCTGTTGATGCAATAGCATCAGATGCATGCGCACCACACTGGATATAGACGACGACGTGCTGCGCGCCGCCAAGGAGTTGGCGCACCGCGAGAAGAAGACCACTGGCGCCGTCATCTCCGAGCTGGCGCGGAAGGCGTTGACTGCATCGTCACAGAGCGTGCGGAAACCCAAATCCGTACACGGCTTCCGGCCGTTTCCTCGCCGCGGCGGGATCGTCACGAACGCACAGATCGACAAGCTGCGCGAGGAGGACGCGTTCTGATGCGCTCCCTGCTCGACATCAACATCCTCATCGCCTTGCTCGACGAGGATCATTCAATGCATGCGCAAGCCGGTCACTGGTTCGCTGGCAACGCCAGCGGAGGCTGGGCATCCTGCCCGATCACACAGAACGGGTGCGTACGTATCATGTCTCACGCCAACTATCCGAACCCATTGAAGGTGGGAGCAATCATGGAACGGCTCGGCGAGGCGATCGCGACTGCGGAACACCAGTTCTGGGCGGACGATGTCAGCCTGCTCGACTCCACGATCGCCGACCGCAACCGCATTCACGGACCTCGCCAGGTCACCGACCTCTATCTACTCGCCCTCGCCGTGCGTCAGGGAGGGTGCTTCGTGTCGTTCGACTCCTCGATCCCGCGAACCGCCATCAATGGTGCCGAGAAGAAGCACCTGATCACCGTTTGAAACACCCGGCGCGGCGCGGTGGGTTGCGCTGGGGTGGTGCCGCTGGCAGATGGAGCAGGGTCGCCGCATTACCGGCCCCCCTTCGGGCGTTCGCCCGCCAACAAACCAGGAGAATCACACGTGACCACCACTTCGATCGATGGGCAATGCGACGCGCGTTTCGAACCGGTACGGCGCGCCTTTGCCGAGAATTTCACCAGCCGCGACGAAATCGGCGCCGCTGTCGCGGTCACTCTGCACAACCAACCGGTGGTCGACCTGTGGAGCGGTTTCGCCGATCTGGAGAAGACGCGCCCCTGGCAGCGCGACACCATCGCCAATGTCTACTCGACGACCAAGGCGATGACGGCGATCTGCGCACTGCGCCTGATCGACCAGGGCAAGCTCGACCTCGACGCCCCGGTGGCCCGCTACTGGCCGGAGTTCGCGCAGGCCGGCAAGGCCGAGTTGCCGGTGCGCTGGCTACTCAGCCACCGCGCCGGTCTCGCCGCGATCGCACGGGAACTGCCGCCGGAGGCGCTGTACGAATGGGATACCTTGGCAGCCGCGCTCGCCGAGCAGACGCCGTGGTGGGCTCCCGGCGAGAACCACGGTTACCACGCCGTCACCTTCGGCTGGCTGGTCGGCGAAGTGGTGCGGCGCATCACCGGCAAGAGTCTCGGAACGTTCTTTCGCGAAGAGGTCGCCGAGCCTCTGGGAGTGGATTTCCACATCGGCCTGGCGGACGAACTGCACGGGCGAATCGCCGACATGAGCGCGTTGCCCCTCGACGCGCCGGTCGACGACGGTTCCGTCAACCTCGCCGCCGTCATCCTCGCCGATCCCACGAGTGTCACCGCGCGCGCGTTCATCAATCCGTGGTCGCTACTGCTCGGCCCCAACACTGCGGAATGGCGCCGCGCCGAGATCCCCGGCGCCAACGGCCACGGCAACGCTCGCGCACTTGCTCGAGTGTACGGAGCACTGGCCAGCGGCGGCGCCGTCGACGGCCACCGCGTGCTGTCGCCGGCCGCCATTGAAAGCGCGGCAACCGAGCAGTCGTTCGGGCCCGATCTGGTGTTGCAGGTCAACACCCGCTTTGGACTCGGTTTCATGTTGCCGCAGCCGGACCAACCCGACATGCGCTTCGGCACCGCACCCGGCGCCTTCGGTCACCCGGGCGCCGGCGGTTCCTTCGCCTTCGCCGACCCGGCCAGTGGCATCGGCTTCGCCTACGTCATGAACCGAATGGGCCCGCACATCCTGCTCGACCCGCGCGCCATCGCCCTGCTCGAAGCCGCCCAAGCGTGCGTCTGAGCGATGCGCCTTGTCTTTCTACGGATCCGGTGATCAGTCGTCGCCGACGGTCAGGTCGCGGCCTTCGCGGTGAGCTTGTTCGATCTCCTCGAGGGTGATGCCGTCGTCCGTCAAGAACTGGCGCAGGCGCGCGCCAGTGGCTTCGGGGCGCTGCTGGATATGGTAGAACTCGACACCGCGATCGAGGGCATGCTCGATCTCTGCGCGTGTGGCGCGCGGCTCGCCACGCGGGCGCTCGTGGCGTAAATCCTGCAGGTAGCTCGTATAGAGGTAGGCCGACCACGGCAGGGAGATTTCGCCAGTCGCCACACGGGCGGAGAGTTGGGTAATGAAATCGTAGAGCTCCGCCACGAGGACGTCCGGCGCCGGCAGGAGAAGGAGCTGGCGATGCACGCGCGCCACCATCTCGCGCCGCCGGGTCAAATCGCCCGACTGATCCTCGCCGGCAGCGACGCGCTCGAGGTACCACCGCGCGCCGATTCCGATGAGCTGGCTCTGGTACCACCACGCCACACCGCCGGCGGCCACCAGCGCCAGAACGACCGCAATCGCCATTCTCCGATACGTCACCGCCTGCTCCTCGGTATTCCCGTCTCCGTTGCAGCCTAGCTAGACCTGCTCAGGCCTACAACCGGCGTTGGGCCACACCGGCGTTGGGCCACACGCGTTGAGCTGCATCACGCCGCCGGTCGCCGCCGACGCCAACGCTCCCCATTATCTGCGCGCCGGCCGGTAACCCGCCGCGGCGGCGGCTTCTTCGCTGTCGAAGTAGATGCGGTTACTTGGCGAGACCGCGTCGTAGTGCTGCTGCCCCGGCCGATGGTAGACGCGCGAGCGGCGATTGCCGATCACCGGCCCGGCTGGCTGAGCGGCTGTAAGCGACCACAAGCCGCGTTGCGCCTCGCGCGCTTCGCGCTCGGCGGCGCGAAATCGATCCTGGTAGGCAAACGGAAAGCTCGTATAGGCGCGCGCGTGTCCCAAACGGACCAGCGCCTCGTTGAACAAAGATCCGTCGCCCAGACGCACATAGGCCAGGGTGCGCTGGTAGCGGTCGCGGCGCGGCCCCTCGCCGTACTCGAGTGTCACCCACTTGCCCTCGAGCGCCTGGCGGACGAACGCAGTCGCCTGCGGCCCCCAGGGTTCGACCGGCTTGTCGGGGTGATTCGTCTCGGGCGCGTCGATACCGATCAGCCGCACGGCGACATCCTTGTTGCCGCGCACCACGCGGATGGTGTCGCCATCGATCACCCGTGCGACGAATACCCGCTCGCCACCCAATTCGGCGCTGATGCCGGCGCTGATGTCGCTGCCGCGCAAAGCGCGGCCGAGCGGAACAAGAAGGACCAGCCCCAGAACGACTGCCAGCATGGCGGGATGCCGGCGAAAGATCCGGATCCGCCTCGCCATCCCAGCGAAAACCAGCCCGATCGCCTCCGCTGAGATTCTCATCGCACGCGATCCACGAATGTCATGCCCCGGTTCTCGGACGCAGCCCCTCGAGCAGCAGCGCCGTCAGCACAACGACTCCGCTGCCGATGACGTTGTACCAGAGGAAGCCGAGGTCGGAGGCGAAGAACAGGACGGCGACGACCACCTGCGCGATGAGCGCGGCGACGAGGACCGGACTCGCGGTCACCCGCGGCAGGAAGAAGGCGACGAGAAAGATGCCGAGGATGGTTCCGTAGAAGATCGAGCCGAGAATGTTGACTGCCTGGATCAAGTTCTCAAAGAGCGACGCGAAACTGGCAAAGGCGATCGCCAGCCCGCCCCACAGGACGGTGAACAGCTTCGATACCAACAAGTCGCGGCGGCCGCCGCCGCCGGGCAAGTCGCGGCCGCCGCCGCCACGATGCTCGAAGACGCGCTTGTAGAGATCGACTGTACTGGTGGCGCCTAGCGCCGATAGCTCGCTGGCCGTCGAGCTCATCGCCGCGCACAAGATGACGGCGATGAGCAGCCCAACCAGCCCGCTCGGCACAAAGCCGAGGACGAAGGTCAAGAAGATGTAGTCTGCGTCGCGTGTCTCGGCCGCCGGCACCGCCTTGGCGACCAGCGCCCTCGCCTCCCCGCGAACTTCCTCAACGCGGCCGGCCGCCGCGCGCAGCGTC
>JBGTMF010000514.1:0-3469 GCA_041743795.1 Thermodesulfobacteriota bacterium | reverse complement strand
GCGTCTCGCCGAAGGGCGAGACGCGGCACCCAAGCCAGGCTTAGCCTCTAGTGGGCCGCTTGGCTCATCACGAGGCACGGCAGTGCCTCTTCGATGGCTTCTTCGGCCGAGCAGTCTTCGTCCTCGGCGCACGCCATGCCGTCGTTGACGCCGCCGTCGCAGAGGTTGCTGCCGCCGTCGCACTCGCCGCTGAAATGCCCTTCGAGCATGCCCAGCGAGCCGTTGTACAAACCGGCGACGAGATCCTGCGTGCGGCATGTCGCCATACCGAGATGGTTGGTGACCTGGCGCAGCGTGAACGGCTCCGAGGATCCGCCTAGCGTGGGATCACCGCACTTGGCCGCGATCTTGGCGATCGCCTTGGCCCTGCTCGCTTCGAGGCGGGCGACGACCCCCTTGGCGCTCGTGGACAGGCTGCACTTGTCGTCCGCCTTCTTCTCGCTTCCGCCGAGCTCTTCGGCCGCGACCAGCGCGTCCATGCACTGCGCCAGCCGCTTGTAGTGATCGGCGGAGAGCTTGCGGACTTCGTTCGCAACCGCCTGCTGGCACTTCGCGCGGCGCTTGCGGTCCTTGTTGTCGGTGGCGTCCTCGAACTCGGCGGGTGGAAGGTGGCCGTTGCTGAGGGTCAGCTTGTGGACGGCGGACTCTCCGTATCCCGAGGCGTCGGTGTTGGTCAGCTTGAACAGCACATCGCCTTCCGCGAAGCGGTCTGGGTCGGCGCCGGCCAGCGCGATCAGTTGCAGTTGGTACTCGGGGTGCTTGTGGATGTCCGGCGATATGGTGCTGCAATCCGAGTTCTCGGAACAGTTGGCGCCGACGTCACCGGCCGTGCATTGGCCCTGGTCGCAGTCCTCGTCGTCCTCACACGACGCCCCGACCTGGCCGGCGGTGCACAAACCGCTGCCGAGGTTGCACGTTCCAGGGACGGCCTCGAGGTCGCACACGCCGTCGGAGATCAGACCGATGCGGTAGTCGTCGCCCGGGTTGGCGAGAATCCCCAAACCATCGACGCCGTTGTCCATCGTCAACTGGATGTTCTCGTCGAGTGCGACGATCTCGAGCGAGATCTCCGTGCCGGCGGGCAGCGCGAACACTCCCTCGCCGGGCTCGTCCTCGGCGCGATCGAAGCCCGGATCCACTGCGGTGAACAGGCCTTCGGGAGCGCCGCTGTCGGAAACGCGTACGAACGGGCGCTCGCCGAACGGATAGTCGATCAACAGGTTGCCGACACCGGCGGAATCACCGCCGACGAGCAGGTCGGCATGTCCGTCGTCATGCCCGTGTTGGGCAAGGGTGATCGCAGGGAACGCGATCAGTGCAAAGCTCGCCGAGACGACGAGCACTTTTGTCCATGAAGTCATGTTGTTTCATCCTCCTAGCCCGAACATCGTCCGGGCTAATCCCCTCGCGATGAGGGGTCGTTGGTTGGGTTCTCGAAATTCGAAATCTCTCGAAGTCACCAACGACTCGCGGCGGTCCGCGTCCGAGCGCCGCGCGCAAGGGTGGCCGCCACTCCTGCCGCAAACGGAGTGCCGTGACCGCCGCGCGCACCACCGTCAGCTCCGGCACCGCGGTCGGCGCCGGAGCGTCGCTCACCATCGAGGACGCCAACCAGCACGCGTCGCAGTCCGATGCGTCCAGTACGTGAATGGTCGCGTGCGCCCGCACCAGGGGCGCGGCGGCGATGATCGCGGCAACGACGATCAGTACCGCCGCGCGCGGAAGGATTCGCATCGGTTTCATCGGGGAGTTCTACCCGCGGTCTCCCATGGCGAGTCGCCGTTCGACGGCTACCGCCATGCCTCGTCCACCACCGGGGAAGCCGTGCCATGCGCGGCCTCCCCTACAGGAGGGTTCAGGTACAGGGAGTAGCCCCGCCGGCGGACTCGCCGGTGGAGAAACCCTGAGCTGAAAAGGCTTGTGCTGCGACGGCGCGGAAGAATGAACGCGATCGATCTACGCCCGAGCGCGACTGACCTGAGATAGGTCAACTACACTCCGCGCGTTCGACCAAACGCGGACCCGGCAGACGCAGCGCCTCTCAGGCGCGGGCGGCCGGTGGGCCGCGAGAGTGTAGCTCAGAGAACTCGATGCGCAGATCCGGCGAAGCGGGCGCCGTGGCGTCCACCATTCGCACGATCGCGACGAAGCCGAGCGCGGGGGCCCCGATGACCGTCCCCGCGGCGTTCTTGGACCAGTGGCAGGTTCCGCAATCGACCGAGTCAATCGCACCATGGTGCTCGAACGAATGCGCAATGCCGATCGCCGGCGCGGCAAGGACCGCCCCAGCAAACAGCAAAACCACCAGGCGGGAGAGAATCCCGATTCGGCGTCTGCGCATAGGGCCGGACCAATAGCGCTCGACGGATGGTCGGTCAAGTTAAGTCTTCACCACGCCGGCGACGTCCTGCCATCAACCCGCCGGCGCGGGATGTCGCGCTACGCGCGGCGGAGCCCAAGCCGTTCGGGTTCATCGCCGTGTCAGCCGCTATACGCGCGACTGCGGGATATTAGGGCTCTCCGGATTCACCGTGACGGTGCGGCGCCCAGGGCTGATCACCAGGTCCATGTCTTCCATCGGGACCGCGCCCAGAAGAACCTCGTCACCGAGAACCAATGCGCCCACGAAGCAGATCCGACCATCGAATGCGACGCGAATCGGTCCAACGTAGGGAACCGTCAGCTTACGACCGTCCGCAACCCCAACCTCTCGTTCGGACTCGGTTTCGAGCCTGAGTTGGACAGCGACGTGTTGCGGAATGCAAAGCATCAAGGCGCCCGTGTCCGCGAGGGCTCGTACCCGGATCGCCTTGAGTTTCGGTTTGCGTGGATTGCTGAGCTCGAGCGCAGCGAATGCGTGCCCCATGGTCGAGAAGCGTACCTGAGCCGACCGATTACGGCTAATACTCAGCATCAATGGCGGCGCGAAGCGCCGGCCGCCGCCTGCTGTGGCAGTGCGCCACGCATCCAGGACCGAGCATGACCAAGACCTGCCCCCGATGACAGTCGTCGGGGAAGTACGCCGATTTCAGGAGGCCATCGACCAAGACGCGCTGTGAGATGATTGCGACTCGGTTATGAGCCAGACGAGTCGCCATACAGTCCTCGCCCACTTCCTTTCGTTCACACGCGCCACGAGAATTTAATTGACCGACCCAGTCAGTTATAGTATCTCGTCCGCATGTCGCGAAGAACTCCTCCGGGCCGGTTCGAAGAACTCGCGGATTGCGCAACACGTGTCTTCATCGAGAACGGCTACCGCCGGACACAGATGTCCGACGTCGCCGAAGCCCTTGGCGTCGCCAAGGGCACCCTCTACCTCTACGTGGAGAGCAAGGAAGCCCTCTTCGACCTGGCGCTCCGCTACGCCGACGCGCCGGCGTCGATCGAACTCCCGCCGCAGCTACCCGTGCCGTCCCCGGCGCCCGGCGCCTCCGTCGCCTTCGTGCGCGACCGGCTCTCCGCCGCC
>JBGTMF010000513.1:0-14157 GCA_041743795.1 Thermodesulfobacteriota bacterium | reverse complement strand
GCCGCCGTCGAGCCGGTCTCGCCGCCGATCGCGTCCGCCGGCAGCCTAGTCAGCCCGCTCAACAACAAGGCCGGGCTGCGGCTGGGCTCGCGTCGCTCGCAGGCAGAAGCCAGCGAGTGGCCGCTTTCCATTGCGACGGTGATGCGGCTATGCTCACCGCCGATGGATCCGATTACGGCCAGGCCGCGCGAAGGGCTCGTAACGCTGACCCACATCATTTACGGCCTGCATGCGTTCAGTGCGGTGATGGGCGTCATCTCGTCGGCGGCCGTGGTGACGGCCTTTCTCACCGGCTGGCCGTCGATCCTCGCAGTCATCCTCAACTACGCAAGGCGTCGCGCCGTACGAGGGACCTTTCTCGAGTCCCATTTTCGCTGGCAGATCCGGACCTTTTGGTTCGCCTTCCTCTGGGTTCTCCTAGCCGTGGTTCTCTTCGTTACGATCATCGGAATTCCCTTCGCTTGGATCATTGTCGTCGTCACCGGTATCTGGGTGCTTTACCGCATCGGCAGAGGCTGGCTCGCGCTGAGCGACAGTCAGGAGATCGGCGCGTAACAGCTGCTCGAGTAACTGGCAGGCGCTGGTCGTTGCGTTTGGCGACACGGTTGATGCCGTGCGCGGTGCCACCAACCCGTCGTGTCGCAGGCCGCGACGGTCCGACGACGTGAACATGGACACGGTCGCCTGTCGATGGCAGTGTCTGCTGCGTAACTTCGGGGGGTACCGCATTGGACGTCGGAGCGCAGCTGGCGGGAGATCGAATGCTGGTCCGATCCCTGCTCGGGCAGGGGTCGATGGGGCGCGTCTACCGCACCGTCGACTCGCAGCTCGGCATCGAGGTTGCGCTCAAAACGTTGCATCGCATCAGTCCGGAGAACCTGTTCCACCTCAAACGCGAGTTTCGCGTCCTCGCCGGCCTCTCGCATCCGAACCTGGTCCGCCTTTACGAATTGTTCGTCGGCGACCGCGAAATGTTCTTTACCATGGAACTCGTCGACGGTGAGCCGTTGGTAGAGTACGTCCGGCGAGGACTGGAAGAGGGCGATCTGCCGGATCCGGCGGCGAGGTCGCGCCTGTTCAAAGCCTTCCGTCAGGTCGCCGAGGGGCTCTCGTTTCTGCACCGGGCCGGGCGGACGCACGGAGATGTGAAGCCTTCGAACGTATTGGTCGCGGCCGACGGCCGTGCCGTCGTGCTCGACTTCGGCCTGACTACGCAGTTCGATCCGTTGGCGCGGTCGCCGGCCGACGAGATCGCGGGAACTCTGGCCTATGTCGCTCCGGAGTGTCTGGTCGGTGAGGGGATCTCCGCCGCTTCCGATTGGTATGGATTTGGCGCGACCTTGTACCAGGCGCGATACGGGCAACCGCCTTTCGCGGGTTCCGTGGGCGAAATCCTGCTCGCAAAGAGCGACGGCTGTGAATTCCCGCCGCCGGCGGAGGCGGGACCAATCGAAGAGTTGATCGCGGTATTGCTCTCGCCGCGGGCCGTGGATCGTCCTTCCGCCGACGACATAATGGCCGTGTTTGCCGGCTCGGCGGATCGTTCCGGCGAATCCCCGTCGGCCGTTTTGGATACGCCGTTCGTCGACCGCGAAGAACCTCTCGCGGGGTTGATGGCGTTTTACGCACAGGGGCGCGACGAGGCCAACGTGACGTTCGTGCGAGGCGCATCCGGAATCGGCAAGAGCGAATTGATCTCGCGCTTCGCCGCCAGCTGCGTCGCCGATGGCGCGTTGGTTTTGAAGGGGCGCTGTCGCCACCAGGAGTCGATCACCTATCGCGCCCTGGACGCGGTCGTCGACGAACTGAGCAGTTATCTCCTCGAGCTCGACGATGCCGAAGTGCGCAGACTGGTGCCGCGATATGCGAATGCGCTGCTGACGCTGTTCCCGGTTCTCGCACGGGTTCCGTCCTTGTCGGAAACGCGCGATCCAACTCCGCCCAGCGATGACGAGGCGGTGCGCCGCGCATTCGTCGCTCTGCGCGACGTGCTTGCCGGCATCGCGGAGCGTCGGCCGTTGATCATTTGGGTCGACGACGCGCAATGGGGTGACCGCGGCAGCGTCGCCCTGTTGCGCGGCATCGTTCGCGGTCCAGACTCTCCGCGTATTTCCCTGATCGTCTCGTATCGGCGCGAGGACGAGCAGTCGAGCGCCCTGCTGTCGGAGCTGCGTGATGGACTGGCAGGAGTGCGCCACCAGGTGTTGGACCTCGAGCCTTTGTCGAACGATGATTCGCGCGAGTTGGTGCAACGACTTGTGCGCGGTGCGCGGCCGCGGGATGGCGCGCAGTCGGTCGCGGGAGTGGCGCCCTTCGACGAACTGATGTCGACACGGATCGTCGACGACGCTTCAGGTTCGCCGTTCTTCTTGATCGAGCTGGTGCGGCGTTTGGTCGCTACCGGCCGGGATTCGGGAGCCAGTCCAGATATCGAGCGGATCCTGCACGATCGCATGCGGTCGATCTCACCGCAGGCGCAACGGATCATGGAGTTCGTCGCCACGGCCGGGCGTCCGTGTTCGATATCCTTCGTGCTCGAGGTCGCCGGCCTCGATCCGTCGGCACGTACGCTCGTACTCGATCTCTGTGCTCAGTCGTTGCTGCGCACCGGAGCCAGCGCGGGCGAAGTCAGTAGCGCCGACGAGATCGAGACCTACCACGATCGAATCCGCGAGGTGGCTCTCGGTGTGCTGCCAAGGGATCGCCTGCGCGATTGCCACCGCAAGTTGGCAGAGGCGATCCGGCGTCGGCCGGCGCCGGACGCCGAGCAACTCGTCGAGCATTTCCTCGGTGCCGAGGAGAACGAGCTGGCCGCGGAGTATGCCGTTCTGGCGGCGACGGCGGCGGAGAAGAGTCTGCGCTTCGATCGCGCCGCGGAGTTCTATGCGCTGGCGCTGCGACTTCGCGATCGCGGGGATACCGACTGGGAGATGCAGCGCAAGCGGGCGGACGCACTCGCCAACGCCGGGCGAGGCGCCGAGGCGGCGGATGTCTACATGGCGACGGCGCAGGCGTTGGGGCGAGTGGCGCCGAACGCGCACAGGCAGGCGACCCTCGTCGGATTGGCAGCTGAGCACTACCTGTACTCCGGGCATGCGACCGCCGGAGTCGATCGCACCCGTGAGGTGATGCGTTATTTCGGCGTCAACCTTCCGGCCACTTCGCAGGCGGCGACCTGGGCGGCGAATCTGAAGCGCCTGCGTTTTCTCCTGACATTCCGTGCCCCCCAGTTGAAGCCGAGAGAAACCATCTCCGCGGAGGCTGCAGACCGCCTCCAGGCTCTTTTCGGCACGGCGAAGGGTACGGCACTACTGTTTCCGAAATTGTCCGATTTCCTCGGGATGTATTACCTGCGTGAAGCCCTGCGTGCCGGCGACGCCGAACACATAGCCATCGCCATTGCCAAGGAGGCGTCGATCGAGGGAGCCCTGCCGGGACCGCGTTGGCGGCGACGCGCGGAAAGGCTGCTCGACATGGCCAGTGCGATCGGCGCCGAGACAGGCGCCCCGCATGTCGTAGGAACCGTGCTGACCTGTCGCGGCGCCTTTCACTACTTTTCGGGCCAGTGGGATCAGGCGCGCCAGACCTGCGAGGAGGCGATTCGCATCTTCCGCAACGAGTGTGTCGGCCATCAGGAGAGCTCTTCGATCACCTTTCACTTTTTGATCCCCACGCTCGCCCAACAGGGAGACATCGAGACCCTGGCGAGAATTCTGCCGGAGTTCGACGAGGACGCGCGTCGGCGCGGCGATCTGACCGCGGCCAACGTCCTCGAGGCTGGGGACTCGGTGTTGGTCAAGCTCGCGCAAGACCTACCGCAGGATGCGATCGCGTCCGCCGACGAGCTGATCCGTTCACCGAGCGGCGAGAAGTACAGCGTCAGCCACTATCACCATCTCCTGGCGACCACCAAGGCCGCACTCTATATGGGCGATCCGCAGTCGGCATGGAATCGTGTCGAGGCGGCGTGGCAGCCGGTGAAGAGCATCGGGTTGCTCACCTTCGAGTGCTACTCCGCCATCCTCAAGCACACGCGTGGCGGTACCGCGCTGGCGTGCGCGGCGGTTGGCGACAAATCGGCACGGAGATTGGTGCGCATCGCCAGATCCGATGCCGCCTGGCTGAATCGCTCGAAGTTGCCGCATGCCGCTGTTCTGTCCGCGTCGCTGCGGGCCGGCATCGCGGCACTCGAGGGGAACTCCACTGCGGCGTGCGGCATCCTCGAGGATGCCGCAGTCGGGTTCGCGGACGCGGGCATGCCGCTGCACGCGAGCGCGGCGCGAATTCACATGGCGCACTTTGGCGCCGCCAGCGATGCGGAAGCGCGGGATTGGATGACGGCACGCGGCATACGCGATCCGCAGCGGATGGCGCGCGCCATCATCCCTTTCCCATATTGAAACTGACCTCAGCCGATCAGCTCCTTGATCTTCTTGACGACGCCGTCGAGGCCAGGGATCTCCGACAGCGTGTCGAGGCCTTTGTGGATCTGGGCGACAATGAAGTCGTCCGGTAGCGTCGGTAGGCCAGGGATCTTCCCTTGCGTGCGATGGACGGTTCGCGCCGCGTCGAAGAGCTTGCTGAGCTGCGTCGCTTCTGAGCCGGCTCCGCGTGGCATCGACTCCACCAAGCGGTCTATGCCGAGAATCTCGACGAAATGTGGAAGACCTTCGTCGCACAGGGCCTTGTCGAGTTCCTTGAATGTGCGGAGATCGGCGATTTCGTAATTGTAGGGATCGAATATCTCGCAGCGACGGCCGAGCTGCTTGCCGTGCGAACTGTATTTCGGCTCCGCGCCGGGGTTTGGCACATCCTGGCGAATCGCATCGAGGATTGCGTTGACCGCGTGGCGCGCCGATTCGTTGCACGCCTCCATCGTCATCAAGCGAGTGTGTGTCGCCATATAGGTCCCCGCCAGCACCCAGCGATCGTTCGAGATCTCATAGTGAATGTCCGTGTCGCTGTGAGTGGAGGCCGCCGCGCCTGAGGCGTCCAGCACCGGGCCGTAGCCGGGTCGCAACTGCCACTGGCCGGGCAGATTGATCAAGAAGGGGGTTCGATTCTCCGCCGGGTAGACTTGCGAGTCATTCCCCTTGCCCTCCAGTAAGAGAATTCCGTCATCCATGTGGTAATAGGTGGGAGGATCGACCGCCATCTCATCGGATTCGAGAATCTGGTCCCATACCCGCAATGGAATCTCCCAGTACGGGCATCTCCAAGCGGTTTTGGCTTTGCGCAGGTCGTCCTTATAGGGGGCATCCTTATGACCGAGGTAGTTGGTTTCCGCCGACTCAAAGACGATCTGGTGGGTTCTGTAGAAGTTGCCGATGTCGACCGAGAGCTGGCCGAGGTACCCCTCGCGACGCGAGAGGCGGGTTCGCCAGTGGGTTGCCTGCGCAATCGAGGTCAGGCCCCACTCCGAGTCGCCGTGGATGACGTGGCCGCGCCCGATCTGCACGTTATTGGGAAAGAAGAATTGAATACCGCTGAGGTCGCGCAGCGGATATCCCGGATGATTGGGTTTGCCGTCGGCGTCTCGCAGGCTCCCCCGCACGGGATCGCTCGGTACGCACTGCACGAGGTCGTTTCCCACTTTGTCGCGCGGAATGCAGTGCCGATCGAATGCGACGAGGCGCGCCAAATCGCCGCCTAGAATGCCGGGGTGGCGTGAATCGAACGATCGGGTGATGCGCCCGGCCTGTTCGAAAGGCAGGGCGAGGATGTAGAAATCCGCCATTGCCTCCGTACCGTAGGGTGTTCCGCGGCCCTCTGTGTAGCCGGCGTAGTACGCCCCGACTCTCTCCGGCAACGGCTGCAGATGTAGACGCTTCTCGGGCGCCTGCTCGGGAATTCTCTCGCGCAGTTCTTCGGCGCGCCTTCGCAGCTCTTCTGCCCGTTGGGCTTCCGAATTGTTCTCGTCTTTGATCCGCGGAGGATCGTCGTGCCATATGGCGAGCGGCACGACCTCGCCGGTTTCCTCAATGTGAATCAGGTCGATGAGTTCGCCCTGGAAGAACTCCACCCCCTGGCGCACGAGGTATTGCTTCCAGGGGCGCAGCCAGGTTTCCGACGTCGGTCCGTTGAGCGTCATATCGACGCCACCGCCATCGCCTCGGTAGTCGAGCAGCAGCTGCACCGCGTTGAGCGCGTAGCTGTATGCGTCCGCTTCGTCCGCGTCCATCGAAAGCAGCGCCAGTGCGGTGTCCTGGTGGAATTGCGAGAACTTATCCGACAGCGCGGTCTTGCCGTGCAAAAACTCCATCCAAGACTGATCCTGCCAGAGGCGGCGCCGATCCTTGCAGGCACTGATGAAAGTAAAGATTCGCAACATGAAGATCTGCAGATCTCGTGATTCCAGACCGACTCCGTCGAGGAGAGTGCTGGCGGCGGCCCGCAGGTCCTCGATCGAGCGAAACTGCTTCCTGGCGATCGGCAGCGCGTCGCGTCGCCCCTCGAGGCTCAAGCTGACCGAGGGTGGGGTGACGAGTTGGTCGAACGTGCATTCGGACGTCTCGTCGCCGTTGGCGTCGAGGATGGGCGTGCGCCGCATCGTGTCGAAGAGGTGCCGATAGTACGCTGGAAAGTAGCGATACCCGTGCTCGCCGGGGAGCGGCACTTCGACGACGAGGAAGTCGACGCGGTCGGATCGGCGACGGTCGTCGCGATGTCGGCCGATTGGAAAGGCGGCGGCGCGGCTGACGGCAACGAGATGGTGATCGAACTGGTTGACAAGTTCCCGGGTGCGATACCGCCACTTCTCGAAGGGCACTTCGAAGAGTTTGCTGAGACTAGCGTGCAGCCGATAGAACTGATCATCCTCCAGGAAGAGATCGTGGAGCTTGGCCAGGAGTAGTTTGCGGACGAACTTGGCGCGAACCAGGCCGAGGCCGCGGGCGGTGGTGCCGTCGAGGTCGGGATTTGAATTGCCGCGCACCTCGACGACCAGCACTTCGCGCCGGAAGAAGATCTCCATGAGCTTGGAATTCTCGTACTCGGCGGCCAAGGTTTCGCGCAGATTATCGCTCGAAAACTGAAACGCCATGTCGAGGTCGCTGGCGAAACGCGCCGTGCGGTTGATCAGGGCGCGGGCGATCTTCATGGCGATCGCATGCAGTTTCTCGTCGTTGGTGATGCCGCGATCATCAGCGAACGCGCGAAACTCTTTGACAACGGCGGCATCCGCGTCCCCCGCGGCGAGGAACGCTACGAGTCGCTTGATCTCCTCACCGGGTAGACCCAGGCTGTGAGTGAGGGTTCGGAATTGCAACGTCTCGGTGAGGTTGACGCGATGCCGCGAGCGGGCCAGTGGAGTCGCACGAACCTTCAACGCAAGGTCGACGTAGCGGTCGCGCCGTTCGCGAATCTCAGGGCTCTCCCGCTCATCCGGTTGCGCGGGAATCTCGTCGAGGAAATCGGCGGCGCCCTGGTCCTCGATGTCGCCGCCCTGTACCGCCCTGCAGTAACCATCGTCCTCGCCGGGGAAGAGATACGGATGCAGTCGCGGCAGGTCGGCTTTGATGACGCCTTGTTGATTGGCGGCGATGCCCCCCACTTCGACTCCGTATTCGATTTCGGGGCTCCTCGTGCGCTCGACGACCTGGACGTGGAATCCGCGCTCGATGAGTTCGTGGGCAGCGGTGAGTCCAGTGATGCCCGCGCCGAAAATGACAACGGTAGGGGGACGGGTGACAGATCGCGGGCGTGCCGCGTTGGCGAGAGTTTCCATGCGGCCGGCGCGTCCGATTGCGCCCGTGCGTCGACGAGGCGACTTCGTCTCGCCGGTGGGGGCCGCGGTGGCGACACCGGTGGCACTCGCGGCGCTGGCCGCATTCCTCGCTGCCGGTTTCCGTGTGCGGCGGCTGCCGGCGCCGCGCGTCGACGCGGATCGAGTCGGTGGTTGCTTCCTGTCAGGCACGGCGGTGCTCCTTTTCCGATTGTTTGGCATCGCGCGATACTTGCTTCTAGCGCGATGCTTGCTCTTGGCGGTACGAGGCGAGCAACGTTTCGAACGACGCGGCGCGAAGAGCGCCGCGCACGTAGGTTTGCAACGCCGAGAAGAATACGGGGAGTGATTCGACGGATCCCCGGAGAAAGAGACGGTCCTCGCGAATCGCGTCGAGGAGGGTCGTCCTGGCGTCGAGTAGATCGAGCACCGCGGACTTCGACACCGCAATCTCGACAGCTGGGGCGTCGTGCGCGTCGCCGATTGAAAGATGTTGCGCGCTGGAGGTGAGGACGAAACTGGATTGGTCGACGCGAATCAGGATGGGCGATCCCGACAATTGCGCGCACAGCCGATCGTAGGCGCCGGGGACGCGCTCCCGCAAGATGTTCAGGGAAGCGTCGAGGAAGTCGGCGAACTCACCGTACGACATGCAAGAGCTCCAATACGGCGGGTCCGTCAAAGTTGGTCGTCGTTCCCCGTACTGAGGCCGTTGCCGAGAACTCGGCTCGGATCTCGGAGAGGACGCAAATTGTGTCGGCGTCGAAGTCACCCGGAATGGCGATCTGGGCGTAATCGAGCACGTCGAGGCGGAGCTCGACGACGTCGCCGAGGCCTTCGGCGCGTACCGTGTAGGTTTTCGGAATGTCGAATGCTTCGCCGGGCGCTGCCAGCCAGGTTGCCGTGGGGATGCGCAGCGGCCGGGTCGTTTGCCGGTAGCGGCCGGACGACGACGTCGTGATTCCCTCGCGGCGGAACGAACGCAGTAGCCGGGGACCCTGCCAGAGCATCAGGCTGTCCGTATAGAGCTGGCGCCGCCCCTGATCGGTTACCTGCGTCGCGGTGATCGCCCAGGGTGAATCACCGCCGTCGCCGAGAGCGACACTCCAATTCCACGCGAAACCGGCACCCCATTGGAAGGATCCCCAATCGTGATCGTGGTAGGCGGGGGCATCGCGCAGGTCGAATCGCTGATCCTCGATTTCGATGGTCCCGCTGGCGCGCAGTCGTGATAGCACCAGCCATCGCATGCTGCCGGCGCTGCCGAGTTGGATGGGCTCGGTCAGGGACGGACCGGTCACCGGCTGCAGATCGATGCGCGCGGAAACGCCGGCGCGGTTGTCACCGATCCGCAATGTATAGGCACCGTCGTCGAAGCGCATTTCGTTGCCGCCGAAGGTGGCTTCGATTCGCCCCTGCGTCAGATGGACCTGATCCGCCTCGAATCGCTCCAAGCCGCCGCGCCAGCCGGAGGGGGTTCGCGCCAGAATCGCCAGCCGCGGGATCATCGCTCCGCGGTCGGGCTCGAACTGCACGCCGTTCATGACGCTGAAGTTGACGAGCAGATCCACTTCGGCACCGAAGATGTAAAAGTGATGCCATTCTTTGAAGCCGATGGTTTGCAGCTTTGCCGATGGGCTGCAGCGCCAGTGATCCATCCGCTCGATGACCGAATGGGCGGAGCGGCCCGGCGCACGCCCGGTCATCGGAGAAGTTCTCGAATCGGCAACGCCGGGCCGCGGACCTCGTCCGCCGGTGAGGCCGGGCATGCCTCGTGCAGGCGCCGTTGCACAGTACGGCAGAGCGACACGGCGCCGAGCGCGGCGAACAACAGGGTTCGGGTTGGTGGCGCGGCCGGATTGCGGTGGCCGGGGATCGCCAGTAGGGCCGTCAGCGCCTCGCTATACGAGAGGGCGCCGAGGGCCATCAGGCCGAACGAATCCATCTCGCGATGGAGATCCTCGGGGATTCTACTCATCCGCGGATCCCTCTGCCGCGAGAATGCCTTCGAGCAGCGTTTCGAGGTCGGTGCTCTCCGCCGCCATGAAGAGTGCGTCGAGGTAACCGGACGGAAGATCGCTCGGATTGTCGTCTTCGAGCAACCATAGAGTGGCGCTGTGAAAGGCGCTCTGTGTCCTCTGCAGCAGGGCGGATTCACACAGTCGCCTCTGCCAATGACGGCCGGGCTCGGTTTCGGCGAATCGCCGCCCCTCGGCGACGAGTGCGGTGAAGATCGCTTGCGCCGCGGTCGGGTGCTTGAGGATCGCTGTCTGCATCGAGCGGATCAAACGTTCGATCGAATCGCCAGGATCTCGCAGTACGACGCGGGGAAGCGCGTCGGGGGCCAGCTTGGGCATCGTCAGCCTTCCCTCGCCGGCGGCGACAAAGGGTACAGCTCGACCCATAGCCGACCGAGAATTCGATCGCCCGCCAGGATGCGGACCGCCAGGTCGAGACCGCTGTGCAGATCCGCCGGGTCGAGCTGCACGAGGATCGCGACTGTGCAGGCTTCGCCGACGTCGAGTCGTGCTGATGGCGGCTCGAAGGAAATATCCAAGTCGTTCGTCGGCATTCGCGCCGGCGATCGGATCGGCTGCGGTTCGAAGCGGACGACGACTGCTTCAGCCGTTTCGTTGACGACGAGGAATCGGCCGCCGCCGCTCCCGGTGGGTGTGAGGACCAGCCGCAATTCTTGCTGGAGGGGGCTGGGGGACTCGATGCGGTCGACGCGTTGCCCGGCTTCGAGTTGCTCGAGCACGCGTTCGATCAGACGTTGGCGTCGCTGCGAGACGGGGTCGCGCTGGAGGAGAAGTGATTGGATATCGCCGTAGCGGGAAGCCGCATCGCCCCTGGGCGCGTCGGTGCTCGCGCCGGTGTCGTCTGAGCGGGCGACGGCGATTTGTTTCAAGACGCGAAGTGCCTTGGCGACAAATGGGTCCGGCTCTGAGGATGAATACAGCACCGGCTGCCTTCCCCGCCGGGAGATGGCGACGCCGGCGCTGGAGGCGCGGGAAGTCGCAGACGAACCAGGGGAACGCCCTGCGCGGGAATTTTCTTCGTGCAGCAACCGTAATCGCTGGACGAGTGGTAGGATCTGCGCGGATTCCACGATGTCGCTCCTCTCAGCGCGCTCGCGTGACGACGTAGTCGACGACTTCGCAGAGGAAGTCGCGGTGCACCGAGGGCGGAACTGCCCCGCAAATCTCTTCCATCGTCCTGCCGGCACGTTGCGACCTCCGCTGTGCCGCTTCCCATGCTACTTCGACGCCGCCATGGCGGCGGATCAGTTCGCGCAAGAAGTCGATCTCGCCTTGCGTCTTCCACCCACCGGCACTCTCGCTGCCGTGCAGGTCGCGCAACAGCAGGTCGCGGCCGGCCGCCGACAGGGCGCCGTCGGCGTGTAACTGCTCGATTCGCACGCTCAAATTTCCGTGCGCCGTGGCGGCGGGGGCGGTGGCTGGCCTCGGTTTGTCGAGAATCTTCAGTGCGCGTGTGCGATTGCGCTGCGAGGTGTTCTGCAACGCGTGGATCAGCATGAGGGTCAGCTTGCCCTCCCAGAGATCACCGTCGATCTCCTTGCCGTAGACCTCCTCGGTCCCGACCAGATTCAAGACGTCATCCTGGACCTGAAACGCGAAACCGACCAACGCCGCGAGCCTGCGCAACTTGATCAGCAAGTGTTCTGGAGCGACCGCGGCGATCGCGCCCACGGTGATCGGCGTGATGAAGCTGTACCAGCTGCTTTTCTTGTGAACCATGCGCGCGTAGGCGCGCGCGTGGGGCACGCAATGCCGGCGCCGGATCCAGTCGAGTTCCATCATCTGGCCCTCGGCCGATTGGCGGGCCATCTCGGCAATCTCCTGGAGAATACGCAGAGCCCGGCCCATCCCGACCAGCCGCATGTTGTCGAGCAGCGGCGGCAGCGTCATCGCCAGCATCCCGTCGCCGACATTCACCGCAATGGGCACGCCGTGCATTCGGTGTAGAGTCATACCTTTGCGACGGAACTCGGAACCGTCTTCGACGTCGTCGTGGATGAGGAATGCGTTGTGGTAGAGCTCGAGTACCGCGGCCGAGCGGATGACCGCTGAGAGCGATCCACCGAGCGCGCGGCAGGTCGCGATACAGAGGGCCGGGCGGAGGGCCTTCCCCTCACGCAACGGGTAATCGAGCATCAGCGAGTAGAGACCGCCACTGTGCGGGCCGTCTTCGGGAACGAGGCCGCGGATCTCGTCTACGACGAGCTGCCGGCACTCATCGAGGTAGCGGGGCAGAATCGCCGAGGTCCGCGTGGAGGCATTGCCTGTTGGTGACGCTGTGACTGGCATTGCAATGCCCGCTCAATCCGCCCGTGTCGCGAATTGTCTAACGCGCACTAACGTCATCAGGCGACATCGCCGCAGGCATCGGGTGGGACGTGTGGTTCCGATCGGCGCCAAACTTGACGCGCATACTCAATGCGGCGAGGCGATAGGAAGGCATTGGCGGCGGATGTCCTCTGACTGTTGTGTGGCCTGGTGGCAGGTGAGCACCAACTCGGTGGTGAACTCAGGTCTTTTGCTGCGAGCGCGCCCACCGTGATCTGCGAGCCGTAGCTTCGTCAAGTCAGAAGTTGCAAATGTGTATAGGTACTTATACGTAGGCGAGCACCACGCCCTCCGCCAACTGATTCGCGCGGACATGGCGGTGCGCCGCTCTTTGGGATTAGTTTCGCAGGCGCGGCAGCGCGCGGCAGCGAAATCTCGGATGGAGGATACGATGAGTCAGGTCGGTAAGTTCGAACTTGCAAAATTTCCGGTCCACCTCGGTTTGGGAGCTACCATCGCGGTGCAGGAGCAGTTCACCGGCGAACTCGAATGGTACGAACGCTACGGCGCTCGCGTCGCGGCGGACGGGCGCGACGGTCGACTGGTGAGTTTGCACACCTTTCATGCAGCGTGGGGCAGCTGGGAGATGCACCCCGTAGGAGAGGAATTGGTGGTATGTGTCGGCGGCCGCATCGAGTTGATCCAGGAGATCGATGGAGAGGCGCGCCAAGTCGTGCTCGGCACCGGCGAAGCCGTGATCAATCCGCCCGGCGTCTGGCACACAGCCGACGTTGAAGAATTCGCAACAGCACTCTTCATCACCGCAGGCGAGGGCACGGAGGTCCGGCCGCGCTGAATAGGAGCTTGCTCGGGTGGCGGCTTGGCCGGCGCGCGTTTGGCTTCCCGGTCTGTCGACGAATCCGCGGAAATATGGGAATAGCTGACGATGACGGAGTCTCCTGGGTATACGCCGCCGAAGGTCTGGCACTGGCACGTCGACAGCGGCGGTCGCTTTTCGAAGATCAATCGTCCCATCGCTGGACCTACGCATGAAAAGGAGCTCGCGGTCGGTGAGCACCCCTTACAGCTCTACTCGCTCGCCACTCCCAACGGCGTCAAGGTCACAATTTTGCTGGAGGAGTTGCTGGCGATCGGCAAGTCGGGCGCCGAGTACGACGCCCATTTCATCAATATCCTCGAAGGCGATCAGTTCGGCAGCGGTTTCGTCGCCGTGAACCCGAACTCCAAGATCCCCGCCCTCCTGGACCGCAGCGCGTCACCGCCGATCCGCGTCTTCGAGTCCGGCGCGATTCTGTTCTACCTGGCCGAGAAGTTCGACGCGTTCCTGCCGGTCGAGCCCGCGGCGCGCGCCGAATGCCTATCTTGGCTTTTCTGGCAAATGGGTAGTGCCCCGTTCCTCGGCGGCGGCTTTGGCCATTTCTACGCCTACGCGCCCGAGAAGCTCGAGTACCCGATCGACCGCTATGCAATGGAGGTGAAGCGGCAGCTCGACGTGCTCGACCGTGATCTCGCCGAACGCGAGTTCCTCGGCGGGGATGAGTACACGATCGCAGACATTGCCAACTACCCTTGGTACGGCGCCCTGGTAGCGAACAATCTCTACGAGGCGGCGGAATTCCTCGACGTGGGTTCGTACGCGAACGTCGTCCGTTGGGCGAAGCAGATCGCCGAACGCCCCGCCGTCCAGCGTGGCCAGCGCGTCAACAAGGTCTGGGGCCCGGAAGAACTTCAGCTCCGCGAACGACACAGCGCTCGCGACCTAGCTTGAAACTCGCTTCGCTCGTGGGCATCCCCCTTCGCTCTTCGAGCTTCGGAGGACAGGAAGGCATGGGCATTAGGCACAGGCATAAGGATGTGCGCGCTGCGCGCGGTCCACGGTGCTGATCGTTTCTCATCTGCATGATCCGTCAGCCGCGCAGGTTTCGGTACAGTTGGATACTCGATCCCAAGATGCTGATCTCATCACGCGAAAAAGACCTGGCCCACCTCTCCCGGCTGGGCTGTCCTTTACCCACAAAGAGCGCAGCTGGACACGAATGGTGCGTGCAACGCATCCCGAAGGGATGTCAGAGATTAGCCGGTGGTGGAGCGCAGCGGTACCACCGG
>JBGTMF010000512.1:0-48729 GCA_041743795.1 Thermodesulfobacteriota bacterium | reverse complement strand
CCGCCTGCCGCTGGCCGCGCGGGCCAGTGCGGACGTCCCCGCGGCGGCGGATACCGCGTCGTCGATGCTTCGCGCGCACCGCGTGTTGGTGGTCGATGACAACCGCGATTCGGCCGGGAGCGTGGGCATGCTCCTCACGCTGCTCGGCGTCGACGTTCAGGTGACGTTCAGCGGCCAGGAGGCTCTGGACGCGGCGGCAACGGTCGTGCTGCTGGACATCGGGATGCCGGGCATGGACGGCCACGAAGTGGCGCGCCGCATCCGACGAGATCCCGCCTTGAAGAACGTGACGCTCATCGCCGTGACGGGGTGGGGCCAGGAGGAGGACCGGCGTCGATCCCGCGCTGCGGGGTTCGACCACCACCTCATCAAGCCTGCCGACATCGACACCCTGCGAACGATCCTCGCCTCGCTCGACGAGTCCGTGCCGGGCCCACGCACGCGGGAGCGCGGAGGAGAGGGCTAGAGTAACAGGCCACAACGTTTTGGGGGGCCCCTCGCGGTCGAGCTTTCCGTCTTCGCGGAGGAAATTGGTGCAATCCTTACAAAGACTGCCGGGTTATTCCATGCTGAAGTGAAAGGGCATGATCGATGCGGCTCTAGCATTACCGATCAGGTCCGGCACGGTGCTTGCGTGACTTCCGTTATCATTGCGAATCGGAAGGAGCCCACATGAACATCTTCTACATCATTGGCGTGATCGTCGTCGTCTTGGTGATTCTGTCGTTTTTGGGGCTCCGATGAGTCCAGTCATGTAGGCGCTGCGGTCGTGCCGTGCGAGCATGCTGCACTCGGATTGACCGTCCGCACATGGAACCGTTGACCCCTTGGACCGGCGCTCCGTGCGTAGTGCATTACGCCATCGAGCGACTTCATCCTCGTCGCTTCGGTCATACGCTGCAGTTGAGACCCTGGGTACTGGAGGGTTCGCGATAGGGCGGGAACCATAGGCAGGTCGTCGGGCAGCTCGTCGGGCAGCTCGTCTGCTATCGGCACACGCTGGCGCCTGCACAACTTGTAGCCAAGTTGTAGCCAATGAGTTGGACGGTGGTGGAATCCGGCGTACGTGGGCGGAATCACCGCTTCTTCGGAACCCGTTTGCGATCGACAACTTGGGACGTCTGCGGACGGTGGCGGACTGTTCGCTGACCCTTCTCACATGCAGGAGGTCCGTGGTTCGAATCCACGTGCGACCACTCTTCCTCTTCGAGGAATTGCGCCACGTTAGCGGCTTCGTCATCATCCCCGGCGAAGCCGCCCTCGCCGCCGAGGCTGGGTGGGTGTTCACACCACCTTCGGGAGCGAGAATGGCAGGCGTCGATCCTTGCCAGGAACGGCTTGGTCCTCGCGCCTTCGCGCGTGATTTGCCGGTGCGCATCCGCTATCGTCTCGTCATGAACCGCCCCGCCGCGCTACACGCCTACACCTTCACCGAGTACCTCGATCTCGAAGAAGTCGCTCGCGTTCGACACGAGTTTCTCGACGGTGAAATCTACGCGATGGCCGGCGGCACGCCCGAACACGCGGCGATGGCGGCCACGATCACCGCCGCTCTCGGCCGTCAACTCGACCCGCAAACGTGCCGCGTCTACAGCTCGGACCTCCGCGTTCGCGTTCTCGCCACCGGGCTCGCAACCTATCCCGATGTCACCGTGATTTGCGGCCCGTCGGAGCGCGACCCCGAAAGCACAGCGCACGTCGTCAACCCGAAGGTGGTCGTTGAAATCACCAGCCCCGGCACCGCCGAGTACGATCGCGGCGAGAAGCTCGAGCACTACAAGACGATCCGAACGCTCGAAGCGATCGCGATCGTGGATCACGCCTCCGAGCGCTTCGAGCTGTGGACCCGAGGCGGGGACGGTTGGCAGCTTCGCTCGTTTGGTGGCGGCGAGGCGGTTCCTCTCCACGCAATCGGCGTCGAGTTACAGATCGACGAGATCTACGCGGCGGCTCGCAACGCCTGAGCAACGAGCCGGCCGGTCCGTTTCGCTCACAGGGGGACATTCCTCATCTATCAACTCCTGCACCCACGCGTTTCGGTACGGCGTGCATTACGCCATCGAGCCAGACTTCGTCCTTATCGTTGCGGTCATGCGCTGCAGTCGAGAACCTTGGTACTTGAGGGCTCGCCGATAGATCGGTAAACATAGGCGTGTTCCGGCAGCTTGTCTGCTACCAGCGCAATCCGAGGCCTGCAGAACTCGTAGCCCAGTTGTAGCCAACGAGTTGGACGGTGGTTGAATCCGGCGCATGTGGGCGGAATCAGCGCTTCTTAGGAATCCGTTTGCGATCTACAATTTGGGACGTCTGCCGACTGTGGCGGACTGTTCCCTGATCCTTCTCACCTGCAGGAGGTCCGCTTGTCCTCCGTAGCCTTGGCGGAGGAGGGTGGTTCGCCTGCCGTCCGTAGCCTTGGCGAAGGAGGGAATCCACGTGCGACCGTATCCGACGCCTCGCGAGGACCCGGATCGGCAGGTCTGGCGCGCCTGCTTGGAGGCTCACCCAGGTCGAGCGACCGGCCGGGTAGTCGTGATGTCCCCGACCACTGGGCCCGATGCGATCAGGATCGGAACGAAGACCCGCCGGGTGAACTTCCACGCGCCGTCGATCTTCTTGAACTCGTCGAAGTAGATCCCATATTGATCGACGTTGATGTCGGCCCCAGCAGGAAGCCCCACCCCGTCGACGGTCGTCGTTCCCCGGATGATCTCGCGGATGTTCGTGGTTGCGACTGCGCGGTCGGGACCGAGCAGCTCGACAACAGGCCCGGCGGCGGTTTGGATCAATACATCGACCGCCGTACAGCCTTCAATCTGGAAGTCGACGAACTCGCGTGCGCTCTCGAAGTGCATTCCGAGGATCGGGCTCTCCCACACGGCGTCGGCGGCGAAGACCGTGGCCATCTGCTCATAGTCGGCCCGCGTCACCGCGTCGGAGTAGCGGTAGATCAACTGCTGAATCGCGTCGCGATCCTCCCACGCGCGTGCCGCATCACTCATCGTTGCCTCCCTCCGGCCCGAGACGGCTCCACTCCGTATACCGGTGTGTGTGCATGATACACGATCGGGAGCACTCAGGGGGTGAACACCCCACCTCCCGTCATTCTCCACTACTCCAACTCAGGCATTCGGGAACATCCCCTGCCAGCCCTCGAGCGTGGGAATCATGCGATCCATGTGATGAGCGCCTGGAGTCGACGGGCCGGCAGGTGGACGTCGACCTCCTCGCCAGCGCCTTTGTCGATCAGCGCGCTGCCTAGCGGCGATGTCGGCGTCAACACCTGAACGGCGACACCATCGACTGCGAGCCTTTCGCCGCCGCCGCACGGAGCGAGAAAATAGACCACCTCGTTGCCGCCCACCTCTTCGAGGCCGAGCAGAGCGCCGAGCGCAACCGAATCGTCCGGCGCGAACACACGCGGTTCCATCGACCCGACGGCCGCAATGTCGTTGCGCAGAGTCTCCACCCGCTCGGCCAGGCCGCGCGCCAGGTAGGTGGCCTCGATCGCCCGGGTATCCTTAGGATCCTCTTGCCGAGTTTCCTCGTGCACGGCACCCGACTGAGCCGCCCCCTGCGCAGCGGTGAGCCCATTCAGCCTCTCGCGAAGCCGTCCGCGCAACTCTCCGATGACTTCCTTCTTGTCGACGTTCGCTGCCATCTCACAAACATCTCGCGCATCCGCGTTCATCTGACAACGCCTGTCGTTGTCGAGGGTACCGATCGCTCCATTGCCTCTCGGGACGGCCTCTCGCCACAGTGGCACAATCCACAAAGCGACCGCGCCGCCCGACGTCAGCGTGCGCGCTGTTCCGCCATCCCATGCCTCGGTATCGGTATCGAACCCCTGGTTCCTCGATCCGGCCGGGTGGAGTTGTTCGACGATCGTCCCCCTGCCCCTTGATGGTTCCCGTCGCCTTGATGCGCATGTAGGACACCGACATTGGTTCGGGTGAGATCCTCCTCCGGTACTTCGGTATTGTCGCGGATCCACTTGAATGCATCACCCGGACGCATCGGCGCTGGGGACGACGAGCGCAATGCGTCGAGCAACAGCGAAATGTAACGAAGAAAGCGGCTTCCGGACGTTCGAAAGCCTCCTCACCAAAGGCTCGTGACGGCTGCGCCGATCGTATGCGCGGCCGGTGCCGCCGCCTGCAGCGCAGAGCCTCCGATACCCACGAAAACAACGAGGCCCAGCGCCGCGAGTCGAGTACGTCGAAAAGCGCCTCCGGGCCATGGCCGGCGATGCGATCGAATCACTCCGCGATAGGCACCGTCAGCGATCGCCAGGTCCAAGACGATCTCCGCCACGAGCACAGGAGCAATCACGACGATATAGCCAACCGCTAGAATCCCACTGCCGAGGATTATGAGCGGAATCGCAATCACCCATCCCTCGTCCAGATCAACGTCCGGGATTCCTCCGCCAATTGCATCGGAATCCGTGGGTGTCGACGACGAAGTGAGAGCCGATCCGTCACTCCAATTGGCGCTCGCCCCCGCGCCTCCAAACTCGCCGCCTCCTCCAGATGGCAACGGAGGTCGGTCAGCGAAATCGCGCGGGCTCAACAAGTCCAACCCAGGGTCGAGCTCATGGAAATGTCGCGACACCAAGATACGCAGGAGGACCAGAAAGACGCCGTAACCGAATGCCGCGCACAGGAAATAGCGAACTCCCATGTGAGTGAGCCCCCATCGCAGGAGGACAATTGACAAGATCAGCGAGGAGACAGCAGCCAGCGCGATCGCCAACGCCACGGCCGTCCGCGGATAGCCTCGCCGCCGAACCGAGGCTTCCAAGCGACTCACGATCCTCTTGCGCAGATTCACCGCCATGCTCGATCTCTCGCGTTCGAGATCTAGACCATGCGGCGTTAGTCGGCCGACGCTTCCTCGAATGAAGGTCGCTGAAGGCCAGAACTTCGGGGAAGGCGGGGGACGTAGGTAACGAGTCAGCCGAGTTGCCGCGTTGTGTGAACTTCGGTCGGCGGCGCGGCGTCCTCGGGCGTGGACGATTCGATACATACGTCCCCATCGGTCTCACTACACCCTGCTCGTGCTCGCCGGCGCCGACGAGCAGGTCAGTGAGCGGCGCGTCGGCGCCGTGATCGAAACGTTGCTGTACGGAGTGATCGCCCCCGTGACCGCAGATCTCCGCATAACCCGATGACCGACTACGTTGCGCGGCCGCCGCGCCGCCGGGCGGCGGCGAAGCGTGCGGGAGGTTCGCCCGTCCAGGCGCGAAACGCGCGGGTGAAGGTCGTCGCGTCGGCGAACCCGAGCAGGAAGGCGATCTCCTTGATGGAGTAGTGCCCGTGGCAGAGGTAGTCGCGAGCCATTTCCGCGCGGGTCTCGGTCAGGATCGACTGAAACGTGGTCCGTTCTCTGGCCAGGCCTGCCTTCAGGGAGCTGCGGCTCATACGCAAGCCACTCGAATGCGGACACCCTCTCGAAGAACACCCACTCGGATGGGCGACTCGATTGTGAATGAAATCAACGAGTTGGCTGGCCTTCGAGGAGTGGGTGTCCTTCTTTCCTCTCCTTCTTTCCTCTGACACTACCAGGCGAGGTGCCAAGGGACGGCGCGAATCCCGCGGCGGAGTGACTTGGGGCGCTCGATGTCGCAGGCGACTACGCCGTGTGCGGTTTGGCCGACCAGCTCCAGCCAGCGCGCGATGCTTTCACGGTGGTGTGGATGTGGTGTCGCCGTCGCCTTTACCTCGATGCCGTACAACAGGCCGTTGCGCTCGACGATCACGTCGGCTTCGGCGGTGGTGTTGGGCCAGGAAATTCGGAGTCTCGCTGCGCGAGATCATTGGTTGTCCCCTCACCCGCGCTGCGCGCGACCTCTCCCTCTGGAGAGGTGGATGGATTTGGATTCAGCTGCTCACTGCAATTCACGGGGCGCGGCGCCTTCGTTGGGCGAGGTGCGTCGAAGCTCTGCTCGGGAGGATCGAACCTCCCGTCGCCGAGATTACTTCAAATCTCTAGCTTATTCGGTCTATCGTGCCGTTATGAATGCGACGGTTTTCCTCGCCTGTAGCCTCGCGGCCTTGGCGATTGGATGTCACAGCTACCCAAAAGTTCGTCTCGCCGATCAAGGCGAATCCGCGACCGCACGGGTGAGCGAACAGCATGAATTCGAAAAGGGGCACGTGTTTGTCTGGTGGGTCGATGGTAAGCAGGTTCGGGACATCGACATTGGTTTTTGGGGACGAGTCGAGCTCGAGATCGAAGTCGAGGCGGGAGAACATGTCATCGAGTGTTCCTTTCGCAGCGGATACACTCGTTCTACCGAGAACGCGGTGCTGGCTCTGGTCGCGCATCCCGGACACCACTACGAGGTCAAGGCCGAGGTGCTCCGTGAAGGATTCTGGCGCGAGTTTGGAAAGGAGTTCCAGGCACGCCTAGGCGGCGCAAAGGGCAGCTGGGCAGCTTGGATCGAGGACAAGTCCACCGGCGCTGTCGTGTCGGGTGTACGTCCATCTCGCGGAGGGCCTTTCACCAACGAGTTGCCCGAGTCCAAGCCGCCTTCAGTCGTGCCGGAGAAACGCTGATCGTCGACCTCGATCCGGATCCAACCGAGAGCGGCGCGCGCTGGCGTCGGGCAGGCCGCTCGGCCCCCGGCGACGGCGAGCGTCTTTGGACCGCGATGCAGTCGCGTTGGGGCGCGGCGTAGCTGCTTGGGACCGCGCGAAGCGCGTTTGGACTCGACGCGAATCGTCGCTCACGCGGCGATGTACTCTCGCACGTCGACTTGCACACCGGTTTTCATCGCGTCCTCGGCTGCGGACAGTAACCTCGCCGTAGTGCTCTCGTCGACGTACTCTTCGCCGCAGTTGGAACAGATCTCCGCCGGGACGGATTTGAAGACCACGACGGAGCCCCCTCGTTCGAGCGTAACCGTGGCTTTGCCGGGTTGAGTTTCGCCCTGCTTGCAGATGACGCACTTCATGGCTTCCTCCGTCTGAAGCCGGGGTCCCATCTCGCCGGGTCCGGCTCGTATACGGTTATCACGATCGTTTCTCCACGGTCGACATCGTCGGCAGAGACGACGTGGATGGGGCGGTCGCCCACGCTTCCCAATACGAGTCGGCTTGGGAAGGGGGCATCGTCGGGATACTCCTCGATCGTTTCGCCGGTCGCGAGGACGGCTCGCACATCGTCGACGCCGATCGCTCGCTCAAACATTCTGCGGATCGCGTGAATCCGGAAAACCACATTCCGTTGAACAGTCACGGCCCGACGACACTACCCCGGATCGATGATCCGGTCACCTGAAACAAGGCCAGCGGCGCCATGCTCACGTCCGTTGCGTCTGTAGCCAAACTGTAGCCAAGGCCGCGCATATTGGCGGAAATCTGCGGACACAGACGGAATCAGCGCGTCTTCGATTGCCGCTTTGAATCGACAACTTCGGACGCCCGCGGACGAGGCCGGACGTTCGCCTGACCACTCTCACATGCAGGAGGTCCGTGGTTCGAATCCACGTGCGACCATACCCAACGCTCCTCGGACCTCCCGAGGCCTCGGTGCAACACCCCTCGCCCTCCGAAGCCTCGGCGAAGGAGGGAGGTCCGCTTGTCCTCTGTAGCCTTGGCGGAGGAGGGTGGTTCGCTTGTCCTTTGTAGCCTTCGGCGAAGGAGGGAATCCACGCGCGACCATTCTTCCTCCTCGTGGAAGTGCGCGAAGTTTTCGGCGTCGTCGTCCTCGTTGACCGCGTGGGTCGACTCTGACGCATGTACGCCGAAAGCGATCAAACTTCGGCGCCGATTCACACGGCGTGCCGAGAACGTCCGACAGGCCGCTAGCAGTACACGTCCTTGCGGTGGCCGACCTTCACAACCACTACCGTCAGCACGTCGTCCTCGATGGAATAGACGATGCGGTACCGCCCCTGGCGCACGCGGTAACGATCTTCACGACCGGCAAGCTTCTCACACCCCATCCCGCGGGGATCTCCGGCGAGGTCCTCGATCCGGCGGACGATGGCCTGGCGTTCCTTCTTCGTCGAGATCGCCTCGATCTCCTTCGCAGCCGAGCGTAGGAGGCGGACGCTATATCGCCCCACGCGCCTTCAGCCCCTTCACGAAAGTTTCGAAACTCACCGAAGGCTCGCGTTTGCGCGTATCGAACGCCTCGAGATCCTCGGCGTCCTCGGACAGCGCGAGTTTCACTGCCTCGTTCACCATGTCCGACAGCGATCGATCGGTCGCCGCGGCTTTGAGCCGCAGGGCCCGGTGAACGTCCTCATCGAAGTAGATCGTCGCTCTTTGAGCCATGCGCCATAAAGTAGCGCCTGGACGTCTTAACGTCAAAACGTCTCAGGGATCCGATTTGGGCGTGGAAGTCGCATGGTGTTCGAGAGTCCTGGGGCGGGGCCGCGAGCTTGGCGCTGAGTGGTGCAACTTCAACGGCCAGTGGATGTCCAAAGCGTCGGCGACGCCGTTTTCCGACTTCGTCCGGTAACGTTTGCCCGGACCGGCTAGGAAGCGTTGCGATCAGCGTCCTCGTGGGATATACGTCCGCCATATACTAAGAGGGGTGCTGTCATGGCGAAGAGTTCCGTCTTCATCAACAACCGGACCCAGGCGGTGCGGCTGCCGGCCGAGTTGCGTCTTCCCGAGGGCGTCAAGCAGGTCAGCGTGCGCGCTCGCGGCAAGGAGCGCATCATCGCGCCGCTCAACTCGACTTGGGATAGCTTCTTCATCGACGGACCGGAGGTCACCGACGACTTCATGGAGGCCCGTGCCTCCCAGCACCAGGGTGAGCGTGAACCGTTCTGATGCTCACCTACCTGCTCGACACGAACATCGTCATCTACGTGATCAAGCGCCGACCGATGGAAGTGCTGGAGCGGTTCAACGCAAACGCCGCGCGTATGGCGATCTCCGTCGTCACTCTGGCTGAGCTCTTGCACGGAGCCGAGAAGAGTAGTCGTCCGGCATTGAACCATGCCGCAGTAGACGATTTCGTCAGCCGACTCGAAGTCCTGCCCTACACACCGAAGGCGGCGCAGCACTACGGCCAGGTCCGGGCTGCTCTCGAACGTGCGGGCCAACCCATCGGCGTCAACGACGTGCACATCGCCGCTCACGCGCGCAGCGAAGGGCTGGTGCTCGTCACCAACAACGTCAACGAATTCAATCGTGTCCCGGCGTTACAGATCGAGAACTGGGTGTTGCAGTCCAGCGAAAAGTGACGGTGAAGACGAAAGCAACGATGCCGACGACACCGCCGCGACCTTCGAGCGAACGACTGAGCGCGGTCTCCGGCACCGCGAACTCGTCGGCACGGCCGACTGGACCCGGATCGATGAGTGTCGCCCCCAGGTCGTCGAGTTGCGCGATCGCCGCTTCTTGAATCGCGACGCTTTCGACGTCGGCCTCATTCCATAGCGACAGGTCCATGTACTCGCGGAGCACGCCGACGAGTGGGAAACGCGTCTCCATGCGCGAACTCTCGAGGGCCTTGTGTTTGGCCGCCGTGCTGGTGGCCAGGGGTGCGATCTTCCTGACGCCGCAGACGGCGCTGGCTCTGCCGGGGTGCTGTTTGAGGACGTTCGCGGCCGGTACGAATTGCATCGCGAGCGAAGAAACGAGCGAGGAGATCTGCCAGGCTATTTGCGACAACGCCCCCTCGTGTCTGAGCGCTGAGGTCGACCTGTGCGCTGAGGGCTCGGCACTCTTGAGCTGTACCAACGACGGCAATTGCCAGGCCAACTGCGCGACCTTCACTCCCACGCCGACTTCGACCCCGACACCGACGGTGACTCCGACCAACACCCCGCTTCCCGACGGTTCGCGATGCGAAGCTGGGGCAAACTGCATGTCAGGTAACTGTGTCGACGATACGTGCTGCGTGGACCCCAGCTGCCCGCAGGGGGAGTCCTGCGACAATCCGGTTTCGCCAGGCGTGTGCATGGCGACTTCTACCGCCGCTGCGCCGGCGGTGTCGCACTACGGGGAACTGCTTCTCGCCTTGCTGCTGGGCTTCGCGGGCGTGACCCTCCTGCGCCGTCGATGGACGTCGTAGTCTAAGCCATCGCGAGGGCGAGCCATAGCTTCCCCTCCGCGTCAAACCCCTTACGGGACGCGAAAAGCAAGTCTCAGGGGCAGCCGTTCAGCGCCGCCCTGACCGCGGCGATCACCTCGTTGATCCGCACGCGGCCGTCGCCATTGATGTCGAAGCTCGGGCACCTGCTGAGCGGGTCCTCGCCAAGGGCGATGTTGATGCCGATGATCAACCCAGGGATCGAGACCGACCCACTCCCTGCACAGTCGCCGGGACAGGACTGCGCCTGCGACGGCGAACTGAAAGCCACGAACGACAAGGCCACGACTGCAATCGCGGCCGCACGAAACCCAACGCGTCGTTTAGTTCGCACTTACCCAGACATGGAGGGGAACACAAGGTTCGCATACAGCCCGTGTCGCCGCTTTCTCGGTCGTTGTCATCACCGCCGCTCGTCGTTTCGTCCCTCGCAGGCGGATATCCTACGTCCGATACTCGCCAGTTGCGTCAAATCTCCCACTTGTCCGGACTATCCGCCTAGGCTGAGGCGCTATCTATAGAGCTGGGGTCGAGAATCGGAGTATCGGACCACGTCCCCCTTTCCCACGTCCCCCAGGTCACTAGGTGATCGTCAAACCCGGGTCCTCGGCGATCACTTTCTGTCGAATCTCCCTGCGCCGTTGGGCGCAGATGCGGAATGCATCCGGTGGCAATCACTGCCGGACATTCGCCGAGACTGTCGTTGACAACCTGCATAGGCTCGAACTACTACTTCGAGACATTTCGTTTCCGTTTCACCGCACGCCCAGTGGACTTGGTCTTTAAGCGTTTCCGCAACAGGAGTCTTCCATGAAATTAACTCGCGGACCTTACGTACTTTGGGTTGTCCTGGCCTTGCTGCCAACGTGCGTAGCGGCGCAAACGGTCTCCGACAGCACGTTCCTCGACGCGAATTGGACCGGCACTCAGTTCGTGGCAGGCAATGGCGGCACCAGCACGGGTGCCCAGGTCCTAGCTGGCGGCAATCCCGGGCCGTATCGCAACGTGACCAATCAATTGAATGCAGCGCCCGCGGGAGGCGAGACCATCGTCCTCAGCACCCACATCTATGCGCCATTCACCTATGACCCGGCCGTGAGCGGGGCGATCGGGTCGCTCGACTATGCCGAGGATGCGGCGTGCACGTCGGGTTGCTTCGGTGATGGGCAGTCCACCGGGCCCGCGCTGGCACAGGGTGGGAATTTCTACATCCTGAGCAGCAGCTCGGTCATCACCGGGCCGGGCCTCGCTTGGTTGCCGCATACGCTGAATGCCTTAACTGCGGCGGATTTCGGCTTGGTGAACGTGACGCAGACCACGATCTTCGACAATAGTCAGCATCCGAATTTTTCCGCCGCCGGCGCGCCCATCCAATTCGGATTCTTCCGGGCGAACGGTACCGGTTTGAATGGCGGCGGGTACACCCTCGCCGCCGGCATCGACAACTGGCAAACCACGATCCTCGCCGCAGCGCCGCAGCCGTCGGTCGGAGCTCCCGCGGTCGGAAACATAGGGCTCGGGATCCTTGTCGGCACCCTTGCATTGGTCGCGCTTGTCTACCTGCGCCGCGGTCAGCCTCTCGGCGCGCGGCCGATCTAGCCATCCGGGGAAGGTCTCCTGGAGAAAGCCGCAGGAGGGGAGAGCGAGGAGCCCCCGCGAACGGCCGGCGGTGCGTTGCCGCCGCGGCCCCCGCCTAAGTTCGCGGGGTAGCTACGTCCGCGCGCCACCATGCGGGGGCGAATTTGCTGCGGCGCACGTTCGAGTTGGACATTATGGCTTGCCCACCCTTCGCCAAGGCAAGCCCGATTGCACCGGCCCCCTTGCGGTTGCTGGCAACGATTACCTAGCCCTACGGACTATCCGCCCAATCACGACCTGTGAACCGACACCCCGGGCCGGGGTGCGCTGGCGACTGCAACGGTAACGAATTCGTGAGTATCGAGCTGATCATCATCGCCGTGGGCAACGCGCTCGATGGATGCGCCGTGGTCGAGATGGGGACCGCGTTGCCGACGACAGGATCGTAAGCGGGTGATCGGAGCGCGGCGGGACAGCGAAGCAGTCTTGGAGGAGCGATAATGGGTCATCGATCGATGCGGTCGTCCATGGCGGCCGCCGGGTTGGGAGCACAACTGATATTGGCGGCAGTTCCGCGCGTGGCGCAGGGTGAGGCGGCGTTTACCTACCAGGGCCAGCTTCAGCTCAGCGGTAGTCCAGTGACCAACACCTGCAGCATGCTCTTCAAGCTCTATGACCAAGCCGTCGGCGGTAACCTCGCCGGCACGGTCGGCCCACAATCGGTGATGGTCACCGGCGGCGTCTTCACGACGACGCTCGACTTCGGCGGCGGCGCGCTGGGAAGTGGCAACCGCTGGCTGGAGATCAGCGTCAACTGCGGCGACGGGCTAACCGTTCTACAGCCGCGCCAAGCGCTCACAGCGGCGCCCTACGCCTACTTCGCCGACACGATCGCGACGAGCGCAGTCGGCGCCGCGCAACTGCAGAGTAATGCCGTCAATTCCGACAAGATCAGCGACGGCAGCATCGAAAGCGTAGACATCAAGAACGGCTCCATCGTGGTCGACGATGTCGACGTCAACTCGATTCAGCGGCGGGTGAGCGGGATCTGCTCGGCCAGCATGGCAATGTCGGCGATCGCCAACGACGGCACGGTCATCTGCATACCCGCTGGGGGGGACATCACCGCGGTGACGGCCGGGGCTGGGCTCGCCGGCGGCGGCAGCGCGGGAGCGGTGGCGTTGAGCGTGAACTTCGCCGGCAGCGGCCAGAATGTGTCGGTATCGCGCAGTGATCACAATCACCTGGGGGAAACGTGGACTGGCAGTACCGGTCTGAAAATAATCGCTACCTCGGCGACTGGGTTCGGTGTGTTCGGTGAGAGCAGCGCTCGCGAGGGCGTGATCGGGTTCAGTCAAACCAACGATGGTGTGTACGGACGTAGTATAAGCGAAACGGGCGTGCGGGCTCAGAGTCAGCAGGGCCGTGGTGTCCAAGCCAGTTCGGTTGACGCCAGTGGCGTGCACAGTACGTCAGTAAATGGTTTGGGTGGTTTTTTTTCTAGTTTCAATTACATCGCCCTCATGGCCTCGTCGGGAACGAATTCCTTGCCGGACCTGGTGCTCGGCGGCAGCGGGACCAACTTCGACGGCATCATTGCGTCCGAGCCTGGGCAGCCTAGTGGTGATCTCGAATTGAAGCCGCAGGACGACGTCCGCGTGCGCCTCGGACAAAACGGCAACACGAACTCAACATCGTTTTTCACTATCTACAACGGCGAGGGCAACCAACTTTTTCGGGTGTCAGAGGTCAACGCCTCGACAGTGGGCACGACGACCGTGAACGGCAACTTGCTTGTATCCGGCCAGCTCATCAAAGGCGCGGGAAGTTTCAAGATCGACCATCCCCTCGATCCTGCCAACCGGTACCTGTCCCACTCCTTTGTAGAGAGCCCGGACATGAAGAACATTTACGACGGAGTCGCGGTTCTCGACGACGACGGCGAGGCGGTGGTCGAGTTGCCGGAGTGGTTCGAAGCGCTCAACGGCGATTTCCGCTACCAGCTCACCTGCATAGGTCGCTTCGCGCCGGTTTACGTCGCCGATGAGATCGCGGACAACACCTTTCGCATTGCCGGCGGTGATCCCGGCCAGAAGGTCTCCTGGCTAGTCACCGGCGTGCGCAGGGACGTTTACGCGCTCGCGCATCCGATCGCCGTCGACGAGGAGAAACCCGCCGCCGAGTGCGGCTCGTATCTGCACCCGCTCGAGCACGGCCAACCGGCCTCCCTCGGCATCGCCACGCACGCCGCGCCGAAGTAATCCGCCGCCGGGCCCGCCCCGGGGATCAAGGTTGGACGCCGCGCGCATTGAATCGCGGGATCTATTGTCATACATAAGATTCATGCGCTTCCTGTGGGATTCGCGAAAGGCGGCAGCCAATCTCAAGAAGCACGGAGTGTCGTTCGATGAAGCATCCTCCGCCTTCGAGGACGAGCTGGGCGCTTATTACCCCGACAGTGTGCACGAGGATCGATTCATTCTGATTGGGTATTCGCGTCGACAGCGACTGCTCTACGTCGTGCACGCGGAGGTGACGCCGGAGGCGATCCGGATCATCAGCGCACGAAAGGCGACCAGACATGAGAAAACGCGCTACGAAAACGATTGACCCGCTCGACGGCGAAGTCGACTTTTCACGGTTTGGGCCGGTGCGGCGCAACGCCTTCGCCGGCTCGGGGGAAACGGGCGGTCCCTCCCTGCTGGCTCTCTGGGCGATGCCGCAGCTGGCGAACGATGCGGTGTTGCTGCGGCGCGGTCACCCTGGCAAGGGCAAGCGCCGCACCACCGTGGCGCGATCGGTTCGGCTGCCGGAGGAAATCTGGACCGAGTTGGAACGCAAGGCTCGCGGCAAGAACATGAACCTGCACCAGGCCATGCGCGCCGCACTACTCGGCTGGATCCGGCGGGCGGGTTGAGAGCCGAGGATGAGCGCAGCGATCTGGTCGGCGGAACGCCAGGGGGACGCAGAAACGACCCGAACGATCTCGGGGGGTGGGGTGAACGTTGCGACGAACGGGGTGAGGCGTCGGGAGCGGCGGTTCAGTCGTCGAGGAGTTTGTATTTCACTACCTCCCGATAACGCTAGCCATCGTAGTACTTCTTGGGGCTGCAGTCCTCGGTTTCCGGCAGGTTGACGCGCCGATGCCGAGTCGACTGAGAGAATGGGTTGGGCGAGGTGCGCTGGTTCTGTTGGGATGCGTTGCGGCGCTCGCGTTCGTGGAATTCGCTCTGCGGGCCGTCGGAAGGATTTATCAATCCCATCAGGAAGCCGTCAGCCACGTAACGCTCGAGCGCGACGACACCTATAGGATACTCTGTCTCGGCGAATCGACCACCGCCGGTCTCGGTCGGGGCAACGAGGCGTACCCGAACCAACTCGAAGGAATCCTCAACGCACGGGCGGCGGGCGAGGCGGCTTTCAGAGTCATCAACGGCGGCGTGATCGCCACCACCAGTGACGTCATCCTCGCCAGGCTGTCGGAGCACCTCGACAAGCTGAACCCGCACATCGTGGTAACCATGATGGGGATCAACGACGGTCATCTGATCGACCCGGGATTCCAGGTCGGTGGCCGGCTTCGTGTCTGGAAGTTGGTGAAGATGCTCTACCACACCTGGCGCAACGAGGACGGGGAAGGTGCGCCCGATCGACTGGTGGAGCGCGCTGGCTTCGTCATCCGCGCCTCGCCCGAGGTCGCGGCCAGTCTCGCCGATCGCGCTGCGCAGCTCAGGCCGGCGGACCCACGGCCCTGGCTGATCCTAGCGGAAGCGCAGGCTCGCCTCGGCGAATCGCAGAGGTCGAGGCAGCTCTACGACAAGGTCCTGGCGATTGAACCGGCGGCCGTCCTCGCTCGCACGATCGAGGCCCTTGACTTAGCCAACGCACCGCTCGATGCCGCTCTGGCGCAATTTCCAAAGGACGCCAACGCCCTCGCTGCACGCGCCCTCCTGGCCATGCGCCTGAAACAAACCCACACCTTCCTGGACCTGGCCCGCCAGGCGACCAGCGCCGACCCCGAGAACGTGGTCGCCATGATCATCGAAGGCGGCGCGTTGCTGGCAGCACAAATGCCGGAGGATGCGCGAACCCGATACAAGCAGGCAATCGACGTCGACCCGCAGCTTGCAAGAGTTCTCGCTGCAACACCGGCGACTCATACGCCTCTCCTTTCGACTCTCGTCGACGCGAAAGCCGGCGCAGAACCCGATGTCGGTGCGCAGGACCCGCGGCGCTGGTTCTTCAAACCGGCGAAGGAGATGGCGGCCGCCTTCGTCGCCTTGCGGCTGCAAGCCGCTTCGCAGGATGTCGTGAGCGGGGAGATCGAACAGGCGACCCGCGATCTCGAGGAGATGGCGGCAACGTTCGATCCGCAAAGGGCCAGCCTCCGCCTCAGCGCCGTCGGCCAACTGGCGGTCCTGAAGTGGCAGGCCGGCGATCGAGAAGGTGCCGAGTCGTACCACCAGGAGATCGAGGACTTTCTCGAAGTCGTGGACAACCCGGTGACGCGCAAGAACTACCGCGAGATCCTGACACTGCTGCGCGCGCGCGGCATCCCGCTCGTCGCAGTTCAGTACCCTATGCGCCGAGTTGAACCCCTCAAACGCCTGCTGGAGTGGCCTACCGACGTCGTGTTCGTCGACAACGAGAAAGCCTTTAAGCGCGCGCTGCTCGGCCGCCCGGCAACGGAGATCTTCACCGACTTGTTCGCGGGCGACTTCGGACATCTGACCCCGCTTGGCAACCGCATCCTCGCCGAGAACGTCGCCGACGCGATCACGAGCATCGTCGGCGTGCGGAGCGAGTCATCCGAATCAGCGGGCGATGCGAAGTAACTGCCGCACCTCTCAGTTCTTCCGGATCGGCTCGCTCCGTGTCCCAATCGTCATGCGCTGGTGGCACAGCGCCCACGCGAACTCTAACCCGCGAAGGTCAGTGCCTCGATCAACAATTTTCAACGCCAAGCGCAAAGCCGCCAAGCCGCAAAGGGGAGGCCGGGTCCGCTGCAAAGTCCGCCCAGCCGCGCGCGTCCACACAGCCTGCAATGTAGGCACGCTGAACGTTACCGGCGGGGCTTGGGAAACTTTACAGCCAATCCGTCCGATGAGAGCGAATCGACATAGTTCGCCAGCGCGATTCCACCCTCGTTCTTGCTCGGTGCTTTCCGGCACGCATATTGCGCGCGCGGGGTTGATCTGAAATTTCAGGGGGGCTTCGCCATGGATATTGATCGCCGTTTGACGCGTCGGAACTTTCTCGGTCGAACCGCGAGCGCGGCGATCTCCACATACGCATGGATGGCAGCGCCGTCGTTGGCGGCGGCGCTGCCGCGGGCCGGCCGTGTGACCGAGATCGATGCGAGTCTTCCGGGCGGCATCGACCTGATTCTCGAGCGGCGGCCTGTCCTGGTCGGCGGCAGGGAGGGAGGGGCGATCACCATCAATGGATCGTTTCCCGGACCTGTGATCCGGATGCGGGAAGGAGAGGACGTCTTGATTCGCGTCCACAACCGCATGTCCGAGTCGACGTCGATCCATTGGCACGGGATTCTGTTGCCGTTCACGATGGACGGGGTTCCGGGCCTCAGCTTCGACGGCATCGCTCCGGGAGCGACGTTCACCTATCAGTACCCCGTCCGACAGAACGGCACTTATTGGTACCACAGCCACTCCGGCATCCAGGAGCAGCTTGGCCACTATGGACAGCTCGTCATCGCGCCGGCGGACCCCGACCCTGTCGAGTACGACGTCGAGCACTCGGTCGTGCTTTCCGACTGGACCTTCGAGGATCCGCACGCGGTGATGCGGAACCTCAAGACCATGGACGGCTATTACAACTTCCAGCGCCCGACTGTCGTCAATCTCGACAACCAGATGGCTGCGACGGGCAAGAGCCTGGCCGAGGTAATCGCCATGCGGCTGCGCTGGCAGTGGATGCGGATGGATCCGACCGATCTCTCCGACGTCACCGGCGCTACGTACACCTACTTGATGAACGGCCACGCGCCGCACGAGAACTGGACAGCGATCGCTCAGCCTGGCCAGCGCGTGCGCCTGCGTATCGTCAACGCCTCGGCGACGGCGTTCTACGACGTTCGTATTCCCGGCTTGCCGATGACGGTCGTCCAGGCCGACGGGCAGAACGTCAAGCCGGTAGAAACGGACGAGCTGCGCATCGGTGTTGCCGAAACGTACGATGTGATCGTCACCCTACCAGACGACAATGCCTACACGCTGTTTGCCGAGTCGATGGACCGCAGCGGCTACGCGCGCGGCACGATCGCCCCGCGCCCGGGAATGACCGCCGAGATTCCCCAACGACGGCAACGACCGATGCTCAGCATGGCCGACATGGGAATGGTTCACAGCAACGGAATGAGTGGCCACGGAAAGGACTCGATGAAGGTCGATCATGCGGGTCACGAAGCTCCCATGAAGCACGCCGTGCACGGCAGCGGGCCGTCGCATTCGCCGGGACTCGCTCCGCGACACGATGTCCAGTTGCCCACCGAGAATCTTCCGGATCGCATCAAGCACGGCCCCGATAAGCACGGACCGGGCAGCATCACGATGGCGGTGGCCGCATACCGCCGGCTCGACGACCCCGGAGTCGGGCTGGGCGACGACGGCTGGCGCGTGCTCACCTATGGCCAACTGCGCTGCCTGCAAACGCCGCCCGATCGCCGTCCTCCGACGCGCCAGTTCGATTTGCACCTGACGGGCAACATGCACCGGTACATCTGGGGTTTCGACGGCAAGAAGTGGTCGGAGTCCGAGATGATCCGCTTTCAGTACGGCGAGCGTCTGCGCATCAACATGATCAACGACACGATGATGTCGCACCCGATCCATCTGCACGGCATGTGGATGGACCTCTACGCCGGCCACGACTACGCCGACAATCCGCGCAAGCACACAGTCGTGGTCCAACCGGCCGAGTTGCTGACGGTCGACATCACTGCCGATGCTCCGGGACAGTGGGCCTTTCACTGCCACCTCCTTTACCACATGGAGATGGGAATGTTCCGCACCGTTGCCGTCGTTCGCTCGCTCAACGGGGGTTCGATCGATGCAGACGCGTAGCGAACCGAACCTGGACAGAACCGATCGTGCCGAGGAAGCGCGGAAGTACGACATATTCTTTCGACGCGCTGCAAGACTGATTGCGTTTACGCTCTCGTTGATCCTCTCGGCGACGCCGATCATTGCCCAGCGCAAGGAGACCCTGCCGTCGACCGCCGATCGCCCCGCTCACGTCGAATCCGGGCACCGGCACGAGCAGGCTCCGCAGCACCTTCCTGAGACGCCGCCGCTGCCCGAGGGGATGTCGCTCGATGACGTGCTCGAGCGGGCCGCGCAAGCGCCGCCGCAAAGCTTCCCCGATCTGGTACCCGACGACCAACTGTGGGCGTTCGCGGTTTTCGAGCAGCTCGAGTACCGGCTGCGCGAAGCGGGCAGGGATCAGATCGGGTGGGAGGCGCAAGGCTGGATCGGTTACGACTTTGACCGATTCTGGTGGAAGACCGAGGGAGAAGGCGAGTTCGACGGCACGGACGAGGGCGAGACCGAGAACGATCTGCTGTATTCGCGACTGATCACATCATTCTGGAACGCTCAGATCGGCGCTCAGTACGCCAATTCGTGGGAATCGAGCAATTACAAGGACCGCTGGTCGGGCGTTCTCGCTCTGCAAGGACTGTCACCAGGGATGATCGAGATCGACTCATCCCTCTACATTTCCGAGCGAGCCGACGTCACCTTGGAGATCGAGGGTGAATACAACATCCGCTTGACCCAGCGAGCCGTCCTCCAACCGCGCGCGGAGTTGACGTTCGCCGCTCAGGACATCGAGGAGCGAGACTTCGGCGCCGGAATGCCCAATGCCAACCTCGATCTGCGGCTCCGCTACGAGTTCAGTCGGAAGATCGCTCCCTACGTCGGCGTCCGTTACCGATTCCTGACGGGAGAGACCCGGCACATCGCGACGCGCAACGGCGAGGACACGGAGTCTTTATACTTTCTCCTCGGTCTACGGCTGGCATTCTGACGAGAAAGTGGTGCCAGACGAGAGGTTCGACGTCGTGCGCAGGAGAATTATGCGCCTGATTCGGCAGCAAGGCCCAAGCGTAGAGGGCAGCGCCCGTCGACCATGACGATTTCACGGTGAACAGGCGGCCGGGGGAGTCACCTCCCCCGGCCCGATGGCCCTTTGTTTCCGTGTTTTGAGCGGTCAGTGCTCGTGTCCGGGAACGGCCTGTCCCGCACCGTGGCAGACCGAGCAGGCCTCCACTCCGCCCTCGTACGAGGTGTTCACTTCGAAGTGAGCCCTGGCGGCTGCCGTATCATGACAGCCGTAGCAAGCCGCGCTGGTCGGGCCGATGCGATCTGCCATCACCGGTTCGTGCGGCGCGGTCGACGTCGCTCCCGGGAACCCGTCCACCACCGACCAGAGGGCCTCAGCCGCGACCGGCAGGCTGTAGGTGCCCGGCAGGTGACAAGTCTGGCAATCCGCCAGTGCAGCCGGAAAACCGATATCACTGAAGTCATACGGCCCCTGGCCCTGACCTCCCTGGACCGTGCCGCGGATGAACGAGAACGGCAATTCGCGTATGGGATCGCCCCCGACTGGTTTGCCGGCATGCAGTCCGTGTACCAGATCCTTGAGGTTCATCGATTTCTGGCCGTCGATATACGCCCCCGCGCCGTTCAGGCCCTCCGGAATGACGCCCGAAAACAGGTTGCTGCTCGACACCTGCGGGTTGTGGCAAGCGACACACAGGTTGGGGTTGTTGATGCGCGAACCGCCGTGGAACTGCAGTGTCTCATGGCAGGCGAGACACTTCTCTTCGGCGACCACGGCGCGGCGGGGGGCGCCGACGTAGGAGATGAGAGAAGCGGTGTCGATGCTCACCTCCTGCGACTGCGGGCGGCCTTCGATGCCGATGGCCATCAGGATGGCATCGGGCGGAAATGCGAACGGCGGGTCGACGATGCCCGGAGCCGTGGTGAAATAGCCGTCGCCCGCCGGCATAAGCGTGTCAACGATGTTGGAGATGTCGCCGAGGGCCTGCGGTTGGTCCCACGAGCGAACATCGAGGCCGAGGTCGAGTTCCCACCACAGGCGGCCGCTGCCGGGTATCACCGGCAGTGTGTCGACCAGGTTGTTGAAGTCGTCCGGTGCGGCGTTCGCCGGACCGACTCGGCCGAACCCCCCCGGTTGCGGAACGCTCCAAGCGGCGATGAAGCGCATGTTGCCGAGGCTGATATCGGCGGGGGGAGCTTGCAGGTCGATTGACTCACCGTTCGCCAAAAGTCGGAACGTGACGACCGGTCGATCGCTCTCGTCCAAGGTCACGGAGGCGATTTCGTACGCGAACTGCACAAGGCCATCCGGCTGTTGCGGGTTGTTCGGCGTCGAAGAATCGCTGATGTGGAAATTGTCCAAGCTCGCCACCCCGCCGGGACCGTGGCAGTTGAGACAAGCCGCAGGCTGCTGGTCGGCGAAGAAGTGATTGAATCCACCTACGGAAAAATTGACTTCGTGGCAGGTGCCGCAGGCCTGCGAACTCGGCCGCGTCTGGTACGCGACGGCGTCCTCGGAACTGCGGCCGTCCGGTTTCGGCATGCGGTTGTTGTCGTGGCAGGTGAGGCAGTTGTCGATCGGTTGCGGGTAGTGCACGTGTGCGTAATCGCGACCGGCAACCGCATAATCGCCGCTGTCCCCGTGCAGGCGATGGATCATCTCCACGAAAGAGATCGCCGCCCAGGTAGTGTCGGTGGATTCTATCGAGCTGTACGTTCCCTCGTTGTGACAGGTGACGCAGAGCTCCGTGGTGTAACGGGTGTTGCCATGGACGTTCGGAAAGCTCAGCTGGGAACGGTCGGCCGAGTCCCCATGACATGATCCGCACGACTCGTTGGTCACGACCATGTTCGCATGGGCAGCGTTCAGCGCCGGTAGGTCGACCGGCACGAAGTCGATGGTGGCGTTGAAGCGCGAGCCGCTGTTGCGGCCAGCTATAGAAATGCGGTGCAGGGCGGTTGGATCGTATTCGAGGTCGAGCGTCGGCAGAATCTGGAGCGCCGCCGGCGAATCCAACACGCCGTTGTTGCCGATTCCGAACTCGCTGCCCGGAACGCGTTCATTGCCGCTGCCATAGTATACGAAGTCGGCGGCAGCAGTGATGTCGGTACCGATCGTGTACTGATAGAGGCCGGTTCCGACCTCTTCCACTTTGTTCGTGGTTGCCGCAGTCGGCCGCTCGCCAACCGCGCGCAATACGTTGGCACCGCCCTCCTCCAGCCGCGAGCGATTGATGTAGCTCTGCCAGCGGGGATATTCGCCGCTCTCGAGCAGCTTCGCGATCGTGACCTCAAAGGCGGACAATCCCGACACCGGCAACCCGGCGCGGTCGTAGATCTCGAACATCACGGTGACGACCGCCCCGTCGCTCGAGTCGATCTCGACGCCGGTGATGGCACCAGTGAGCGTACCGGACGGTATGCCGGCCCCGGGCGCCGGTGTCGCCGTCGGATCCGGCGCCGGAGTTTCGTCCGGAACCGAGTCGTCATCGCTGCCACATCCGGCCGTGGCGAGCGCAACGGCGCATACGAACGCGGTCAGCAATCTCGTCCAACTTTTTATGACTCCCTCCATCGCACCAACTAAATCGACCGCAAAACTCGGTGTTTGAACTTCACTACTGCACCATGTCGACCGGCAACATTGTCTGATGCACAAAGAACGTTTGATGTCTCGCTCATGACAGCAACACGAATCACTGCGGATCCATCCGAATTCAAAAGTTCGTCGCGGAGTTTTGCGCAATGGCGAAACAAGATGCGACCCGGAAGAAATTTCCAGTCGGAGAGTTTTATCGCGCACATCTTCGAGCCGACGGCCTTCCCGGTTTTGAGAATCGCGGACAGTCCCCAGCGTTTGATCCGTTTTCCTGCCGAACGAATGCTTGTGCGTAGCGCAGAAGCAGCGGCGGCCGGATAGCGGATCTGATAACCCGGACTGAACTGAACCGCGTACCCCCAAACGGGGGCAGTTCTATGGGGATAGAGTTCGGGGCTGGCGATCTGGCCGGCAGAGGCGAGGATCGGGACACGCGGCGAACACGTGGGGCAGTTGCGTCATCCCGCTTCCGATGATTCGGTATCCTCCTGCCCACCGGATCGTGCTATCTTGCGCTGGCATGACCGAAGCCGCACGCAAGGCCGCCACGTACGGTGATGTCCTGTCGAGCCCGCCGCATGTCGTCGCGGAAATCGTCGATAGTGTCCTCTATCAGAGCCCCCGTCCCGCGCTGCCGCATGCGGCCGCGGCCGCCGTGGTGGGTGAAGAGCTGGGTCCCCCGTTCAAGCGCGGCAAGGGAGGTCCGGGCGGGTGGATCATTCTTCACGAGCCGGAGATTCATCTGCTTGCGGATATCGTGGTGCCGGACCTGGGGGGCTGGCGGCGCTCGACGCTACCGATCCTACCCGAAGACGCGTATCTCGTCGTGCGACCCGATTGGGTCTGTGAGGTGGCGTCTCCGTCGACGCGGGCGCTAGATCGTGGCAGGAAACTCGAGGTCTACCAGCGCGAGCAAGTGGCACACGTTTGGATCATCGAGCCCCTGGATCGATTCCTCGAGGTGCTCGAGCTCGACGGCGAGACCTACCGGATCGTCCAGCGAGTCAGTGGCGACACGCCAGCTCGCCTGCGCCCCTTCGATGCCATCGAGTTCGATGTTGCGGCCCTCTGGGCGCGCTGATTCGCTTCACACAACGTTGACACAACGTTGGTGTCACCAGCGCAACTACACACCGCGCCGCCCCTTGCGAGCATTGAACGCGCGCTCGGTACAGCACACCGCGCCCGATTACTCGGCTTGGCTGAGATCTTCGACCGAGGGACCCACCAGCAGCTTTCCCTCACAGTCGAACCGACTGCCATGACACGGGCAATCCCAGGATCGCTCGATCCCGTTCCATTGAACGATGCCCATCAGGTGCGGGCATACCGCCGACATCTTGTGGATCTGTCCGTTGTCGTCGCGGTAGACCGCGAGCTTCGTCACGCCCTTCCGCATCAACGCGCCCTCCCCGGGTCGAAGCTCCGACTCATCTGCGATCTGGCCCGGGGTGAGGTAGTCGGTATACTGCGCGCTCGAGTTCATCACCTCTGAAACAACGTCACGATTCAGCAGCTTGCGCGACGGGTCGTAGATCGATTCCCACGCGTTCTCCCGCCCGGCGATCAGATCCGCGATCAGAACAGCGCCGAGCGTACCGTGCGTCAGGCCCATGCCACTGTCACCCGTGATGCAGTAGACATTCTCTCCCTTGGTCGGGGCTCGGCCGATATATCCGAGGCCGTCGCCGGTTTCGACCACCTGCCCGGACCAGCGGGCCACCTCCTTGCCAAGACTCGGAAACACACTCCGGGCCCAGCTGGTGAGGTGGTCAAAGCGTTCAGGCGTCGAACCGGTCTGGCCCGTCTTGTGATCTTCGCCGCCCACCAGCAGTACGTCGTGGTCTTCTTGGTGATGCACCCGCACGTAGTGATAGGGATCGGCCGTGTCCCAGTACAACGCGTTTTGGACGCTGCCGGGCTCGATCACCAGTCCGATCATGTAAGTGCGGTAAGCCGCCTGCTTCAGGTAGATGCCTGTCCAGTCGTTGATCGGCGTGGGCACGTTCGTCGCCACGACGACGTGTGAAGCGGTCATCGCCTCTTCGTCGTCGTGGAACGTGACGCGCGCGGGCGTGCCATGCTGGGGATCCGCACCCTGCACATCGCCGACCCGCCTGCCGGTGAAGATGCGGACGCCGTGCCGCGTCGCGGCGTCCGCAAGGGCGTACAGGTAGCGAATGGGGTCGAAGATCGCCTGATTTCCGAATCGGAGTCCTGCAAACGTTTCCATGACCGACGGAACGGCGTCGACGCGGTCCACCTTCGCTCCGGCGCGCTGCGACGCGTCGAACTCATCCTCCAGCACCTGCGGATCGCCGGCCGGTCCTGCGAACAAGTAGGCCTCGACGCGTTCGAAGGCGCAGTCAATGTTTTCCGTGCGCACGATCTGCTCGATCCGATCGATCGCCGCCGCGTGAGAGGCGTGCGCGAGGCGTGAGGTTTCGACGCTGTGTCGGCTTTCCAGCAGCGAGAACCGGTCGTCGATAATGGACGCGAGATGCGCGCTCGTGCGATGGGTTTGCCCTGACCCGATGTGCCGTTCGTCTAGGACGACTACATCTCGACCCTCCGCCGCTAAGAGGTAGGCAGTGGTCAGGCCCGCGATACCCGCGCCGACGACGATCACCTCGGCGTGGATGCCGTCGCTCGCGGTGCCGTACTCGGGTGGCTGGGTCGACCCCATCCATATCGACTGGGTGTATCCATTTGAAGATTTCATGATGATCCTCGGTCAGATGTTAGACTTCATGGCGTGACGCGAGGTCAGCCGTTGATGATTTCGAGCCTGCATAGCAGCCCATAGGACTGCTTACGGATTCAGTACGACCTTGATGCAGCCGTCCTTCTTGTCGCGGAAGGCCTTGTACAACTCCGGTGCTTCGCTCAGCGGCGCGCGGTGGGTGATGACGAACGACGGATCTATCTCGCCCTTGGTGATCTTCTCCAGCAGCGGTCGGGTGTAGCGATGGGTGTGGGTTTGGCCGGTGCGGACGGTCAACCCCTTGTTCATCAGCGCGCCGAACGGGATCTTGTCCGGAAAACCGATGTAGACACCGGGCACGGACAGGGTACCGCCTTTGCGACAACACATGATGGCCTGGCGTAGAGCGTGCGCGCGATCCGTGGTGAGCATCACGGCGGCCTTGGCTTTGTCGAGGATGGCGTCCAGTCCGCCTGATCCGTGGGCCTCGGCGCCGACGGCATCGATGCAGCGATCCGGTCCGCGGTCCTTGGTCATGTCCATCAGTCGGTCGTAGACGTCTTCAGTTTCAAAGTTGATAGTCTCCGCCCGGCCGAAATGCCTCGCCATTTCCAGACGCTCGGCGACGCGGTCGATTGCAATCACGCGCCCGGCGCCGAGCATCCAGGCGCTTTGGATCGCGAACTGCGCGACCGGGCCGCAACCCCAGATGGCGACCGTGTCGCCCGGCTCCATCTGACAGTTTTCCGCCGCCATGTATCCAGTGGGAAAAATGTCGGAGAGGAACAGCACCTTCTCGTCCGGCAGATTCAGTTCCACCTTCAACGGCCCGACATCCGCGAACGGCACGCGAAGCAACTCCGCCTGCCCACCCGCATATCCGCCGAGCATGTGCGAGAACCCCAGCAAACCGGAAGGCGATTGTCCCATTGCCTTCCGGGCGATCTCTGCATTCCGGTTCGATTCGTCGCAGAGGGAAAATTCCGTCCGCTTGCAGAAGAAGCAGTCGCCGCACGCCAGATTGAACGGCACGACAACCCGATCCCCCACCTTCAGATTGTTCACCGCCGATCCCAGTTCGACGACGATTCCCATCGTCTCGTGTCCCAGAATGTCGCCATTCTCCATCGTGGGCATGAAGCCGTTGAACAGGTGGAGATCCGAGCCGCAGATCGCGGTTGAGGTCACCCGAATGATCGCATCGCGAGGATGCTCGATCTTCGGGTCGGGTACGTTGTCCACTCTTACGTCACCGGTTCCGTGCCAACAAAGCGCGCGCATGAAATACTCCTATCGCTTCGACGGTATTTCCCAGCAACGTCGACGTCGGCCAGCGTGAGTGATCTTCGTTCGTGAACATCGTACCGGTACGGTCACGAAGGCGTAAGCTCGGACTACTACGCGGGTAATTCCGCGGGTCGGGATTCCAACTACTGCGTCGGTGCAACAGGTTTTGACCCATGGATCGGGACACGTCGCTTCGAAGAGCTGAACGGACCTCGTCAAAAGAACACGCTGCGTCGCGTTCGCAAACCTCGTGCGAGCAGGGCCATCAAAGCATCACGGACTTCCGCGACGCCCTCGGCGACCCGTTCGGGAGTCGCAGGCCCGCGCGCGTGCATCGGTGCGCCAAAGTGCAACCGGTACCGGACAGGCAGTGGTACCACGAGCGTCGGCGTGATTGGTGCGACGGGCGTCCGCGTCAGACGCTGGATCCACTCGGGATTGGCGAGCATCGGCGCTTCCTCTTCCGCGCCGACCACCGCGACCGGTACGATCGGAACTCCCGTCGCTATCGCGACGTGGACGAAGCCCGACCCGAACGGCAACAGCTGGTAGCGTTCACGAAACGGTCGAGCGAGCGCCTTGATGCCCTCGGGAAACGTGAGAACCACGCCGCCGTCTTCGAGGATACGTGTGCAGGCGGGGCGCCCCCCGTCGACGGCGCCGATACGGCGCGCCACGCTGCCGAGAACGGGTAGCTCCATCAATCGATGGCCGCCCATGCCATGTACGAGTCGCGGCGGATCCGCCTCGAGAAGGCAGGCCGAGAGGATGTTGGCTCCGTCCCAGGACAGGACATGCGAGCCGTGATTGGCGACCAACATGACGGGGCCTGGCGGCAGATGCTCGATGCCGTACACCTCGGTGCGAAAGTACCATCGGTAGAAGGAGGTGGTGATCAGATAGAGCCAACTAGCCGTATCCAGATTGAATCCGTATATCTCCGGCGCCGTGCTCTCGAGCGCACGCGCGCGCGCCAGCAGCTCGCGGATGTCGGCGCGCAAACGGAACAGGCGCGGTCGTCGCGGTGCGAGCGCCGCCCCTTCCGCGGGAACGACAACTGGAGGAGTCGGAAGGCTAGCGAGACGATCCGGCCGTACCGCCGCGTCCGACCGCTCGGCGCCGACGCTCATTCGATCACCATCCTCTGGCCGCCGTAGTTGCGCGGGCCGACGAATCGCGCCAAGGCCGGCGGGGCGCTCGGGCGTACGAAGAACTCGGTATTCGGCGCGATACGCTGGATGATCGGATCGATCAACCAATGGATGGCTGGGCGGAGCGTGAAGCGAATGACCTCGAGACGGCCACCCGTCCGCGTTACCGACGTCTCCCCCTGGCGCACCAACTCGAGGTCGATTGCGCGCGGCATGGGAGTCGGCGCGACGGTGTGGAAGACCAGCTTCCCGTCGACGGCGTTCAGATCGAAATTTTTCAGCACGATGAAAATCAGTGCTCCCCAGTACGTGGCGGCCGGCAAATCGACGCTCTCGTCGAAGTGCTTTCGTTTGTCGCCGGCGCGAACGAACCCGTGCACGCGACCCGCGGGGACATCGATGTACCAATCGAGAATCTCAGCGCCGTCCACGTCGCGGATGATCGATCGGCCGCGCTGGCCCTCGAGAGTTCCTGCGACGATGCGCGCCACGGCGTGATCCTCGTCGCTGGAACCATCGCGAAATCGTGTGACGCGCATCGTCTCGAGGAGATCCCCGCGACGATGCTGGTGATACTCGACGAAGCCGATGACCTCGCGCCCGTCCGCAGCCAGGACACTGGTCATGCCGGCGACGTCCCCTTCTTCCCACGCTAGAACAATCGGCTCGTTGGGCTCTCGCGCCGCACCCGCGCCAGCGTGCCACAGGAGAACGATGGGCAGCGCGGCGAGCAAGACCGCGCGATGCGTAGGACATTTCATCCGACGCCGGTTCATGGGAGACCCCTGTGTCCTCGGCGGCCTAAAAAGGGGATTCGCTGCCCCGCCTCTACCGAATTGGCCATGGCGCTGTTGTACTGCAGACAGAATCGGCGGGATCCTCGGGGTTGCATCATGCCGGGTGAGACGCCCCTAGCGGAGCAATGTGCGTCGAAAGTCATGACGCGTTTGTATCGAAGAGGGTGCGACGGATGAAAGGTCGGTAGACTACGTGCGTAGGAGTGCGCGCGTACTACTACGTGCGACCCGCGCCCGTGGATTGTACGGACGATCCCGACAGCGGGGATGTGGTCGACCTGGCCCAGAATCCGCTGGGGATCGCAGCGTCGACTCAGGTTGACGCGCTCAGATGTCGCGTTGCGGACATCATAACGACCGTCGGAAACTGACTCATCTGTAGCAGGCTGGTGCGACACGATTGTCTTTGAAGGCTCACAGTCTCCGGACTGTGAGCCTTCAAAACGCTCACCTCGCAATCAGCGGCTTCCAGATGCCGTCCAATCGCAAATCCCGGCAAACCGAATCCACACTCGAGGTCGCGCGCCGCGACCTTTGTAGATCATCATCTTGTGAGCGCAGTTCAACCTGCGTTGGCCGTCTCTCCGGCTCGGGTGTTCTCATTGTCGCAGCCGTTCTGTTGGCGGAGAGAAGATCAAAGCCTTTTCCGGTTCGGCAATCTCCCGCTCGTGCAGCTTATTGTGCAGGCGCGATGTTCGCGCTGCACGGCTGGCAGAGAAGATCGGGCTTTCTCAACAGAAGGGACAGATCGCCGAAGCCATCGCTGGTTGCCACGGTCGGTGGAGGCAACACTTTGCGGCCCCTGACCTTGTAGCAGCAAAGGGGCGCTGGCGAGTCTCCGAAGCCACCGCCGTCCACGTCGGCGGGCTCGCAATAGTGAAATGGCTTCACCACGGTGACATCGGGGTCCAGCATGAACGCATCGCCGAGTGAGATGCCCGGCTTCTTGATCTTCTGAAACGGCGGGTTCTTGAGGTCCTTGGCCTTGTAGCACTTGTAGCTACCGTGGGGAGCCACCACCGCGCAGTTGGCCTCGGTATGCAGGCAGACGCCGTCGAGACACAAGTCCGAGCCGTTACAACTCAGCCCGTCATCGCAGGACGTACCGTCGGCTACCGGGGCGGTCACACAGATCCCCAAGCCGTCGCATGTTCCCACGATGCAGGGGCTGGTGCCATCGGCGCAGGATGTGCCTGCAGATGCGGACTCATCGGCCGGACAGATGGGTGAAGTACCGGTGCAGGTCTCTTGCAGATCACACTCTTCCGCGGCAAGCCGGCAAACCTCATCGCTCGGCCTGAGCGTACAAAGCGCTGTACAGCAAGACGTCGGGGAACCGTTGAGCCCCGCACCGAGATCGCAGTCCTCGCCCGGATCGAGATGGCCGTCGCCGCAGGGCGCAGCAGCCGCCCCGAAGATAAACTGAGAGAGCGAGTCGACCTGCGCACAGATCACGTTCGCCGCCGTGTCGCGGCTGCTCGTCCGATCGACGAACACGCCATCCTCCTCGTGCAGGAGCAGCAGGGTCGTCTCGTCGATAAGAGGAGTGGTTCCATCGACGAAGCCGTCGTGGTTGGCATCCGGGTAGGGAAGACAGACGGCGATCGGCGCAGTAATCTCAGCCGTCGTCGTAACGTCGAAAAAGATCGGGGTATCGAGGATCTGAAAGTTGGCGGGAAGCAGGGCCGCGGGTTCGTTGAGCGGCGTTATGACAACGTTCCCTCCGGTTGCAACAGCGGCGAAGGTGACGCTAGCGCCCTCGTACGGCGATGCAGTTTGGTTCGCGCCGGGAGTGACGTCGTTCCGCAGCAACGTCAACGTGCAGCAGTTATCGGGACACCCGCCTGACGCGCAAAACTGCGCGTCGGAATTGTAGAGCGAGTAGCTCAGGGCGTCCCACTGCCCATCGATTCGAGTCGCGCGGTCCGCACCGTCAGTCTGAATCGTTCCGGTGATGCGGAGCTGGACGTCGTATCGAGTAAAGGAGTCACACATAGGAAAGCTCGGCGAAGCGTATGGATCAGCCAGAATCCCGGTGAATCCGAAGCCTCCCGTCGGCGGGAGGCTGAAGCTCGATCCGCTGACCCCTCCTTGCACGCCAGGCTGGGCCGAGCAGTCGGCGAGAGGCCGCACCGGCCCCTCGAACTCGAGGGTTCCGCAGGCCGGCCCCAGAGAAAAGGGGAAAAATCCCGGCGACACGCTCTCCGAAAAGTACAACGTCTGGATGATGGTGGTGTTCCCAATGCACAAGATGTTGGCTTGCCAGCCGCCGCTGATGTCGATCTCGCCCCGTGCAACTGGAGCGAACGAATGTGCATAAGCCATAAGCCCGATCGCGGCGAGAATCGCCACGCGTAGCTTGCTTTGGCGTCGCACCGGCCGGCGATCGCGACTGGCCGCCCTCTGCTCATCCGTTTCCATCGTAAGCCCATGACCGCGGCCTCCGAGCGACGCATTTTGCAATGTGACTCTCGCCATTCGAGCCTCCTCTGTCGGCATCAAGCGGTGTTACTTCAGCAGCGCCACGCCATCTGCTCACGAACTGTTCGACCGAAGCACAGATGTCATGCTGCAGGTCAGATAGTCAATACGAAGCCAGAGCCCCAGCCCCACTCCAAAAGGCCAACCGCTTACCCCTGCGGCCAATGCCACCGTCAACGACCTCGAGATCGACGTCTTCTCGCTCTCACCACTGCTCACCATCGACGCCGACACGGTGGCGAGCAGCGCCGAGGTGACGGGGTGCTGCGGCACCCTGAGTTCCACCGGCACGACCACGATCGAGACCGCCACCGTCGGCGGCAGTCTGGGCGTCGGACTGAACATCGCCGTCAACCCCGCTCCCAACACCGTACTGCTCGACACCCCAGGGAGTGAGAGTGGTGCTCAACGAGCAGGTGGAGAGCGGTAACGGCATCGACTCCCTGACCCTGACCGTCAGCGCCATCCACGTCGAACTCGACATCGTCCTGCCAGGCATCGGCACTCTCACCGGCGACATATACATCGCTCGCTCCCGCGCCACCTCCCTGTGCGGAGAGCCCACCCCTACCACCACCCCCACCGCGACGCCTACCGTGACTGCCACGCTGACCGCGACGCCGACCAGCACGGACACGCCGACAGCGACGCCGATCTGATCGCGACGGTGCTGCATCCGGATTGGACCAGCGTCGGTGTCCTGGCCGCGATCGTAGCCATCCGGGTTGTGCTGACACTCCTGCTGACCCGCGAGATCGCCGAAGCCCATGCGATCATCGAACGCTACCAGCATCCGGACCGGCGCGGCGACGACGGCCGGACGCGAAGCGATGAATGAGCGGTACCCGCGACACTATCCGCTCGCCCGCCCGCTCTTGCCCCGGAGTGACTGCGAGGATGCATCCTGACACCCATGGTGGATAAGGCCCGATAGTCTCAGCCGGCGCAGGGCGCGATCGTGGTGAGCATTCGTCACGAACGGCGGCGGCGCAGATAGACACGCCTGGCTTCGTCGCACTCCGCGTCGCCGAATGCGGTTACGAGGCCGTCGGCGTCGGCCCAGCTGCGCATCGTCCCCACCATCTGGTCGGTCACGGCGTTGACGTGCCGCTTGGTGGACAGCAGGGCGTGCGCCGGCTTCGCGGCGAGCGAGCGGGCGAGCGCGTCGACCTCGCCTACCAGGTCGGCCGCGGGGACGACGCGGTTGACGAACCCAATAGCCGCGGCCTCGACGGCATCGAACGCGCGACAAGTCATGATCAACTCTTTGGTCCGGGCGGGGCCGATCTCGCGCACCAATCGCGGTACGCCGCCCCACGCCAAGGGAAGTCCGAGGTCGACCTCAGGGATCGAGAATCTCGCGTCGTCGCTGGCGACTCGCAGATCGCACGCCGCGGCCAACACCATCCCGCCGCCGACACACCATCCGTGGATGGCGGCGATGCTTACCGCCCGCATCCGCTCCATCGCGTCCGCCATCTCTCGGCCGAGATCCGCGGCATCGCGAATCGTCAGGTCCTGCGGACCGGCGAAGCCACCGAGATCGGCGCCGGCCGAAAAGGCGCGGCCGGCGCCGCGGACGACGACGACCTTCACCGAGCGCCGTGTGTCGAACCAGCGCGCAGCCGCGGCGATGTCGAGCAGCGTCTGCGCGGACAGCGGATTCAGTTTGTCGGGCCTGTTCAAGGTCAACCGACCCAGCGCGTCCACCTCCGTTGCACTCAGCGTTTCAAAACTCGTCTCGTCACTCATTCGCACATGCCTCCTTGCTCCGTCCGCGTCTTGTTCGTCAACGGGCTGCTACGCGTGGACCTCGTAGAGCTTCCAGCGGCCATCGATTCCCTCGAGGGAGTGCTCGCCGCGGTCTTCGAACTTTCGTCCGCTGCCGAGCAAGGGCTTCCGCTCGAACTTCCCATATGGCGCTCGCCGAGCTGTTCGAGTCGGCGTGCCGGCGTTCGCCGGCACCTTGAGATCATCTTCGGGTGGAGCTGGCTTTGACGCCGGCGGCCCACCGCCGACCTTCAGCTCGGCCCGGTACTGTCCTGCCGGCGCCGCAAACGCCAAACGCCGAGGCCGAAGAGCGCAGTCATCACCAAGATCATCGCGTTGCCGGAGAACACCGGTGCGGCGACGCCGGAGGAGACGGCGATGATCTCGCTGTCGAAGTCGAAGGCGGACTGCAGCGCGCAGTCGCCGTTGCCGACGACTTCGCCTGACGCGTCGACGAGATTGACGAACGAGCCGGTCTTGGATGGCGTGACGGTGATCGTGAACGATGTGCTCTGCCCGGGAGTCAGCGGGCCGAGGGTGCAGGCGACCGGTTCGTTGCCGTTGGGAGCCGTGCAGACTACGCCGTTCGCCGGCAAGGCGACCGCCGCCGCGGCTTGCGAAGCGATATCCAAGTCGCAAAACGTCATGCTCGGCAAGCTCAGGCCGGTGGCGGATCCGGCGACCGCCTCGGCCTTCGCCTGCTCGGCCACCGCCAGTAGCTCCTGCTGCTCGGCTGTCAACTCTGAGAACGGGAAGATGCAGATCTCGATGTTGTCGACCGTGCAGGGACCGTTGGTGTTCTCGACGGTCACCTTCATCTCGACCGGCACGCCGACCATCGCCGGGTTCGGCGTCGACATGATGTCGACGTTCAGCCCGCACCCGGTGACGACGAATCCACAAAGCCAGGCGGCAAGCCCTCGCCCTACTCGTCCGCTGACAGTCGCCACTCCGCGCCAGTCCATCTTCATGCGCGTTCGCGTACCAGATCGACGCCAAAATCACCAGAGGCGCCGCGGCAGGCTTGCTCGTCTCCTCGGCTGTTCCCTTCGCCCGGGTCGACTCCGAGCAGAATAGAATGGGCAGTCGAACACGTAGGTCTTGTGCTGGTCAGACCGATTGTCCCTCGAGGCTATGTTACCAGCGTTGCGGCACCTCGCGCAGGCCGGTGAGATCGTAGCCCTGGCGTTGGAGCTCGTTGACGAGCTGCTCGTACTCGCCGCCGGGGAGTTCCGGAGTTCGCGCCATGATCCAGGCGTGGCTGCGGTCGGGGACGCCGACGATCGTCTTCTCGTAGTTCTCGTCGAGGTAGAGGATCAGGTAGGCGGACTTGAACGGCCACAAGAACTGCATGCGCCATTCGGTGTTGGTGCGCTCGTCATGCACGAAACCGGTCGGCGCGAACTTCTTTGGGGGGCCGTCGAAACTCCCCCCGCGGAAGGTAAAGGTCGTGCGGATCGTACCGTCGTCGGCGAGTTCGTACTCCTCGACGGCGTTGTAGGCGTCGGCTTCGCTGGCGAAGAAGTTGTCGATCGGGATGTTTCCGAGCACGTACCAGCGACCCATGAACCGAGCCAGATCGATCTCGCGATCGAGCGACTGCAGCGGAGGTTTTCGCGGCGTGGCGCAGCCGGCAAGAATCATGGTCGCGGCGGCAATCGCCAGGCAAGGAGAGAAAGCGCGAGCCGCGCGCGTCCGGTGTCTGGTATTCATGCAATGATGCTATCTGAGAAGATCGGTTCGTCCAGAGGCGGCACCGTGGCCAACCGCATCGTTCCACCGCGACCCCCGCCCTCTGTTCCTCCGGGCGGATGGGCCGACCTTAGGACACTCAGGTGAAGCCGCGGGCAAGGTGTTAGTCTTCTACTTCACTCCTCTACCCGAGACCGTCGATAAACGTGGAAACACCCTTCGACAAGCTCAGGGTGAGCGGAGAAAGTTCTTTGAAAACAACTCTCCCGCCGCTCAGGCTGAGCTCGTCGAAGCCTCGTTTCGGAGAAAATCGACAATCTCACCCGGAGGAGGACGCTACTCGAGGGGCAGTAGGTGTTCCGCGATCGTCAATGCGGCCAAGTCGTTGCCCTCTGCATTCCAGTGACCGTCGATCTCCCAGTGAAAGGCTCCGCGGCGGCCTTGCGATCTGTCGCGGAAGACTGACTCCAAGCGGAGGAAGTCGATGCCGCGGCTGCGGGCGTATTCGGCCAGCCGTCGGTCGGGAAGGTCCAAGTCGATATCTAGCGCAACCAGGGCGGGGTAGGCGGCCTCCAGTTGCCGGCGACCCTCCTCCGGTCCCAACACGCCGTGCGGGGTCGATGCAGTGACCAACAGGAGGCGCGCTCCGAGGCGCTCGGTCTCCTCTTTGATCTCGTCGAGCAGTCGAAAAGTCTCTTCCCAGGCGCGCGTCCAGGCAGGGTCCGGATTCTTGTCATACACCCTGTAGTCCAATGGGACGGCGGTGGGCTTCTTCTGTTTGAGAAGCGCGACTCGGTGGGACACGAGCTGATTGAGCACCGATCCCGGGAACAGCAGGCCCGGCGCATCTGCCGCTCGCATGCGGACGACGCCGGGAATTTCGCCGACTCCCGTCACCATCTCTCGGAGTCCGCGCGCGTTCAACTTGGGGTCGTTGTTGCGGATGTCGTTGCTAGAGAGGACCAGGTGGACGACCCAATCGGGATCCAGCGCCTTACCGTGCTGCCGCAAAGCAGGCAGCGCATGACGCTGCCCCCATCCCGAGCTGGCGATCGAGTAAACGACGTGGCGTCGTCCCGACCCGCTCGTCAGGTGGGCTTGCAGCCGTTGCCCAACCGTTTTTGCAGTTCCGACCCAATAGCCGACGACGTACGAGTCGCCGAGGAGAATGACGCGAGTCGAGTCGTCATCGGCAGGCGGCCAATCGACGTCGTGGAACCCTTGGGCATTGGTCGTGAGATCCGGAAAAAACTCGAGTGGTGGCCGAAACTCCTTTCCATCGAATTGGAAGCCGAGAGTCCTGGAATCCAGTCGCCGTGCGAACAGCTCCAGCGCGCCGATCAATGCGAGCGTTGAGACGATCGACAGGAGAACAAGCTTGCTCTTCGAGCTTGCGGCCTGCCGATGCTCGAGCCGAATCCGTCGGCTTTCCCCCTCGTGTTCGAACATCGCCGTGTCAACCGGGTCGTGCTGCGCTCTCAATTCTCGGGAAGTAACCTTGCAAGGAGGAGAGACCCGATGGAAGCCTCTTGTCAATTCTGCCGTGCCCGGCGAAGAGTCTGACCAAGCGGGAATCTGACGCAACGGCCACGACAGCAATGACGCTTACAAGAATCCACTCGGCGTGCATAGCCCGCATTTGGATAGCGCTTGGGCGGAACATGGCAGAGTATCTCTCCCGCCATGGGAGAAGGTTGGGCGCCGCAGCGGACCACATCGAGCCGCGGCGTGAACGTGCGGCGCGGGGAGTCGGCCGTCGACTCCTCTTCGAATTGTTCTTCGACTCTGGGTTTTGTTAGTCAGGTGACCAATACGCGACGGACTATCGCTTTTCACTCGAACAATGAATCGCCATGTCGACAAGCCGGGCACGGGCGCGCGAGGCGATCCGCCAATACGTCTGCTATTCCGCTGGAGGATCTGGCCTGATTCGAGCGGCCGGTCAGACGTCACTCGTCATGATGAAGAGCGGCATGCGCTCGAAGGTCTTGTAATTGGGCCTCATGCGCTCGGTGTTGTAGTACTTCGCTACGTCGACCACCTTGTGCGGCCCATGCACCACCTCCAACGGCACGTTGTCATAGACGCCGTTGCGGATGCTGACGAGGCGCCCGGAGACGCCTTCGAGCAGCAAGTCGAGCGCCAGATTGCCGAAGGCCATGGGGATGATCGAATCAAGCGCATCCGGGGCGCCGCAACGGACGAGGTAGCCGAGGCGTTGATTGACGACATTGATGAGTCTTCCGTTGTTGTACTTGGCCGACAGATCCTTCAGGCGAGCTGCCACGCGGTCGCCGATGCCGCCGAGCTTGCGGTGGCCGTATTGATCTGTCTCGGCGCCTTCGAACGCCATCTCGTCCTGTCCCTTGATCTTGGCACCTTCGGAAACGAGCACGACCGAATACTTGCTCGGATGCCGGTTGCGGTCGTAGACGAGCAGCTCGGCCAACTGGTCGATATCGAACTCGTGTTCCGGAATGACGCAGCGATCCGCCGCGCCGGCCATGGTAGGTAGCAATGCAGTGTAGCCGGCGTAGCGGCCGAAGACCTCGATGACCAGGAATCTCTCGTGCGACCCCGCGGAGGTGCGCAGCGTGTGCGTCATCTCGATGGTGCGTGTGACGCAGGTGCCGAAGCCGATGCAGTAGTCGGTGCCGGGCACGTCGTTGTCCATCGTCTTCGGGATCGCTACGACCTTGATGCCTTCACCGTGCAGACGGTAGGCGTAGCTCAGTGTGTCGTCACCGCCGATGGGAATGAGGTAGTCGATGCCGAGCCAGCGCAGGTTTTCGAGCACGGTAGCCGTCACATCGTTGATCTCGTCGTCGTAGGTGGCACGCAGATGTGGAGGCACGACTGCTTTCGGCAGGTGGCTGGGGCGGGTGCGCGAAGTGTGCAGGAAGGTTCCGCCGGTGCGCCCGGCTCGGTCGACGATATCCTCCGTCAACTCCCGAAAATTGTCGTCATTGTCCGCCTTCTCATCCGGCAAGACATCGACGAGGCCGGCCCAACCGCGGCGGATGCCGATGACCTTGTACCCTTCTCGCAGTGCGCGAATGGTGACGGCGCGAATTGCCGGGTTGAGCCCGGGAACGTCGCCGCCGCCCGTAAGGATGCCGATCGTGCCTTTGAAGTTTGCCATGAAAAACCGCCTCCGCATTCACACGGTAGAGTGTTCCTTTTTCTCCCCCACGCAGGAGAGGTAGTCTACATTCCCTCCTCCATGCGCGGTGAAAGGACGCGACGCGGTGAATTGTGTCGACTGAATCACCGGGTTGAGAGGATGATGGCGAGGGCTCGAGACATCGGCATCTCCGCGGCATCGCGCCTATTCGAAGTTCTCAGAACTCGAATAGTACGATGCCAGGGCGGCCGGTTTCCATGCCGTGTTCGAGGGCGTGTTTGGCCGGGATCTTGTATTCGGGCGGCACCTTCTCCCAGTCGTCGTACTTTTGCCCGGCGATGAAGTAGCTCACTTTCAGGCGTTCCAGTACTCCCTCGGAAGGCTCCTCGGTAGAGAAGACTTCGTAGCCGCTGATCGGGGGCTTGGTGCCGGCCTCGCGGCCGCCGAGAACCAGTTCTAGTTTGCCGTCGCCGTCGACGTCGGCCTGGATCCACTCCATTTGCAGGGTTCTATTGTAGGATCCGTCGACGATCATGCGGCGGACCTCGGCGTTGAATCCGTCGATGATCTTCTCCGCGTCTGGGTAATCGCGACGCACGGCAAAGTGCAGCGACCGCACTACCAGCGGTCGGCTGCCGACCTGCAGCAGGCGCCGCGCCTTCGCTTCGTAGCGCGCGAAGAGGTGGTGAACCAGTAACTCGTCGGCGAGCACATAGTCGACCTCCCCTCGCACCAGTCTCTGCAGGTTGTCACCGTCGCTTTCACCTTCGATGAAACGCGGCCCATCGGCACTCTTCATCGACTCCCCGTAGGCGTACGTCGCGACGACGGCCACCCGCTTGCCGGCGAGCGCCGCCAGGCTGGTGGCGCTGAGGTCACTGCCCTTGGGGCCAACCAAGATCAAGCGATTCTCCAAGTAGGGCCTCGAGAACAGCAGAAAAGCGGCGCGCTCGGAGCTGTGCCATAGCGCGGCGGTACCGTCGACCTCGCCGCTCTGCAGCGCTTCGACGACGTCGCGGAAATTCGTGCGTACCTCGCTGCTCGCGGCGACGCCGGTGCGTCGCAGTGCCTCGTGCACCAGGTCGATCGCCACCCGGGCCTTTCCGTCGACGTCGGTGAACGGCGGCCAGACGTCGGAGGCGAGGCGCAACGTACCGACCGAATCGGCGGCCAGCGCGGTGCTGGATATCACAAACGAAAAGAGAACGAATTTGGCAGCAGACCTGATCGACATCGGCACCTCGCGCGGATGACTCCACAATAGTCGGTGCCACCTGCGGGGCAAGTCTCGCGCCCTTCCATCTTGGGAGGCCTTGACGTTGACGTCGCCGACAATTTCACCGACGTCAATGGATCGGCGCAAAAGCCGTGCCGAAAGGCGTGAGCAACAACCAGCAGGCCATTCGTCCGAGTAAACATTACAGGCACTTGCAACCGCGTTCGCGCATTTGCGCGTCACTCCGGAACACACCAGAGAAGCAGCCTCGTGAACTGATTCGATCGCCGAGATCTCGCACGGGGCGGCGTCCGCGCGGATAGATTCCGTGACGGTGCCATTCTCGCGCGATCAAGACGCTTCTGGCTCGAGCGATCGTCCGGTGGCGAGGCCGAGTACGAAGAGGCCGAGGGCGACGACTCCGGCGGCGAACATTGTGTCCCCGACGACGCGCATCCAGCGCAGTGTCTGCATGAAGTCGGTCTGCAGGAATTCGGCGCTGCGCGCGTACCAGTAGCCTTGGTTTACCGAGGCCCACGTCTGCATGAGGCCGACCGGCAGTAAGCTGAGTACGATCATTGCCATGAGGCCGCCGTTGATCGCCCAGAAGGCGAAGCCTACATAGCCCTCACGCCATACCTCCTTCGGTCGATACGCCCGGAAGCAGAACAGCATCAAGCCGATGCCCAGCATGCCGTAGACACCGAACAATGCGGCGTGTCCGTGCACCGGCGTCGTGTTCAGGCCCTGCATGTAATAGAGCGCGATCGGCGGGTTGATCATGAAGCCGAAGAGTCCGGCACCAACCAGGTTCCAGAAGGCGACGGCGACAAAGAAGTAGATGGGCCAGCGATATTTCTGCACCCATGGGCGCGTCTGGGTGAGCTTCAGGTTGTGCCACGCCTCGAACCCAACGAAGAGCAGGGGTACGACCTCGAGCGCACTGAACACCGCGCCCAACGCGAGCACCATCATCGGCGTACCCGAGAAATAGAGATGATGCAGGGTGCCGACGATGCCGCCCGAAAGGAAGATCGTCGCGGCGAGCACGGTCGCGCTGCCGGCGGTGCGGATGCTGACCAGCCGCAGGCGCGCAAGCAGAAATGCCACGACTACGGTGGCGAACACTTCGAAGAAGCCCTCGACCCAAAGGTGAACCACCCACCAACGCCAGTACTCGGCGATGGCCAGGTTGGTTGTGCGTCCGTAGCCGAGCGCGGCGCCGTAGAAGCCGGCAATCGCCGCCGACGAGATGAGAAACAGGGTAAGGATTGGTTTCTGCTCATCGTCGCGCCGCAGCGCCGGGACGAGGGCGCGCAACATCAGCGTGAGCCAAAGAAAGAGCCCGACCAGGAGTGCGATCTGAAACGCTCGTCCGAGATCGATATACTCGTAGCCGCTGTGGCCGAAGTAGAACCAAGCGTCCTCGGAGAGCAGTTGCTTGACGCTGAGCCATTGGCCGATCATCGATCCCAGTACGACGACCAGCAACGCGCCGTACAGAAGATTCACGCCGAGGCGCTGAAAGGGCGGCTCGATGCCGACGGACGGCCCGATGAACAGACCCGTGGCGAGCCAGGCCGTGGCGATCCAGAAGATGCCGAGTTGTACGTGCCACGTGCGGGTGATCGAGTACGGCAGATACTGATCGAGCGGAATGCCGTAGAAGCCGCTGCCTTCAACACCGTAATGGGCTGTGATGACCCCCATGCCGACCTGCAGCACGATGAGCGCTGTTACCGTCCAGAAGTATTTCATCACCGGGTGCTGTGACGGAGAGGGTCGAGTGCCGAGCAGCGGATCGTCACCGGGGATATCGTCCGGTGGGTGCTCTGGCCGTTGTGTCGCATACCAGAACGCCATCGCGCCGATGCCGGCGAGCAGGACGAGAATGCTGACCCCGGTCCACACCACCGCTTCCCCCGTCGGTCGGTTGCCGATCAGCGCCTCGTGCGGCCAATTGCTCGTGTAGGTGACGGTATCGTTTGGGCGCATCGTCGCAGCGGCCCAGCTGGTCCAAAAGATGAACGCAACGAAGTGTTGTTGCCGCACCGGATCGGTGAGCGCTCCCGCCGGGATTGCGTATTCGCCGCGGCCTTTCTCGAAGACGTCCGCGTAGTGCGCCGCATTGACCGCGAAAGCGCGCGCGCGCTCCGGTTCGATGGTGAGCGTGCCGCTTGCCGCATCGTAGCGATTGCTGCGCATCAGCGTTTCGAGTCGTCGCTGCAGCGCGCCCTGCTCTTCGTCGGCGATGATGGCGTACGGCCGCCCGTGGGCCGCGTGGGCCCACTCGTCGAGAATGAGCACCGCCTCGCGGTGCAACCAGTCGGCGCTCCAGTCGGGCGCGACGTAACTGCCGTGACCCCAGATCGAGCCGATCTCCATGCCGCCGAGCGATTGCCATACGTTCTGGCCCGCGCTGATGACGCCCGGCCCGATGATCTTTTCGCCCTCGGTGGTGACGACGCGCTCGGGAATGGGGGGAGCCTCCTGGTAGATGCGCATACCGGCGAATCCGAGGATGGCGAACGACACGATCATCACGGCGCTGAAGGCGATCCAAAGTCGACGCATGCTTTCCCCCCTTCGACGTTCCACTCCATTGCACGACCGCGAGGGACCTGTACAGGCCCGAGGATCGCGTCGGCGCTGCGCGAGCGATCGGCGGGGGCGCCCGACGATTGCCGTTGGCCTGCCCGGGCACGGCCGTGCCGGCAATTGTCTCCGACCAGTTGCCGCGCGCGAACGGATGGGGAATCCTGCCGGCGATGAGTCGCACAGCCAAACCGGGACGGTCCGGGATGGTCTACTCCAGTGAGGTCGGGCGGACCTGTCCGAAGTGCGGCTGGCCGGTTGCGAATTGCGCTTGTTCGAAACAGGCTGCCGTCCCTGCGGGAGACGGCATCGTCCGCGTCAGTCGCCAGACGCAGGGACGCAAGGGCAAGGGTGTGACCATCATCACCGGCGTGCCGCTGGCCGGGGGCGACCTCGAGGCGCTCGCTAGCGAGTTGAAGAGGAAGTGCGGCGCCGGTGGGACTGTGCGCGACGGTATCATCGAGATTCAAGGGGACCAGCGCGACCTCCTGGTGCGCGAACTGGAGGCCAAGGGGTGGAGGGTCAAGCGCAGCGGAGGGTGAGCCGGCGAAGTTTCGGCAGACCGGTGTAATGGCTCGGCGCTACGGGTCACCAGCTACGGCGGCGGGACGACGTTCGCAGCGCGCTCGCCCGAACAGGGCGGCGCCGAACTCGCGCAATCCGACAGGAGCGCGTTGTCGTCTGAACCGTGTCGCCGCATGTCGCGGCGCAATCACGCCGCCGCGCTGGCGCGTTTCAGCTTGTAGCGGATGGGCAGTCGCTTGACGCCGCCGACCAGCGCGGAATGCAGGCGATCGATGGGGCCAGCCACCTCGATCTCCTCGATGCGCGGCAGTAGGTGCCGGTAGGCGAACTCCATCTCCAGTCGCGCCACGTGAGCGCCGAGGCAGAAGTGCTCGCCGGTACCGAAGGCGATGTGGTGGTTGGGCGAGCGATCGACGCGAAAGGCGAAGGGATCGGCAAAGATACTCTCGTCTCGGTTGGCCGACGGGTAGAAGAGGGCGAGTGCGTCGCCCTCCCGGATGGTCTTGCCGCCGAGTTCGAAATCGGTCATCGCGGTGCGGCCAAAATGGATGATCGGGCTCGTCCAGCGCACGATCTCCTCGACGGCGCACGGCATGAGGGCGAGATTGTTCTGCAGTTTGCGCAACTCCTCCGGGTGCTCGATCAGGGCCAGCATGCCACCGGTCGTCGCGTTGCGGGTGGTCTCGTTGCCGGCGACGACGATGATCAGACACAGTGCCAGCACATCCATCTCCGGAAGCGGTTGTCCGTCGACTTCAAGCGTAGTGAACAGGGTGGTGAGGTCGTCGGTCGGGTTCTTCCTCTTCTCCTTCACGAGTTCGGTGAAATAGAGGAAAAGCTCGGTCATCGTCGCCATCGCCGCTTCGGCCGGCGGCCGACCGTCTTTGTTGTACTCGGGGTCGTTTGCCCCGATGATGCGGTTGGTCCAATCGAAGAGGAGGTTCCAGTCGGCCGTCGGCACGCCGAGCAGCCAGGCGATGACGGCGATTGGTAGCGGCGCCGAGACCTTCTCGACGAAGTCGCACTCGCCGGATTCGCTCTCCTCGACCAGGGAGTCGACGATCCCACAGGCGATGGCCTCGATGTCGGCGTGCCACGGCCGCAGTCGCCCCGGCGTGAATCGCTTGTTGATCAGCTTGCGGTAGATACCGTGCTTCGGCGGGTCGAGCTGGATCAGCGTCGGCGGGAAGTCGTTGGGCTGCTCCGGCTCGTGGCTGAGAACCAGACGCGGGCCATTGAAGAATTGTTCGGGATGCCGCCCGACGGTGACGATATCTTGGTGCTTTGTGATTGCCCAGAACGGCATCCCGTCAGTCTTGTCGAACCAATGGACGGGGTCCTCGCGGCGAAGCCGCGTCCAGATCTCGTGCGGATAGCCGTGCTCGGCGTAGTGGTTGGGGTGAACGAGATTGAAATTGGCGGGAATTCCCATCGTATTGCTCCGTCCCTTGGGTAGTGGGCGCCACCATAACCGCTACGCCGCGCTCGGCCAACCGCGGATTGGCGCCTCCCCGTTTTTGCCAGCCGAAGGGGCGGGCGGAGATTGACCGCGACGGAGCGATTGGAGAGAAGGAGCCACCGCGAGGTGAGTCCCATGATGAAACTCCCGACTATCTCGAGTCCGGTGTCGATCCGGCATGCGGCGACTGCCAGTTCGCCGTGGTGGCGATCGTGTTGAAGCGCTCGGATGCGCGCGAACTCGGCTTCTGTCCGGTGCGGTTGGCACGCGTCGACCAGCACTTGCAGCGCCACTACGTCGAGCCGGGCAAGATCGCTGGAGCGCTGACACTTGTCGCCAGGCGCGGCGAGGTCGTGCACCTCTCGCCGTTGGGGCGGATGGACATCGAGCGCGACCTGCCGATGCGCGAAGACACCATTTTCCGCATCTACTCGATGACCAAACCGATCACCAGCGTCGCCCTGATGATCCTCTACGAAGAGGGACGACTGCGGCTGACCGATCCGCTGCAGCGGTTCATACCCGCCTTCGCCGACATGCGCGTCTACATTTCGGGCAAGCACCCGGTGTTCCTCAGCGAGCCGGCGCGGCGCCCGATCACGTTGCACGACCTGCTGACGCACACCGCCGGCCTGACGTACGGGTTCATGTACCGCGGCAACGTCGACGACGCCTATCGCAAACTCGACATCGACGGACTGCAGACGGGCGCGACCCTGGCCGACCGGATGGAACGGCTGGCAAGTCTGCCGCTCGAGTTCTCCCCGGGGACGGCATGGAACTACTCGGTCGCGACCGACGTCGTCGGCCACGTCGTCGAGAGAATCTCCGGCCAGTCGCTCGCCGAGTTCGTCCGCCAGCGCATCACGGGGCCGCTCGGCATGGCCGACACCGGCTTCACCGTGCGGCCGACGGAAGTCGGCCGATTCGCCGCCAACTACACGCGCCGCGCCGACAAGTCGCTGCGCCTAATCGACGACCCGCATGATAAAAGCCCGTGGGTTGGCGACAAGACTTTCTTCTCGGGCGGCGGCGGCATGGTGTCGACCGCCGGCGATTATCTGCGGTTCTGTCGTATGTTGCAGAACCGCGGCGAACTCGACGGCGCGCGCATTCTCGGCCGCAAGACGATTGAACTGATGACCATGAACCACCTGCCGGGCGGCAAGGGGCTCACTGCGCTGACCACCGGCCTGTTCTCGGAGGTGGAGAACGAAGGCAGCGGCTTCGGCCTCGGCTTTTCGGTCAACATGAACCCGGTGCTCGGCGGCTCGGTCGGTTCGGTCGGCGAGTTCGCTTGGGGAGGTATGGCCAGCACCATCTTCTGGATCGATCCAGTCGAAGAACTGATCGCCATCTTCATGACCCAGCTGGTGCCGTCGCGCACATTCGACTTTCGCGGCCAGCTGCGCGCCTTGATCTACTCCTCACTGACTTGAAACGCAGGTGCGCGGCGGCAGGGTTATCGCGCGAAGCCGGTGAACGGGCACGGGATCGATTGCAGGTCGCGGACGACTTCCTTCTGCAGGCCGGCGGCGGCGGTGCCCGGGAAGGCCATGAGGAGTGAGTCGGTGAGGCCGCCGAAGCGCTGCTCGATCGCGGGCTTCAATTTGTCGTAGGTGGCCACCGCGGCGAATTCGTGCAGGACTTCGTCGCTTACCTCTTTGGCCATCGATTCCCATTTTCCCGTCTTCGACATCTCGTGCAGCTTCATGCCGAGATCGAGCCAGCCGTGCAGTTCGAAAACCGAGTGGTAGGTGCGTGTCGCACCGTAAAAGGCGACGCGGTAGCGGATCATCTCGAGTTGCTTATCGACCTCTTCCTGGGTCGCGCCGGTGGCGATGAAGCCGCCGCCGGAAACGTGGAAGTTCTCGCGGTTCATTCCTGCCTTGCCCATGCCGTCCTGCAGCGCCGGGATGGCGACGTCGGTCAGGTACTTGCGCGTTGCGAAGCCGTGTAGCTTGACGCCGTCGCAGATGCGACCGGCCATGCGAATCATCGGCTCGCGGACGGCGGCGATCGCCACCGGCACCGGCGGCAGGCCGGTCGGAGCCGGCGCGAACTCAGGCGTCATCAGCGTGAAGCGGTAATGTTCGCCCTCGAAGTTGAGTGGTTCCTTGTGCTCCCAGCAGCGCCAGATCGCGCGCAGTGCCTGGATGTACTCGCGCAGGCGCGGCACCGGTGCACTCCACGGCACGCTGAAACGGCGCTCGTTGTGCCCCTTCACCTGCGAACCGAGGCCGAGGAAAAAACGCCCGCCGGAATTGGCTTGCAGATCCCAGGCAATGTTGGCGACGACCATCGGCGAGCGCGGGAAGGCGACGGCGATGTTGGTGCCGAGGGTGATGCGGGAAGTGTTCATGGCGGCGACGACAAGCGGGGCGAAAGGGTCGTGGCCGATCTCGCTGGTCAGGGTGATGTCGTAGCCCGCCTCTTCCGCGGCGCGCGCGGCGCTGGCGGCGTTCTTCCAGCTGTCCAACGGTACGAATGATTCCACTTGCATGTGTGATTCTCCTCCCTCGATCGCGGCACCTTCTCACTTCACGGGAAAGCTGCCAAGCGCCAACCGGCCCTCCATGCGATCTCTATTGCGATCGAACGATTCTACGCAATCACACCGTTCTCTCGTAGGTCGTCGATTTCCTCGGCGGCGAAGCCGCGCTCCCGCAACACCGCGTCCGTATCCGCGCCGGGGTAGGCGGGTGACCGATCCGGCCGGCCGGGCGTGCGGCTGAGCCTCGGTGTCGGCAACAACTCGGGCACGTCGCCGGTGTCGACGAAGGCCCCGCGGGCGGCGTTGTGCGGGTGCGACAGTGCTTCTGTGAAGTTGAGCACCGGCGCGAAGCAAGCGTCGCTTCCCTCGAGGAGCCGGCACCACTCGTCGCGCGTCTTGCTGCGGAACACCGTGGCGAGACGGTCGCGCAACTGCGGCCACCGCGATGTGTCGTTCTGGTCGGGCAGGTCGGCGTCAGTCAAACCGATCTTCTCGAGCAGCAGCGCATAGAAGTGCGGCTCGATCGGCGCAACGCTGACGTACTTGGCGTCGGCCGTCTCGTAGATGTTGTAAAACGGCGCGCCGCCGTCGAAGAGGTTGTTGCCGCGCGCGTCGGTGTGCATTCCCATCTTGTGCATGGCGTAGAACGTGGCGACGATCGACATCACACCGTCGACCATCGCCGCGTCGACCACCTGACCGCGGCCGGAGCGCTGCGCTTCGAAGAGGGCGCAGACGACGCCGAAGGCGAGGTGCAGTCCGCCGCCGGCGAAGTCGCCGAGAATCTGCAGCGGCGGTACCGGTGCACCGTCGCGCGGCCCGATAGCGTGCGTGACGCCGGTTATCGCCTCGTAGTTGAGCGAATGTCCTGCGCTTTGCGCCAGCGGTCCCTCTTGCCCCCAACCGGTGAGTCGGCCGTAGACCAGGCGCGGGTTGCGCCGCATGACCGGCTCCGGGCCGAGGCCGAGGCGCTCGACGACTCCGGGCCGAAACGATTCGAGGAAGGCGTCGGCCGTATCCGTCAGACGCAGGACCGTGTCGATGCCGGCCGGATTCTTCAGGTCGACGGCGATTGAACGCCGGCCGCGGTCCCAGAAGTTGTGCGGCCGTGGCGAGCGCTCGGCGGGAACGTCGCGCAGGCGTTCGACGCGGATGATTTGCGCGCCCATGTCGGCGAGCCGCAGCGAACCATAGGGAAGCGCGCCCATGCCGGCGAGCTCGACGATCGTGACTTCGTGCAGGGGTCCTCGCATGCGGCGTACAATCCGTGATTCGAGGAGAGTGTTCCAGAGGGTTGCCGCGAAGTCGCGGAAGTCGGATAGGAAACGCCGTGAGCGGAGCGGAGGATTGCATGGCGGATTTGTTGCGCGGATTGGCGGACCGTGAGGAGATACGGGACCTGGCCTGCCGCTACGCCGATTGCGTCTGGCGGCAGGAGGTGGATGCGGCAATCGACCTCTTCACCGAGGACGGTGTCATGGACATGGGCGACCGCCCGCCGATCGTCGGCCGCGCGGCTCTGGCCGACGCCTACCGAGCGGCGATCACCGGGCCGCCGTTCTATCCGTTCGTACACAACCACGTCATCGAGCTCGATGGCGATCGCGCCACGGGGCGTTGCTACCTCGATCTGCGCTGCACCATCGATGGCCGCAGCATGACTGGCGTCGGTTACTATGATGACGTCTACAGCCGCGTCGCCGGGCGGTGGAAGTTCCGCTCGCGCAAGCTCAACATGAAATACCTGGTACCCGCCGGCGAAGGATGGGATTGAGGCGGCGTGCTCAGATACGGTTGCGCTCCAGGGTTTCTCGCTGGCGCAACAGCTCCTGAAACTTCTCGCGGCCGACCGAGATGAAGAGGCCCTCTGCTTCGGCGCAGAGGCGCTCGCCGGCGTAGAGCTTGCCTTGGGTGAAGATCTTGCGTCCTTCGATGCGCAGGATCTCCGCTTCGAAGAACAGCTCCGTGTGCAACGGCGTCGGGCTTCGGAAATGGATGGTCAGGCGGCCGGTCATACCGCCCTGGCCGCTGAGCGCGTTGACGTAGCCGAGTACCTCGTCAAAGGCGCCGGCGACGTATCCGCCGTGCACGCAGCCCGGAGCCCCTTCGTAGGCCGAGCCGAAGGTCACCTTGGCGATGGCCTTGCGCTCGCCGGCTTTGCCGACCGAGATCGGCGGCGCGAGTGGATTGGCGAGGCCGATGAACGGGCTCTGGTCGAAGAAGGCGCCGACGTCGCCGGATGTCGCCGACTCCGGATGGCCGTGGATGTTCTTCAGACGGGGATGTTCAGCGAGAGCTTGTGCGTAACGCTCGAGGCCGTCGGCGGCGCGGCGCAGTTCGTCTTCCGGGGCGTTGCTCGGCACCAGGCGTTCCATCACCAGCCGCATTGCCGCTGCCAGTCGCCTCTTTTCCTGCCAAGCGGCGATGTTGCTTACCTTGGTCGTGTCCCAAGGCGGCACGACCTCCGGACGTTTGTTCTGCTCGGGCACATTGGACTCCACTGCAAGCGGAGTCCAGGATCCAGGATTTGCCATCGAGGATCTAGAGGGGCCCGGTCGGGCGCCCCTCGCAGTCAGAGATGGGCGGCGACCGAGGCGAACTTCCCCAACCAGGGGCCGAGGGAGAAAACGCAGTAGACGGCCGCCAGCCCCTGCATGATCGGTACACCCAGATGGGCCGGCGTGATGCGGTGAAGCACCACCAACAAGCCGCAGGCGTACGCTTTGTAGAATACCAGGGTTGGGAGAACTCCGACGTGGCTGAATGCCTGGACTAGGATCGGGTTGGCTTCCTGGAAGCCGATGCGGAGCCCCTGGTAGGTCGCCACGCCGTCGAACAGCTGCAGCGCCATGTTCAGAACGAACAATTGGTACAATTTCATTTGGGGTGTGTTCTCGTAGTGCATCGGCGGCATTCGCTGGTCGGCAATGCGCATGAGATTAGGCTAGAGCTTTGCGCAGTTCTATAGGCAAGTGAGGGGTGGGGGGCCTATTGCGACTTTGGTCGTAGGCGCGGCGCCGACGGCTGCGATCGTTTGCAGCAAAGGCAGTGGAACTTTGCATCGCAAGGATGATGTGGCGTGCGCGACGAACCACCCCTCGGCCGCCCGCCGCGCTCGCTGGC
>JBGTMF010000511.1:0-4095 GCA_041743795.1 Thermodesulfobacteriota bacterium | reverse complement strand
GCGCTGCGACACTGCAGCCGTCGTCGTCCGCGGCGCGGCGCAAATCCACCGTGCCGACATTGACCACGCGCGAGCGGTTGCCCGCTTCGTCGCTGGCTGCCAACGCGAGGTGGAGCAAACGATCACTCCAGCGCTCGTCGCGGGAGAGGACGAGCGTGCCGGCAGCGCGCCCGGCCGGCGATACCGATTGCACGGTCGCCACCTCGGCGGCGGCGAAGTCTTCGGCGTTCTCGATCCGATCGTCGGCGAAGCGAACTTCGATCGCCGCTTCGCCGCAAAACAGATCGTCGCCCGGAACGCGGTCGAGCTCCAGCTCGAGGGTGGTCGCCGTCTGTTGGCCGATGCGAACGTCTTCGGCCCGCAAACTTGCCGGCGGGCGCGTGTCCGCCTCGTAGTTGCCCGTGCCCCACTCGTCGTGGTGGTAGCGGCGCCAGAGGATCGGCCCGCACTCGTCGCCCGCCGTCTTCCATGCGAAGAGGTTGCCTTCGCGGGTGGTGGCGACGACCTCCAGCAAGCCATCACCGTCGATGTCGCCGACCGCCGCCGAACCGACCATCCAGCCGTTGGTGAACTTCGGCCAGCCGGCCGGCTCGTTGCCGTTGAGGTCGAACGCGTGCAAGTCGTAGACACCGCTGCCCTGGATCGCCTCCGGCAATCCGTCGCCGGAGATGTCGGCGACGATTGGCCCGGCGATGAACTGCAAATCGTTGACGCGGCGGGGAAAAGCCGGGGCGAAGGCGGGTTCGGCAGGCGCGCCGCCGGGACCCGAGACGCGCCATGCGGCGAGTTGATTGTCGGCCGGGAACTGACGCCCAGCGATCTGGTTGTCGATCAGCTTGCCCAGTCCGGCGACTGGCGCAAGGACGAAGAAACCCTGCCCCCGGCCGCCGAGCTCGGCGAGAACCGCCGCGCCGAGGGCGCCGAAGGCGGGCATATCCGTCGAGTCGCTGCCCGGACCGAAGGGCTCGCCGGGCAGCGCGATGTCCTCGCCACTCTCGGCCCGGCCGAAAAACGAGACACCGGCGGCGTCGAAGACATAGGCCGGGCCGACTGCCGACATCGTGGCGATCTCGAGTCGGCCATCGCCGTTGATGTCCGCCAGCGCCGGCGGCCCGTTGCTGCCGGTGCCGACGAGCGGCAGCAGCTCGGTGGTCAGCATCGCCGTCCGCACTGGAAAGCCGGCGGCGAAGGCGTCGGGGTTCCACCCGAACTCGCGCGGCGAGTCACCGTGCAAGGCGCCGTCGGCGTGGATGACATAGAGGCGTGTGTTGCCCATGTCGAGAATTCCGGCGCCGCGAAACAGATTGACGATAGGATTGGTGAAGATCGCGTTCGGATCCTCCCTGTACTCCTCGTTGACCACCGCGACGACGTCCATCACGCCGTCGCCATCGACGTCGCCGAGCGACGGAGCGACGAGGATCTTGGACCCGATACGCGCGCCCGAGTCGGCGGTCAACGTCACTTCGCCGCTGTGCGGATCGACCGATTCGACCTTCGCAGGATCCTTCAACAGCACCGGCCAACCGCGCACTGGGGTACTGTCGGCGTGCCAAGCGTAGATATGCCGGTCGAAACTGCCAGCTATGATCTCCAGCGATCCGTCCGCCGAGCCGTCGAGATTGCCGAGAACGGCACCGCCGGCGATGGCACGGCCGACGCGGTTGTCGCGATTGCGGCGATTGGTCAGATCGGGGACACGGCCTTCCGGCGTGCCGAGGTCGCGCTCCGAGCGCAGCGTATGCGAATACTCCGGGTGCGTAGTGACCGGGAACCCGGCGCGTCTCTCGCCGCGATGGTTCCAAACATACACTCGTCCCAACATGTCGGCGGCGACCACTTCGAGCGTTCCATCGCCATCGATGTCGCCGACGTTGACGGCACCGAGAATCGCCGTCGCGTTGGTGAAGACGACGGCGCCGTCGCGATAACCGGCCGAGTCACCGTGCAACTCGAGCGGGTCGCTCGCCACCGGCCATCCCGGCAGCTCGCTGCCGTCGACGCGAAAGGCGTGCACCAGGCCGTTCGAGCTGCCGACGATGATCTCCTCGCGGCCGTCGCCGTCGAGATCCGCCGTCGCCGGCGATGAGACGCCGTCACTGCCGAGGCGCAGAGGGAAGCCCGCAAGCAGATCGGCATCGTGATGCAAGGCGAGCACGCGGCGATCCTCACCGCGCAAGCCGCGATCGTCGGTGACGCGCACGCGGATGGTGACGGTGAATCTATCCGGATCCGGAGCACCATCTTCGGTGATGGCCGGACCAGTGACGCCATGCGGCATGCGCGCGCGCAGGGCGGCGGTATCGATGGCACCGAGATTGCCGTCGACGACAGCCGCACAATCGGTGGCGCCGACGACAGTCTCGAATTCGTCCTCGAGTGGCTGGATACCCGGCGCCACCGCCAGTTGGTACGAGCAACTCGACGCGCGGTTGGCGGCGACACGGCCGAGGACGGGCAACACCTCAGTGCTCTCCGGGTCGACCGTCGCGTACCAAGCCGGCTCGGCGATCGCGGCCTCCGGTGGGATTCGCCCGCTGTCGACCCACTGCACCGCGCGATCGGCATTGACGCGGCCATAGCCGAAATACTGGTCCCAGCCGGCGACCGAGCGAAAGCGCTCACTTCCGGCGATGCCGGGGATGCCGATCTCGGTCGCGTAATTCTCCTCGATCCCCTCCTCTGGGCGCGCCGAGAAATCGATGTCGTCGGCACTCAGCGAAAGCAGCTGTTTGACCTCCTCGGCGGACAGAGGGAACGGCGCCAGCGAGCCGTCGTCGCGCCGATACGGCGTCAGGTCGCCGCGGTCAATCGCGTTCAGCGCCGCCGAAACGACCAGTCCGGCCATGCCTGCGCCGTTGCCGGTCGCCTCCGATGAACAGCTCGACGAGGGCACGGCAAAGGCGATGTGACCGCCGTAGTTGGTGCAACCATTGAGGTAGAGATAGGAGCGCGGCGCTTGCGTGAGTCCGGAGATATCCTCGAAGCGACGTACCGAATTCACCTGCACCGTGTTGTTGTAGTTGGCCGGGTAATTGTGGTGGTTCGATTGCTCGTCGGCGGCCGAAGCGATCACCGCCGCGCCGTTGGCGTAGGCGTAGTCGACGGCGGCCTGGCCGAACGTTGTCTGATTGAGACTGCCGAGGGCTTCCTGGACGACCAGGGCGCCGCTGTCGACGGCGAAGACGACGCCTTGCGCGAAGGCGTTGATCTCGGCGACAAAACTGTCGCCGACGCGCACCGAGAGCAACATGCAGTTGGGGCAGGTGCCGACGGCGCCGATGCCGTTGTTGGCCTCGGCGCCCGAGTCGTTCGACTGGCCGGTGCCGTGGCCGTAGCCAACCTCGTCGAGGGCGTCGTTGTCGTCCTCGAAGAAATCCCAGCCGCTGATGTCGTCGATGTAGCCGTTGCCGTCGTCGTCGACGCCGTCGGAGAAGGCGAAGATCAGGTCCTCAGGGTCGATCATGCCATTGCCGTTGCCATCGGAGACGCGGTCGTCGGCGGCGAATCCATCCGAAGCGAGATAGTCGGCGACATTGAAAACGCCGTCGCCGTTGCGATCGTGCGGATCCGTCTCATTCCGGCTGCCCTGCGGCACCGGCAGTTCGCCGCGGTTGAGGTAGAACTTGTTGACCAGGTCGGGCAGCGCGTCTTGCCAGCGAATTCCCGAGTCGAGCACGGCGATCACCACGTCCGGCCGTCCGGTCGTAATCTGCCACGCCAGATCGACGCTGGCGCCGACGACGCCGAGCAGTTCCTGGACGCTCTCGTCGATCTCCGGCTCTCCCGTCCGTTGGCTGCTCAGCTTCCAGTTGTTGCTGCCGAAATCGTTCGGCAGCAGCGGCGGATCGGCGACGGGGAGAAACAGGTAGGAGGCAAAATCGGTTGCCTCCAGACAGTCGTCCGACAATCCCGAGCAGGGCTGGGGATTGGACGGATATGGGAACTCGGCTCGGGCGGCAGTCGACACCACCACGAGCAACGCCAGCCACAGAGATCGTTTCGTCACCCGGCCGCCCTACCAGATGGCCCCCGGGTCCGACAAGGATCATCGGCGCACCCGCAGCCGATTAGTGCGGCTGATCGCCGGGTTCG
>JBGTMF010000510.1:0-5708 GCA_041743795.1 Thermodesulfobacteriota bacterium | reverse complement strand
CGGTGCCGCGGTCGCGGCCCTGGTCGGCGGCGTCGCCGCGCGCCGCCTCCTGCAAGGCCGCAAGGAAGGATTGGACCCCAACGCGAAGTCCGACGATTCCGACGAAGAATCGGGGAACGAGGGCGGGGCCCGATAATCATGCCTCCTGCTCGCGAAGCGAGGCCCGCGCGCGCCCTTTGTCCGACACGGCGGACAGATCTCAAGGCCTTTCCCGTCGCGAACGAGGTGGTGCTCTTGTCGCCGGAGGGGGAGCGCGCCTACACGCTGAACGAATCCAGCGCGGCGATCTGGGAGCTGTGTGACGGCAAGCACTCGATCGGCGCAATGCTCGACGTGCTGCGCACGCGTTATGCCGGAGACGACGTCGGCGTTCTCGTCGACGTAGCCGAAGCGCTCCTGCGTTTTCGTAGCTTCGGCCTGATCGACACCGCGGTGCCAGCGCGTCCCGGCAGCGCCAAGCCCACCGCCGTCGTTCCGTCTCCTGCGGCGCAGACCAACGTCCGCTTCGTTTTCGGCATCGAAGATCGCGCCTATTTCCATTGGCAGCTCGCGATTCTCTTCGAGTCGCTGGTCGGCCAGCTGCCACCGGGGTGGGACATCACGGTCGTGGTGTGCAACGACCACGCGGCGCTCTCCCCGGAGCTGACCCGGTTGCTCGATGTCTACGGAGTGTCCGCCATCACGGGGGCCAACCACGGCCGGAGCCACGATATCGACTTCTCGGAGGGCCGTGGCGGGTATGTGGCGCTGAACCGCGTCGAGGCTCTGAGTGCCATCGCCGAATACGTCGAAGCCGATGATGTCGTGTGCCTCATGGACACCGATGTCTTTCTCTTCGGCGAGATCCAGCCGGATCTCTTTCCCTCCGATAACGCGATGGCGGAAAACGAGATCATCGGGGGACACCCGTTCATGGGGTTCGCGTCCCAGGGCCGGGGAGTCGATCTGGACAAGCTGCTCGCGTCGATGGGATGCGACACGCCGCTCAAGCCGGGGGGCGTGACCGTCTTCCTCACCGGAGCGACCATCCGCAACAAGAAGGTCGTCCGCGATTGCTTCCGCTTCGCGCAGGTTCTGTTCCTGCTCGGCAAGGTGTTGGACCTGCCGCCTGCCGCCACCTGGGTGGCGGAGATGGCGTGCTTCTCGATGGCGCTGACGCCCAACGGGATCGACTACGCGCTACTCGACGTTCCTCAATTCACCGTGCTAGGGGCGGGACAGGACACGGTACCGGAAGGATCCTTCTACCATTACTACTGCGACCTCAACGACGGCGGCGGACCCTTCCGAGACTCCGAGTGGCACAAGCAGCTCTTTGCCGACAGCGATTTCCTCCAAGCCGATCTCGAAAGCTTCCGCGCCGGCGCGTCCAGCATTCTCGAGCAGCGCTTCTTCGATCTGGCGCTGGCCGCTCGTCGCCGGCTCGGCGCAGCGGCCGTTGCCGCGAAGGTGCGGGCATGATTCCGCAGCTCGAGCCGCCCGCGCTCCTGCGCGAGCGGCAACGGGACATGCAGGCGGCGGCCCCGGACTGCGGTCTCGGATTTCGCAAGTCGGCGCTCGACCCCGCTATTCACCAGCAACTGCGCGCGCACGTTCGCGCCAATGCCTCGCTGTTTCGCACCGAGCAAGCGATTGCCGAGATCGGCAACCCCGATCCCGGCACGATCCCGGCCCTTTATTTCGAGGACAAGGAGTTCAATGTTCGGCTCGGCATGAATCTGCGAGCGGCGCACGAGACGTGGGCGGGAAGGTCGCTCGAGCTCTCGTACTGTTACGGCATCCGCGCCTATCAAAGGGGGACGTTCCTCTACACCCATGTCGATCGGCCCTCGCATGTCATCAGCTCGACAATCTGTATCGACTGCGCGTTGGACAGCTCTTGGCCCCTCAGCGTCGAGGACGTCGAGGGCGAGGTCAGCCAGATCGACATCGCGCCGGGCGAGATCCTCTTCTACGAAGGCGCGCGCCTGGCCCACGGTCGGCCCTATTCCCTGTTGGGCGACTATTACGCCGCCATCTTCGTGCACTATCGGCCAGTCGGCTGGCGATCGATGTCCCCGGGACCGCTATGAGGCACCTCTTCTACACCAACTACATGTCCGGGCAGGCGGGGCTGAGCAACGCCATCATGTCGATCGAGATCGGCGTGGCCCTGGCCCACCTCACCAACCGCTTTCTCGTGCTCGACGGCAACCGTTCTCCGCCGGCCAACGTCGTCGCGTACGACGGACGGGTGAGCAACGCCCAGCCCAGTCGGGTCACCGACCTGATCGACATTCCCGTACCCTGGGGAGAGCCAACGTTGGTCGACTTGACGGGGCTCGAGAGTCGCGAGCTGACCGATCTCTCGCACGGTGACGTGGTCTTCTATTTTCCCGAGACGCTGGACCTCGCATCGGCGGACGCCCGCAGCTTTGCTCGGGATCGCCAGCACTGGCTGACCCCGACCGAAGAGCTCGATCGGATTCCGGTGTTGCGGCTTTCCGAGGCGCCGCTCCTGCCGGGAACCGACCCATCTCACCGGGAGCACCGCACCAATCTCGGCTTCTACAGCTATCAGTTCTACCTGGATGACGAGACGCGGCGCTCGGTGTACCGCGTGCTTCAGCGCATGCGCGCCAAGCAGGCGTTCGCCGAGCTCGCCGCGCGCGTGGCCGCCGAAATCGGCTCCTTCAACGCCGTGCACATCCGGCGCGGCGATTTCAAGGTCACCTATGGCGTCACGACGCTCGAGCGGCAGCCCTGGGAGGCCATCGAGGCCCTCGATCAGGTGTTCGACCGCAAGGTTCCGCTCGTCATCGTGACCGACGAACGCGACGATCCGTTCTTTCGCGAGATCACCCTAGCCTACCCCCATCACTATTTCATCGACTGGCACATCCTCGATGCCTACGGCGATGAGTTCGCGCAGCTGCCGCAGGCGGACAGCCTGAGCTTGGCGTACCTCTCGCAGCTGGTGGCAGCGGAGTCGGATGAATTCATCGGCACGATGTCCAGTACCTTCACCTCCATCATCCAGCGTTACCGGGGAAACCGCGGCAAGGACGAACGCTTCCGCTTTCTCTGGAACGAGCTGCCCGAACCGGGCGCGCCGGTCGAGCGAGGCCGCCACGCGATCAGTCACTGCATCCCGCTCGATCGCGGCATGATGGTCGAGGAGCGCGAGGGGCCGTACTCGTGGAACCGCGTCAGCCAGCGGCTCAACCCCGCCTGGATGCGCGAATGGCCAGAGAGCTTCCTGACGGCCGACACCCTCGCCAGCGGCGCTCTCGCACGCGGAGCGGATGCGCACCCGCCGCTCACGGTGGGCAGACGCGGCGACGCGGACGCGACCACCCCATCCGTTGCCTACCTGAGTTTCGAGAATCTCCACATCGCCGTCCGCTGCCGCGATGCCGATCTCCTGTACCACGCCGGCCTGGGCTTCGGCGCACGCCACGGAGAGCGAGCTGGAAACGTCATCGCCGATCTGGAAGTCGTCTCTGCCGGAGGCGGCTACTCCGTGCTGCGCAACGGGCAGCGCGTCGGTACCGCACAAGATGCGAACCAGTTGGGCGAGCTGGTGAAGGTACTCGCCGTCCCCGTCTTTACGAACGCACGACGCCGCCACACCTGGTTGCGCGGCGCCGGTTTCGCGCGAGCCGGCAGGGCGATGGTGGTCGCAGGCGACCTCGACAGTGCCGACGACTCCGTCCTCGACGCTCTGCAGAAAGAAGGCTGGGATCTGTTGGAGCGCGGGGTGATCGCCATCCGGATCCACGATTTCGTCGTCCTCCCGTTCGGCGCGCGCACTCGGCCGGAGGGAAGCGCTTCCAGCCCACGTATTGCGACTCCCCTGGCCAACCTTGTGGTCGCATCGCAGCGACTTCATACGCAGGACCTGATCGAGCCCCTCTCGCCGGCGGTGGCTGTCGCGGCACTGATCGAAACGTCACTCGACTACGGAGCGGATCCCGATCGCGCCGTCGAGCGGCTCTGCCGCCTGGTCGAGCGACAGCCGGTCGTCCAGCTATCGTTCAGCCGGGCAACGCCGGCCGCGCTCATGCTCTCCCGTTGGGCCCACCCTTGCGAGCAGGCGGTGACACCGTGAGTGCCGGCCGCGACATTCGCCTGCGCATCCAGCTCGCCGAGGGACACAGCTGCGAGGCGACCCTGAACGAGAACGCGGTCGAGCTGCGCGCACTCTACGCCGCGCTGGCGATGCCCACGCGGGCAAACGAACTCATCCAACTGCCGCTCGACGGGGGAAGGTCGGCTTGTTCGTTTCGCGCCGCGCAACTGGTCTCGATCGTCAGCGAGCCGCCGGTGGTGGTGGAGGCATCGACCGTGGAGCCGGCAGACCACCTCGCGCCGCGGCAGGAGGCGGCGGTGCGCAGCCGCCGCGCACGCTATCTGGTCATCGATGACTTCTTGTGCCCACTGGAACACCAGGACATGCTCGCGCTCGCCACGGCGTCGGAAAAGAACTTCGAGGCGGGAACCGTCGACGGAGACCAGCCCGAGCATCGACAGAACCTGGTCATCCCGACCTTCGGCGACTCGGCGCACGCCAGGCTGATCCAGAATCGCCTGCTGGTGTGGTACCCCTTGCTGGCGAAGGCGCTGGGGATGGATGTCGTTGCGCTGAGCATGGTCGAGGCACAGCTCACGGCCGCTCGCAGCCGGCAATTCTACAAGCTGCACTCCGACGTGGGACCGGACTGTCCGCGCGAACTCTCGTGCATCTACTACATCCACCGCCAACCGCGCGGCTTCGTCGGCGGCGAGCTGCGGCTCTACGATTGCGACGAGGAGGGCGGGCGATCCCGTCCCGCAGACACCTTCGAAGTCGTGCATCCGGTCTCCAACCGCATGGTCGTCTTCCCGAGCGGCGAGTTCCACGAGGCCGTTCCGGTGCGCTGTCCGTCCGGCGATTTCGCCGACAGTCGCTTCGCGATCACCATCTGGCTCCACCGCGCCGCCACGCCCGATCCCGAGGCGTGTTTCGGCTGGGGACACTTTCGCTGCGGCGTCGTCGCGCCGCAGCTCGCGCGTGCCGACGGCGTCGCCCGGACGGTCAACCGGACGGCCTAGCAGTCCGTTGAGAAAGTAGGGCAGGAGCGAAAATGAGAGATCAGCCCATCTTGGGTTGCCCCCGTCCGCCCGATTCGGGCGCCGATGGGCTCGTGCTGACAGGCGAAGCCTGTCAGCACTCAGATGATCAAGGCGCCGAACCGGAGACAAAGTCGGGACTTTTGTTGAGGATTCGGCAACGCGGAGCTGGGTCGAGAGATCCGTTTGCAGCCCGCGCTACTTTCTCAACGGGCTGACTAGATGATCTTCACCGTCTTCAGCACCACGGCGAACGAGGCGATGCTTTGGCAATCGGAGCTGCTCGAGTACTCGTGGGGCCGCATCAAGCAACCGGGAGAATTGGTGCGGCTGGTCGCGATCGGACCGCACGAGCCACTTCCCCGGCATCGGTTTGCACGCGTCAGCGGAACGCTGCCTTGGTCGCCACATCCGTACACCGGCGACATCTATCCTCCTTACAACAAGGCCGCATCATTGCTCGAGTGGCTCTTCGTGGAGCGCATCGAGGGCACAATCCTGCTGGTCGAACCGGACTGTGTGTTTCGAGCTCCCGTCGCGCAGGAAGTCGAGCCCGGCGCGGCACGGGCGACGGCATGGCCCAGCCTGCCGCGCACGGCGGAGGGGCCGTTTGGGCT
>JBGTMF010000509.1:0-3420 GCA_041743795.1 Thermodesulfobacteriota bacterium | reverse complement strand
GCGTCGCCAGCTTTCAGAGCCGCACCCAGCGCCTTGTTGTTCGCCTTGATGATCGCCGCGACCGCGGCCGCCGATTTCGTCGCCATCGGAACTACCTCCGTATCGATTCGCCCCGCGCTGTCGCGTTCGGGGGAGCGATGTGCCCGGCGCGTTCATACGGCCGGCGCCCGGCACCCGTCAAGCATGCGGGGGTCATGGGCGAGCGTGGAGCCGGAGAATGCGGATGACCTCGGCGATCGCATCGGGATTGCCGATCACCCCATGGCCGCTGCGGACGACGAGTTCGGAGTCGGCGCCATCGAGGTGGCTGCTCCAATAGGGAACGACACCGTCCGAGCCGGACTCCACGGGGCCCTCGCGCGTCTGGCCGATCACGCTGTGATACGGCGTGGCAATCGGCAGCTTCGAGAGTGCGATGAGGGCGGTGCTCTTCGCGGAGAGCGTGCGCACCGCCGAGAAGCGGCCGCCGGCGTAGAACTCGGCGGCTCCCGGCGTCATCCGGTCGGGATTCGCCTTGGCGAGTTCGGTGCCGCCGCGTTCCTCCATCGCCGGCATCCGAGCCAGGGCATGTCCCAAGCTGCCGACGATCGAGTCCGCCATCGGGCTGCCGCGGTGCGGCGCCGCCATGAAGATGACGCGACTCACCGCCGGGTTTCTCTCGAACCGAAGAACCCGCTCCAGCCCGCGAATCGTTTCCCGATCCCCGTCGAGCTGGTCGGGCGGGACGAGAAATACGCTCTCCCAGACGCGGTCGCCGCTGTCGCTGACGAGCGTGTGCGAAATCACGCCGCCCATGCTGTGGCCGACGACGAGGATGTCCCGCGTCGCGCGGTGGCGCCGCGGTGGGTCGAACTGCGCGAGGGTCGCGGCGAGGCTCTCCCGCAAGCTGGCCGCGTTGACCAACACCGGCGTGCCGTTCGCGTAATAGAACTGCCAGATCTGGTACTTCGCGCGGAGCTCCGGATCGCTGCGCACGGCGTTCACGAGTGCCGCGAAGGTGACCGGTGTCGATTGCAGGCCGTGGACCATCAGCACCGGCGTCTTGTCCGGGTCGTACGGATCGAGGAGGTAGATCCGCGGCGAGCGCTCCGCTGACGCGGGCCGGAGCATGCTCTTGAATCCCGACTTCGCCAGGCGCGCTGCGCGCGCCTTGAGGTGGTCGCCCGCGGCGGTCGGACGAAACGCGACCGGATACTCGCGGCCAGCGAGTTGCACGGGTCCGCCGTCGCTCAAAAATCGCAGGCGTGGCCTCCCGTCGCTTCGGTCGTAGATCGCCGTCGCGTCGACGAACATTCCTTCCGGCGGGTGAAAGGGAGTTTGCGCGGTGTCGTAACCGAGAACCACCGGGACACCCGCGTCCCCGAGGCCGTCCGGCGGATCGAGAACCTCAATCTCGCGCAAAGGAAGGCTGGTCGCCGCCAGTTCGACCGAGACACCGGCCTCTCTGAGCTGCGATACGAACAGATTCGGTTGCGCCGCCAACTCCAAGCAGAGTTCGCGTATCGCGCGGTTGTACTCCCGCAGCGACTCCGGCAGCCGCTGGTACGCGGCATCGACCGCGCCAACGCGGTCGGACAGCGACGGTGGTTGCCGCAGCGGACCACCAGCGCAGCCGGCGAGTCCGACGACGAGCACTGCGCAAATCGCGGCGCCGGGGATCGTAGTTCTGCTCATCGGATAGGCTTAAACTCTGACGCACACAGCGTTGAAGATTTATGTAGGAGGCACTGTCCTTCGGGATTCGGTTCGCTCGAGTCTGGCACGTTGCGCTTTCGCTTTTAACGCCAAGCCGCAAAGCCGCCAAGGGGAGGCCCGGTTGCACAGTCACCCGCCTCGTCCCCGGCGAGGCCGCCGGCCGCATCGCCCGCTTTCTCAGCGACCTAGCCCTGCCTCCAAACCGGCCAAAACGACGCGACGCCGGCCAAGAGCCGCCACTTGAGCCGCGGGCTCACTGCATTCGAGCTCCTCATGAGTCGTGTCCGAGACTACTCGCACCGCACCGAACGGCGGCGAATGCGCGCCAACCTTTGGCTGTCTGGCGTACTCGTCGCCGTGCTGCTCCGTCAAGCCGGCTCAGATGTCATCACCACCTACGCCGCCGCTGCGAAACGCAGAACAGCACGAAATCTCATGCGTCGCGTCGAACACGCATCCAGAACTGAACATCAGAAGAACACAACAGAGTATCCCTCGCTTGAAGTCCATATCTCCTATGCTCCGTGATCTTTCAGGGCAAAGTTCAGTCGGGCAGCCTACTGTCGTAGGGTCTGCAGTCGCAATCGGGGAATTTGGGAGCCGGCCGCGTGCGAAGAAACCGTAGCGTGCCTTCCAGAAGAGCTTCCCGCACTAGATTCTCACAGTCGTCCGCAGTGGCCGCGCCGGTGGCGAGCGCCCGGCCCACCTGATTGTTGTGGAGATCCATGCTCGCGTTCGCGCAGCAGTTCTGCTGGTGTTCTTCTTGGCTGCGCGAGCTAGCTTGCTGGCGTAGGTCTGCATGGTAGTCAGCCGGAGTTGCGGATCCCCGTGGCGATGGCGTTGATCGTCAGCTGGATGCCGCGCTGGACCAGCTCCTCGCGCTCGCCCTGCCGGTACCGGCGCAGCAGGTCGACCTGCATCACGTGCAACGGGTCGAGGTACGGGTAGCGGTTGCGCAGGCTGCGCGCCAGCAGCGGGTTGTCGGCGAGCGGATGATCGAGGCCGGTGATGTGCTCGTGCCATCGCAGCGTCAGCTCGTGCTCGGCGCTGATCCGACCGAACACGTCCCCGCGCAGCTCGGGATCTTCGACCAGCACGTCGGCATAGCGGCGGGCGATCGTCATGTCGGACTTGGCGAGCAGCATGCCCATGTTGTTGATGATCGTGCGGAAGAACGGCCAGTCGCGGTACATCTCGCGCAGCTTGTCGGCCGCACCGCTGTCCGGATCGTCACCGGCGAACGTGGCGAACGCCGAACCGGCGCCGAGCCAAGCCGGGATCATGAGGCGGCACTGCGTCCATCCGAACACCCACGGGATCGCTCGGAGGTCCTCGATCGCATCGGACTTCTTCCGTGACGCCGGACGGCTCCCGACGTTGAGCGTGGCGATCTCGTTGGTCGGCGTGATCGCCCGGAAGAACTCGACGAAGCGTGGATGCCCGTACACCAGCCCGCGGTACACCCCGAAGGCCGTGTCGGCGAGCTCGCGCATCGCCGTCGTGAACGCCGTCGACGGGTCCCCGAGCTGCTCGGGACGAAGGCACGATGCCTCGAGCGTCGCCGCCAGCAGCGTCTCCAGGTTGCGCCGGGCCAGCGCCGGCTGGGCGTACTTCGCTGCGACCATCTCGCCCTGTTCGGTCACTCGAATGGAGCGGTCCACGGATCCGGGGGGCTGGGCGAGGATGGCCTGGTATGCCGGGCCGCCGCCGCGGCCGACCGTGCCA
>JBGTMF010000508.1:0-2991 GCA_041743795.1 Thermodesulfobacteriota bacterium | reverse complement strand
CCGCCCACAAAACTGTGCGCGCCGCGATGTGTTCGCCGGCCGCCTCGACACCGCTCTCGTCGATCGCCGTCACCAACGTCTTGGTGCGCACCTCGACGCCCAGCCGTTCCAACTGACGCCGGGCGCTGGCCGACGACTCGGGGGAATACGGCGGCAGGACGCGTTCGCCCCCCTCCAGCAACAACACCCGCGCGTCGCGGGAATCGATGCGACGGAAATCGGGTACGACGGCGCGAAAGGCGATCTCGGCCAGGGCGCCCGCCAACTCGACGCCGGTCGGCCCGGCGCCGATGACGACGAACGTCAACCACGCCTGGCGCCGCACCGGATCCGATTCCCGCTCCGCCGCCTCGAAGGCAAACAGGACACGCGAGCGAATCGCCGTCGCGTCGTCGAGACTCTTGAGGCCCGGCGCGTGCTGCGCCCAGGCGTCGTTGCCGAAATACGAATGCGTCGCGCCGCAGGCGACGATGAGAAAGTCGTAGGGAATCGGTCCCTCGGCGGTGATCACCTGACGCTGCGCGGTGTCGACCGCGCGCACCTCGCCGAGCAACACCGTCGCGTTCTTCTGTTTGCGCAGGATGCGACGAATCGGCGTCGCGATATCGCTTGGATTCAAGGCGGCGCTCGCCACCTGATAGAGCAGCGGTTGAAAGAGGTGATGGTTGCTGCGGTCGACGACGACCACATCCAACGGCTCGTCTTTCAACGCGCGGGCGGCGAACAAGCCGGCAAAACCGGCACCGACAATGACGACGCGTTGCGGAACCTCATCCATGGCGCCTCGGAACCTCCAGCCTGGTTATACACCACCGCGAAGCCGGATCATTCCCAACGCACTGGCCGGATGCGGCGGTCCATCCGACGCCCCTTCGGGGCTACCAGCTCGTTGAAAACCCGGGCCGCGGGGTCAGGGGCCGGGGGCAGGATTCGGTCGCTACCGCTCCCCGGCCACTGAAACCCAAACTCCGCAGACTTCTCTGCGCACCACGACAAAAAAGAAAAGGCCCCGGGGAGAATCCCCGGGGCCTTCACCTTGCCGATGTGTGTCGGATCGCGGCTCAGCAGTTCGCACTACAACCCGGCAGAAGCGCGTCCGTGCAACACTGGTTGTTGTCACAATCACACTGCCCGGAACCACCCGATCCGCCGCCGTTCTGATCGCAGTCGGCGTCCGAGACACAGGACTCCGTCTCGCACAGTCCACCCGTGCAGATCAGCGTCGGCTGAGCGCCGCCGCCGTCGCATTGTGCAGTGTTCAGGCAAGTCGTTTCCGGATCTTCACCGGCGCGGAATCCGGCGATGCCGTAGATCATGCCGTCGGTGCAGGTGTTGACCGGCGGCAACGGTTGCACGGCGCAGCCCGTCGTCGGATTGAGTACATCGGTACCCGTCGTGCGCAGGCGAATTCCGTCGACACCGATCGAGGTCGCGAAGAGCACGCTGACGAGGGGACCAGCGGCGCTGGCGAACGTCTTGTTCTTCTGCGTTTCGGAGAACCGCGCCTTGCCCTTTTCGACCTCGTAGAGAATCCCCACCTTGGTCGCCAATACGCCGAGGACGTGGATATTCAGCTCCATGACGTGATTGGTGACCGGCGCCCCGTTCTCACCGCACTTGCCGGCAGCGCCCTTGTCGTTGCCGACCGCCGGACAATCGATGAACTTGGCGTTGAGTTGAATGGACCAGCCACCTTCCAACGCCTTCTTGCTCGGCTTGATCTGCACCTTGCTCTTCTCCTTGTCGAAGGAGAAGTCGCTCGCATTCGCCTGAAACTCGACGATACCGGCCGCGTACTTACCGGCGCCCTTGAATTGGGCCTCCGAACTCGCGGCCGAAAAAACCACTGCCAGCGCCGCAAATGCGACGAGGAACGACTTCAGCATTTCTCCCCTCCCGTGTGAAGGCCGCGGCCAGCGCACTATCGGCAACGGCAGATGTATCAACTGCGACAAACCAGTTTACCGCTGCCCCATGCAGCGGCGAGCCCGCGCAGCAACTCCCCAAATTGATGGCCGACCCTAGAGGCGGATTGGCCAGACTGTCAAGGAACTTTTCGCCGAGCGCCGCAGGATGCGCGGCGACAAAGCGCAAAACCCGCCGCCCCGAAAGCGCCCGAGGGCGCTGCCGAATTTGTATTCAGTTTGGCAATTCCCACTGCTGTCGCTATCACGTCCCCTATGAATTCAACGAGTCACATCCTCTCCTTCGCATTGGCGGCCTGCCTGGCAATGGCCGCCTGCCAATCCGGCAAGGACAGCGGCGGTGACGCCGCCGAGCCGACGCAGGTGGCCGAATCCACCGCGCCGGTCGACGAACTGGCCAACACCACCAATCGCCTGCTCGCCAAGCTGCGCCAGGATCCGGACGACGACGACGCAACCGGCGCTCTCGCGGCGTTGGCCGACGCGGCGATGCCGGCGCTGCGTCAGGCCCTGGAAGATCCCGACCCCGAGTTGCGATTCGCCGTCGTCCGCACCCTGCGCGAGATTCCCGGCGCGCAATCTTTCGACGCACTGCTGATCGCCCTACAGGACGAAGACAGCGACGTTCGCTACAGCGCCACCGAGGGGCTCGGCGAACGCGAGGATGCCAGAGCGGTGCCAAAGTTGCGCGAGCGCTACGCGATCGATGACGACGATCAGGTTCGCTACGAGATCCTGACGACCCTCGGATTGATCGGCGATCCGGCGACCGTGCCCTTCCTCGTCGGCGAAGCGGCCGACGACAATCCTTACACGCGCATGTGGGCGGCCGACGCGCTGTGCACGATGAAAGCGCCCGAGGCTACCGCCGTGGCGACAAAACTACTCGGCGACTCGAATGAGTACGTGCGCAAGCGGGTGCTCACCGCCTGCGGCGAATCGCTGAGCCGCGAAGACTCGATCGCCGGCGTGATTCACGTGGCCGTGCACGCCGACACCTTCGACGAGTCGGTGCGCGCGCGGCGCATTCTACAGCAGCTGCTCGGCGCTCGCCGTGGCGGCGATC
>JBGTMF010000507.1:0-2357 GCA_041743795.1 Thermodesulfobacteriota bacterium | reverse complement strand
ACAGCAACACCACCGCCAGTGCCAGCAGCGGCGCCAGCAACCAGAACGAGGAGGGCTCGCGCCACATCATCGCCGCGCCCGCCACGACAGGCTGTCGCTGCCGTCCGCCGGAAAACGGAGTGCCGGACATGCTGCCGTCGGCGCACTGCCACCGCCTCGGTTCACGGCAACACCCGCAACCAGGTTTCGGCCAGCAGCACCTCGGCAGCCAACAACAGCAACGCGGGTATTGCCAGCCACGGATAGAGTTCGTGGAAGTCGAGGTACTGCAGCCCCTCGTACTCGGTCGTCTCCAGTTCGTCGATCTCCTCGTAGATCTTGCGCAGACTCTCGGTGTCGGTGGCGCGGAAATACCTGCCGCCGGTGGCCCGCGCGATCCCCTCGAGAGTCGCTTCGTCGATGTCCACCTGCATCGGCACGTAGCGCTTGTTGCCGAAGAAATCGGTGGTCGGGAAGCGCGCGACACCGCGCGTACCAGCGCCGATGGTGTAGACCCGATAGCCGAGGGTCGACGCGGCCTCGGCGGCCGTCTCCGGCGTCACGCGACCGGCGTTGTTCTGCCCGTCGGTGAGGAGAATGATCACTTTACTCTCGCTGTCCGAGCCTTCGAGCGCGTTGACCGCGGTCGCCAATCCCGAGCCGATGGCGGTGCCGTCTTCGATCATGCCGATCTCGGCGCGCTCGAGATTGGCCATCAGCCAGCCGTGGTCGAGGGTCAACGGCGACTGCAGGTAGGGGCGCGCCGCGAACAAGACGAGGCCGATGCGATCGCCGTCGCGCCCCTCGACGAATGTTCGGACGACTTCCTTGACCGCCTGTAGGCGGTTGGCCGGCCCCTGCGCCAGAGTGAAGTCCTCCGCCAGCATACTCCCCGACAAGTCGACGGCGAGCATGATGTCGATGCCCTCGCCGCGCACGAGGCTATCTTCGCGACCGAGCTGTGGCCGCGCTAGCGCGACGATCAGGAGGGCGACGGCGGTCAGTCGTACCCAAGGTAAGAGGGCCCGCCAGCGGGCGCGCATGCCAACCGGCACGGCGCTGAAGAGATCGAGCGACGAGTAGTGCAGCGCCGGCGTCGCCGCGCGCAACCAGCGCCACAGAAGCGGCAACGCCAGCAACAGCAGCAGCGCCAGCGGATCACGCAGCCGCATTCTGATGCTCCTCTGCCGTCGCTGCCGTGCGCGTGACGAAATCCTCCGCTGCCTCGAACGCACGCTCCCCTTGCCCTGCGCTCGGCACGTGACGGGCGAATTTGACGAGATCGGCCTCGCCGAGAAAACCGCCGAGGCGGGAGCGATACTCGACGGGAAGTTCGCGGCTCACCTTCGCCGCGCGCAGGAACTCTTCGGTCGTCATCTCCGGCGCGCGCACGTGGAAGCGGCGTTCGACGTATTCACGAACGATCGCCGAGAGACGCACATAGAATTCCGGCTGACGTCCATCCTCGAGCAGCCGCGCCCGCCGCAACTTGCCCAGCGCTTCGAGAGCGACTTCGTGCGCCGGCCTCTCGACGACGACCGGAGGAGAAAAACGCCGGCGCCACCAACGAAACAGCAAGGCGACGATGGTGGCGACAGCGAGCAGCGCCGTGCCGAGATACCACAACATGCGGCGGTCGCGGGGCACGCCGACGGGTCCGACGATATCTCGCGGCGCGGTGGTGGCGATGTCGGCGTCGTCGCCGATCATGCCGGCGATCGTGATGGCCACTTCCGGCACCTCGACCGATTCGAGTCCGCTTCCCGGCGCGCGGTAGGCGATCGAACCGCCCTCGATCAGATGATGGCCGACTTCGTAGCCGACCAACTCATACCACCGCTGCGTGACGACGGCACCGTCCGCCACCGCAGCGTCTGGCGAGCTGCCGTAGTCGCGAATCAGGAACTCGCCGACACTATCGACGAGGAGGGGCATGACGACTTCCGCCTCGCCGCGACTCTCGACGCGGACGTAGTAGCGAAACGGAGTACCGATGCCGACCGTCTGCGGCTCGACCCGCGTCGAAACCACCACCGGTCCGTCGTCGGCACCGACGGCGAATCCGCCGACGATCGCGACGCCCACAGCGAGAACCGCCAGCACCGAGCCGCTGCGCCCTGCCGCCTGCCTCTTCATTGCCGCTCCCGAAAGAAACGCATCAACTCGCGTGTGTAGGGTTCACCGGTGCGCACGCGAATGGCGTCGACGTCGGCCGAGCGAAGTGTGCGATCGCGCTCGTCGCGGCGCTGCTGCTGTTGTCGGCGGAACGCCTCGCGGACGGCGGGATCGGCGGTGTCGACCACCATCTCGCGGCCGCTTTCAGTGTCGCGCAAGGCCAGTAGCCCGACAGCCCCGAGGCTGATCTCGCGCGGGTCCTC
>JBGTMF010000506.1:0-1834 GCA_041743795.1 Thermodesulfobacteriota bacterium | reverse complement strand
TCCCGAAGGTCCCGCCGGGCCGCGCTTCCGCCTGGAGCCGGCAGGCGACAGCTGGCGCGAGGTCGGCGGCAGCCGCTGCCATCGAACCGGCGACCTGCTGCGCGACCTCGAGTTACAGCCGCTCGCCTACAGCAGCAGCGTCCTGTTGCGGCCGATCCTTCAGGACACGTTGTTGCCGACGGCTGTCTATGTCGGTGGGCCGGGAGAGATCGCCTATTTCGCGCAGCTCGCACCGCTGTACGATGCCTTCGAGATGACGATGCCCCTGATCGTGCCGCGCGCCAGCTTTCGCATCGTCGAAGAGAAGACGAGACACCTTCTCGAACGGTTGGCTGCCGACTCGAGTTGCGCGGCGCTGGCGGAGGACGAGATCCTCGGCGGCGCGGCGGCGGCGGCGGACTACCGCTCGCGCAGCGAATCGATGCGCCGAGATCTGACCGACTCTTTCACTGCGGCGTTGTTGCGTTGTGACGACGATCTCGCCGGCGTCGGACCGGGCATGAGCAGCGCCATCGAAAAAGCGCGGCGCTCACTGGAGCACGCCGTGAATCGCCTGGCGACGAAGTACGAAACCGCATTGCTGCACCAGCGGGAGGATCTCGTGGAGGCGGCGCGCCGGGTGAAGTGTATCTTGCAGCCGGATGGCGTGGCGCAGGAGCGGTTCTATGGCTTGTCATACTTCGCCGCCCGCTACGGCGAGCGCGAAATGATCGAGCGCATCGTCGACGGCGTCGATCCGTTCGACCCGGCAATTCGCGATCTCTGCTGCGTGGAGGGCGGATGAGCGATCGGCTATCGATCGCCATCGTCTGTCACGCCCGCCTCGGCGGCAGCGGAATCATCGCCGCCGACGTTGCGGTCGGTCTGGCGCGGCGCGGGCACAGCGTCCACCTGATTGCCAGCGCGCGGCCCGCCCGTACGCTACCGGGGCACGAGAACCTGGTCTTCCAACAGGTGCGGTTGTCGGAGTATCCGTTGTTCGACCACCCACCCTACACACTCGACGTCGCCGCCAAGATTGTCGAAGTCTCGCGCGCGCATGACCTGGACCTCGTCCATTTGCATTACGCCATCCCGCACGCGGCCAGCGCCTTCCTCGCCCGGCAAACGCTCGGCGACGATGCGCCGCGGTTTGTCACCACACTCCATGGCACCGATGTGACGGTAGTCGGCGCTGACCCCAACTACCGCGAGGTGACGCGGCTGACGGTTTCGTCGTCCGACGCGTTGACGGCGCCGTCCGAGTTTCTGCGCGGCGAAGCCGTGCGCTTGCTGGCGTTGCCGCCGGAGATCGAGATCGAAGTCATTCCCAACTTCGTGGACACTCGCCGCTTCGCACCGCCGCAACGGCGCGACGCACGGCGGGTCGGCGAATTGATCGGCACTACCGGCGCCATACCAAGCGGTCCGTTTCTGTTCCACGTCTCGAATTTTCGCCCGGTAAAGCGGACGCCGGATCTGATGGACGTGCTCGCCGGCGTTCGCCAGCGGATTGCCGCCCATCTCGTCCTGGTGGGAGACGGCCCGCAGCGGCAGAATGCAGCGCGCCGCGCCGCCGAACTCAATTTGAGTGATCACGTGACATTTCTCGGCGAACTACCTGACTTCACTGACATATTAAGCCATGCTGATGCCTTCCTCCTGACCAGCGAAAGCGAGAGTTTCGGCGTCGCCGCGCTGGAGGCCCTGAGCTGCGGCGTCCCGGTTTTCGGCTACCGCGTCGGCGGCCTTGCCGAGGTCATCGGCGATGGCTGCGGTGCTCTGGTCGAACCGTTCGACGCGTCGGCACTCGCCGCCGCCATCGTCGCGACGTTGAGCGACGAAGGCGGCCGCG
>JBGTMF010000505.1:0-3169 GCA_041743795.1 Thermodesulfobacteriota bacterium | reverse complement strand
TCTCTCGACTCGGTCGACCCGGCAGGTCGCCGCGGACCGGTCGCAGCGTTCCGGGGTCGATGCCGCGGCGCCGGTAGCTGTCTACGCGACCGCGCCCGAAGCGGTCGCGGTCGACGACCACCACACCGTGGCGCACACGGGCGTTTTCATAGACGTTGATCTTGTTGACGTTGATCACGGTACTGTTGTCGACGTAGACGCGATTGACGTAGCGCGGTCCGCCCCATCCGGCCCAGCGCGCCGCGCCGCGAAAGTGCACAGGTCCCCACCACGGCACCAGTGGCTCTCCCCAACCGAGCGCCACCCAGCCGAACGGTCCGCCGACGGAGACGCTCACTGACGGACCGAATCCACCGTAGAAGCCGACTAGTGCAGGGGCGTAATACGGTCGCACGACGACGGGCCCGGGACACCATCCCCAGAAGCCCGACACGTGGACCCAGCGGCCGTAATGAAATGGTGCCCAGCCCCAAGGAGAGTGGTCGACCCACGACCAACCGTAGAACGGATCGTGCAACCATCGCCCGGTGCTGTAGGGCGCCCAGTCGACGGCGACTCGGCGTGGTACCCAAACGGCGCCGTAGTTGGGCTCCTGTCGCCAATCTCCGTGCTCGTCCAGGTCGGCCAGACCGTAAACGTGGCGCGATACGTAGCGCGAGCTCACCGTGTCGATCTGGCGGTCGGTGCGAGCGTAATTCCAGCGATCCCAGCCGTCGAGGTCGACGGCTGTCGAGATGGCGAGATTAGGCGCTTCGCCGCCGGTGACCACCACTTGTTCGCTTGCGCCGATCACGGCGGGGGCGCCGGCCACAGGGGTGACGGCGGCGCGCCCGCCGCGCCGGCTGATGAACGTCGAAACTTCTCCATTGACGGTAACGCGGTAGTAGCCGGTGTGCTCGACGGTGAATGCCGCGTTCGGTGTTGCCACCTCGAGGGTCTGTCCCGGATGCAAACTGCGCAGGTCGAGGGAAAGGTCGCCTTCCGTCAGGCGCAATTGCAAATAGTCGGGCTCGAGCGCGTAGAGTCCCATCTGCGTGGCGCCACCGGCCCTGATGTAGGCTCGCGGACCGACCTGGACCTCTACGTTGGCGTCACCCGCGGTATAGAATTGATCGCCGGCCGCCAGCGGCGTATTGACCTGTGCCTCCGTCCACTCTTCGCCGCCGGGTCGCCAGAACGACGCCTCGCCGTCGACCATACTCAAGCGCGGCGGCGTCCGCTCGAAGCCGATTGCCTCGTCGTCATCGGCCAGCGAAAGGCCCGGACCAATCAAGAACACCGCTGCGATCGCGGCGATCAACGAGGTGCCTAGCTGGTTTGGGATGCGCCGGCGAACACTTGGTCGAGCGGTGGACATGTTTGTGGTCCTTTCTCCGCACTCGCGTGAAGCGGACACGGTGCCACAGGGGCCCGGTCCGCGCCGCGCCAACAGACGACGCGCGCCAACAGCACGCCCGTCGCTCAGCGGTGAAGGCCAGGGCCTTCCCGCACCAGGTTCAATCATGCCTGATTCGACGTCGCTATTGGAACGGGATTCATCGTCGCCTTCGGAGTTTCCACTTGATTGCTCTGTCGATCCGCCAGCCCGCCTCGATTCGTCAACAAAACCAATGCGTTGCGTCTACAAGCTCGCCCCTGTCTGGGCGCGGGACTCTCGCCAAAGGGTGCTGTCTCGTCTGTCGTCCGACGGGCAGCGCCAACTTAGGACTCGGAGACCGTCAGATTTGAGTCTGGCAACGGTGGAACTCGTACCGGTCGCGCCAGCGGATTCGATCGCAGTTGGCAACCGCGCCTGCGGAGTGGCAGAACGTCGCGATGAGTTTGTCGATGCACTACGAAGCGCTGCCGTTCGCAGCCCGAAGTGTGAATAGGGAGGCGGCGTGACGGCTGGGCGTTTCGCCGGAAAGGTGGCGTTGCTGACCGGTGCCGCTTCGGGGATCGGGCGCGCTGTCGCCGTACGCCTGGCGGCCGAGGGGGCGAGCGTCTTCGGCGTCGACATCGACGATGCCGGACTGGGTGCGACGTTGGCGGCGGTCAACGAGACCGGGGCGACGATGTGCGGTGGCGTCTTCGACGTGCGCAGCAGTGCAGCGTGCTTTGCCGCGGTCGACTGCGCAGTCGCGGAGTTTGGTCGACTCGATGTCGTCGGCAATATCGCCGGGGTCAACCGATTTCGCCTGTTCACCGAGATGACCGAGGAAGACTGGCAAGGGATCCTGGCGGTCAACCTGAGCGCCGTGGTGTTCGTCTCTCAGGCGGCGATCCCGCACCTGATCGCTACCTCTGGCAACATCGTCAACCTCGCCTCGGTCGCCGGCTTGATGGGGCAGGCGTACACGGCGGCCTACTGCGCCAGCAAGGGCGGGGTCATTCAGCTGACGCGAGCGTTGGCGATGGAGTATGTAAAAAGCGGAATCCGGGTGAACGCGATCGCTCCTGCCGGGGTTGATACGGCGATGAATGCGGCGATCGACTTTCCCGACGGCATCGACTGGAAACTGGTGAAGCCGTACATGGGCCATCGCGGTCTTGCGACGGCCGACGAAATCGCGGGAATCTTCGCTTACGTCGCGTCGGACGAGGCGCGTCCCGTCCACGGCGCGGTGTGGACAGCGGATTTCGGCGTAAGCGCGGGCTGAGAATCTGTCAGCCAGGTGCCACCTCGGCGGGCGCGCGGCGCGGCATGCGAAACGGGCATTGGACCTGGCAATGAACGGCGATCCGGCGCGGCTTCGCAATCGACAGACCTTGATCGCCTTTGCGCTGCTCTTGGCGGCTCTGCTCCTCGCTCTCGTCGCGCAGAACACGTTGACGCCGCTCGGCGCCTCGCGCGTCTTCGCGGATCTGCCGCACGACCAGGCAGGTCTCGGGTTCACCCTGCTCCTCATCGCCGGTGCGGCGGCGGCCATTGCCGTGTGGTTCGACGACCGCGCGTCGTCGGGCGAGTTGACGGATCGACCGGCGGTGCTGCCGATGGGAACGCCGCTTGCGGCCAAGCCTCTCAACGGCGCCGTCGCTTGCGTCGCGGTGGCGACTGCCCTGGTTTTTGTCGATGTCACGACGCCGTGGGCGATTTACCCGTGGGCCGCGGGCCTCGCGTTGCTGTTGTTGGCGGCACCGCGACGATCCGAGCCAGCGTCCGCTCGCCGCCAGCCGCGCATCTCGCTCG
>JBGTMF010000504.1:0-13211 GCA_041743795.1 Thermodesulfobacteriota bacterium | reverse complement strand
GGCGTCACCGTCGGCGTCGGGGTATCGGCGACACAGACCTCCAACGCCGCGCGCACGGCGCGTACGAGCTCGGCCACGCTGACCGCGCCGTCGCCATCCCCGTCCATCGCGTCGCACTCGGAGACCGGCGCCTCGCCGAGTGCGATGCGCACGCCGCGGATCAGTTCAGCAACAGTCACCTGCCCGTCGCCGTCACAATCACCTGCACAGGGAGGTACCTGGGCGAAGGAAGCTACGGCAATCGCCAACGCGGCCGCGAGCGCAAAGATCCTGAAATACCAACTCATCAGTTCACCTCCCGAAGCTCCCACCCTACGGGTTTCGTCGGTGCGTGAGAAACGCATCCATTCTTGGACGGTTAAGCCCTGTGCACTTGCGCGATTGGCGCCACAGCCTAGGATTGGCAGTTGGCATACATCGCCAGTTGGGCGATCGCGCTTCGGCTTACGGCGTGCGAATCACCCGACCTGAGATCAACGAGGAGATTCACCAATGCCCATCGAAGAAGGAAAGGCGGCTCCCGCCTTCACCCTGCCCGACCAGGACGGCAATAAGGTCGCGCTTGCGGACTTTCGCGGCAAGCACGTCATCGTCTACTTCTATCCGAAAGACGATACACCGGGCTGCACCAAGCAGGCCTGCGGTTTCCGCGATTCCTGGAAGACACTGCAGAAGCGAGGCGTCGTCGTCCTCGGCATTTCAGCCGACGACGCCGAGAGCCATACCAAGTTCCGCAAGAAGTACAAATTGCCCTTCCCACTCCTGTCCGACGTCGATCGCAAGGTGATGACCAAGTACGGCGCCTACGGAGAGAAGATGATGTACGGCAAGAAGACCGTCGGCGTCATCCGTTCGACCGTCTGGGTCGGCCCCGACGGTAAGGTCATGAAACACTGGGCGCGCGTCGCCAACGCAGCCAAACACCCCGATCAGGTGCTGGCGCTCTTCGGCACGACCTGAAGCAGGGCAGTCGGCTGCGGAACGAGGTCTGTAGGTAGGCTGGCCGCGACCTCAGGAATTCGTCCGCCTGGTCGGACCCCAGCGAACCTGCCATGCCGCCGACCGCGTCGGCGGCATGGCAGCGATGCCCTACGGCTCCTCTGTGCCGAAGAGGGCCATGGCGAAGTACTGCGAGCCGCCGCCGTAGGCGTGGCCGAGGGCGATGCGCGCTCCATCCACCTGATGCTCACCGGCTTCGCCGCGCACCTGGTTGGCCGCTTCAGCATAGCGACACATGCCGGACGCGCCGATCGGATTCGAGGAGAGCACGCCGCCCGACATGTTGACCGGACGCGACCCGTCCAACGCGGTGGTGCCGTCGTGCGTCAGGCGCCAGCCCTGCCCTTCGTCGGCGAAGCCCATGGTCTCCATCCACATCGGCTCGAACCAGCTGAACGGCACATAGCACTCGATGCAGTCGATCTCCTTGCGCGGATCCTGGATCCCCGCTTGCTTGTAGAGATCCTGCGCCGCCATCCGCCCCGCCATCGGATTGACGGCGTCGCGCTTGGCAAACTGTACCGGTTCGCTGCGCATCGACGTACCATGCACCCAGGCCGGTTTGCGCGCGGTGCGCCCGGCCAGACTGCCATTCGCCATCACCATGGCGCAGGCGCCATCCGACGACGGGCAGCTCTCGAGGTAACGTATGGGATCCCACAACATGAACGAATCGCGGATCGCTTCGTACGTCACATCGGGCATCTGTAGGTGGGCGTACGGATTCTTCAACGCATTGCGGCGATCCTTCAATGCCACCAGGATACCGGTGTCCTCGGGGGCGCCCGACCGGTGCATGTACGTGCGCACCAGGGGCGCAAAGAAACCACCGGCACCGGCGACGACCGCCACCGAGAACGGCGGTGAGAGCGTCAGTCCCCACATGGCGTTACTCTCGGACTGCTTCTCCCAGGCTACGGTCAGCACGCGCTCGTGGATTCCCGCTGTCACCAGGCTGATGGCGACGTTGGCGGTGGAGCCGCCAACACTACCCGCCGTGTGCACGCGCAGCAGGGGTTTGCCCGTCGCCCCCAGCGCGTCGGCAAGGTAATTCTCCGGATACATCATGCCTTCAAACGTATCCGGCGCCTTGCCGATGACCACCGCGTCGATATCGCCCCAGGTGAGCTCGGCGTCGGCAAGCGCGCGCAGCGCGGCCTCACGAAGCAAGCCCGGCATCGACACATCGATGCGTTTGGCATCGTACTTTGTCTGTCCAACCCCAATGACCGCACAGCGTTCGGCCATGTCACTCTCCCTCCAGGACAATTGCCAGGTTCTGTTGCAAACAAGGACCCTGCGCCGCGTGCGCCAAGGCGCGATCGCCGCCGCCGCTGGCGATCCGCACAGCGGCGTCGCCGATGCGGTTCAGTCCGCACGACATCAGCGTGTGCGCCGCCAACGAGCCACCCGACGGGTTGACCGGTATATCGTCGGCTAGACCGAATTCCCGGCGCAGGAGAATTTCCTGGTGCGAATACGGCGCGGTGACCTCGGCGAAGTCAATTTTGTCCAGGCGCGCACCGGCGCGCTCGGCGGCCATGGCCGCCGACGGAATTCGCGTCAGATCGCGAACGCCGAGTGCCGGCGGATCGATGCGGTGGTCGAATCCGCGGATCCAAACGGGCCGTTCACACAGTTGGCTGGCGCGGTCACCGGCGACGATCACCATCGCGGTCGCTCCGTCGCTGTAGGCCGGGCAATCGTGGTCGCGCAGCGGACTGACGCGGTAAGGCTTAGCCAGCAGGTCCTCGGCGGCAAAGTCTCCCTTACGCACGGCGTGCGGGTTGTCCTGAGCGGAGCGCATTGAGCGAGCCGCCGCCTCGGCCATCTGCCGCTCGCTTACGACGCCGGCTTCTATGCAGGCGCACGCCTGGATTGCCGAAAGGCTGTCGAGATCGGGCCACAGGGGTGCTACGCAGTAGGGGTCGAGTTGCAGTGACTGAACCTGCCCGATGTCTCCCGGCGATGTCTTGCCGAAGCTGTACACCAGAGCGGAATCGACCTCGCCAGTCTGGATCTTGACCCAGGCTTCATAGAGCGCCCAGGCACCATCCTGCTCGACATGCGACTCCTTGATCGGCGGCCATGAACCGACCGCGTCTAGAGCCATGACGAAGGCAAACGGCTGCCCTTGCAGCCAATCGCTGCTACCTGAACAGGTGAAGTCGATCTCGCCCCGCGCCAAGCCGGAGCGGCGAATCGCCTCGGCGGCCACCGGCTGAAGGATCTCCACCTCGCTGCGGTTCTCCGACTCGGCATTCGACTGCGCGAAAGATACGATGGCGACGGCGCGCATCAGCAGTACTCCTTGATTCTCTCGAACGGCACGTCCGGCTCGTCGATCGGCGCGAAGTACTCGATGCTCTCGACCGACGGCCTGAGTTGATCGTCCGCTACCCAATGCGCCCGCACCCGCATGCCGATGCGAACGTCCTCGAGCTCGCACTTCTGCAGCACGTGAAAGATCGGAAGGTCCGAGCCGTCGAGCAGGACATTGATACACACGTACGGCAATTCGAGTTTGATGTTCTCCGACGGCACGCGAATGATCGAGTAGGTAACCACCGTGCCGCTGTCGGACACCTCGACCAACTCCGGCGTCGGCTCGGCGTTGCGCGGGTCGGTACCGCGCGGCGGTACGTAGACCAGGTCGCCTCCCACCTGGCGGGCGCCGACGATCTTCTTGTGCGCCAGCGCGCGCAGGAATATCGATTGTGCGCGGCCGGCGACGAAGTCGTACTCGAGGCGAATCGGCGTCAGCACCGAGCGCACCGGCTTGTCGTCGACCGCCAGCACCGGCGGCGCCGGGCGCGCCTCGTCTTCCGGCACGAACGCTTCGATGTCGCCGATCTCCCCCTTGCGCTCGACCGCCCAACGGGGCGCCACACGCATGCCGACGCGCATCCTCGCCGCATCGCCGCCGACGTCGACGACGTGCAGGAAACCCGAGTCGGCGCCGTCGAGCCGGATCAGCGCGAAGGCAAACGGGTGGCGCAGCGGTTGTTTCGCCCGCGGTTGCGAGACCCAAGCGTAGGAGACGACTTCACCACCGGGTCCGACGCTGACGAACTCGTCGAGTGCCTGCGCGGTCAACGGGTCGTATTCCGACGGCGGCACGAGAACCCCCGCCGTGGCGCTGCGGATTCCCAGCAAGACACCCTCGCGCAAACCGCTGAAGAAGCGCGAAAGGACGGGTCCACAGGATCGCCGGAACGGGTATTCGATGACGTGCGGGCCGCGCAACGGCGTGGCATTCTTTACCAGCGTTTCAATGTCCATGAATCAACCACCTCGGTGTCGGAAGAGCAGCGCGCGGCGCCGCCCAGCCACGCATGCCAGAGAGAACTTGCAACGTTTCGACAAGGAAGCGCACAGGCGTACCAATTGTGGTCAACCTTGACAAACGAACGTTTGCTTCAGTACAGAGCCCGCTATGCAAGGGGGGCACGACGAGGCGGGTCAGCTGCCGACGCGGGATTTGATTCTAGATGTCGCCGAGAAGCGCTTCGCCGAGCACGGGTTCGCCGGGGTGTCGGTTCGGCAGATCGCGGCCGATGCCGGACTGAAGAATCAAGCCAGCCTCTACCATCATTTCAAGAACAAGCGTTCGCTGTACGAGGCGGTGATCCAGCGCGGCATGGAACCCGTCCTCGAAGTCATCGCCCGCAGCAAGACCGAGCCCGCCGGGCCGGTGCTCGACAGATTGATCGACCACCTCTCCGATAAGCCGCTGCTGCCACGCCTGATCTGGCGTGCCGGCCTCGACGAAAGCGAGGACTTGCGCGGGGTCGTCGCTCAGGCGCTGCGGCCGTTGTTCGACATGGGCTTCGACGCCCTCTCACGAGCAGATCTAGATTGGGAAGAGGAAGACCTGCCACACCTCGCCTTCGGCCTGTTTCAACTCATCTTCGGCTATTTCGCCCAGATTTCGCTGTTCGAGCCGATCACGCCAAACCCGCCGCACAGCCGCGCCGCCATCGAACGCCAACGCCGCTTCCTGAAGCTCGCCAACGCACGCCTTATGGGCCGCCCGCGCGCCGGCAAGGCGGCGGCGGGCTGAATCTCGGTCAGCGTAGCAATCGGCCGATCGCCTCGCCGAGGCGCAGCTCAGTGCCGGGCTCGGCTATGTCGAGCTCGACCGTACCCGGGGCGGCCAATAGAACGATCGTCGAGCCGAACTCGAAGCGGCCCCATTCGGCACCCTTGGCACATTCAATCCCAGGTTCATACGAACGCGTACTCTTGGCGCCAGGTCGACCACCGACGTTGGTAGTCAAGTCGTCGAAGGCGAGGCGAATTTTCCCGACCATGACGGCACCGACCGCGACCATACAGATTCGCGCCGCCGCGACACCGCCGGCGACGGTCGCGTAGGCTGCGATCCGCTCGTTGCGGGCAAACAGATTCTCGATCCCCTCGAGTCCGACGCGATTGACCGGCCAGAGACTGCCGGCGATGTGTTCGGTCGCCTCGATGCGCAAGGCGCACGGAGTGTGGAATCTGTGGTAGTTGTGCGGCGCCAGGTAGAAGGTCGCGAAGATGCCGCCATCGAATCCGGCGGCCTGCGGACCGTCGCCGAGCAAGGAGCCAAGCGAGTACGTCCTCCCCTTCACCTGGCAGAGGCGGCCTTGGCGGATCTCTCCGGCCTCGCCCCAATAGCCGTCGCAGGGAGCGACGAACGAATCGGGCGACGGGTCGATCAGGCGCGCCCCGACCGGCAGCGGGCGGGTGAAGAACTCCTGGAGTGACGAGAACGACGAAAGAGGCTGCTCGACTTCGCCGAGGTCGACGCCAGTGACACGGGCGAACAGCTCGATCTCCCAAAGCTGCAGCCGGCGCGGCCAGCGGAGATTGGCGAATCGCCCCATCATCCGCGAGACGGCCGTGCGCGGCAGCACGCGCAGCAACTCGATCAAGGGGTGTCGGCGCAGCGGGGAGGAACGTGCATCAGCGGCGGCCACGAGGTTGACCATACTCTCGGCAAATTGTGTCAAAGTCGAGCCGCTGTCGATTTGCCCTTGAACCTGCCTCGGTATGGCAGGTATCTTCGGGCGGCCCAAAACGAGGCCCGACGGCCGCCCGAGTCGGGATCGGATCGCCAATAGATGACGATCTCCGGTTCGCAAGAGGAGTCCCTGATGATGACGGCGTCTATCTTTCGGAGTACGGCGGCCCTACTGCTGCTGGCAGGCATGCTGGCAACTGCCAATATCGCCGCCGCCCTGAGCAATCCAAACGACTTCTGCACCGGCGATCCCTGCCAGATCACCGCCAACAAGACGGCCGACGCGGACCTCACGCTCGACTTCGGAACGCGGGCGGTAGTTCTGTCTTCGGTCTTGACGGTCGGTAAATACCCGACGAACGACGTCTCCAGCCTAACGATCCTCGCCGGATCCTTCTCGATCATCGGCACCGGCCAGATTGACGGCAATGGCGGTTCGAGGTGGGGCGGTTCGGTGACGATCGATACCACTGGCGACATACGCATCGACGGCACCCGCACCACCGGCGCCATCCGCGTCACAGGCACCGACGCCGGACAGATCGCGCTTTATGCGGGCGGCAATGTCTACGGCGCCGGGCGCCTCAATCTCAGTGAGACATCCGTTTTGGCCGGCGGCGGTGAGTTGGTGATCGCCGCCAACGGTGGAATCAACCTCAGCGGCGCCATCTTCGCCGACGGTGGCGTCCAGGGCTTCGGCGGTACGCTCGACATCTCGGCGAACCAGAACATCGCCCTCACCGGTACCATCGACCTCAGCGGCGGCCAGTCGGGCGGCGGCACCCTCGACATCTTCGGCGAGGCTGCCGTGACCCTCGGTCCGCTCGACCTGCAGGGCAGCGGCGAGTACGGCGACGGCGGCTTTGCCCTCGTCTTCGCCGTCGGCAATCTGACGATCAACGGCGGAGTGGTCGGGCACGGCGCCAGCACCACGCTGTCATGCGGCGACGCCAGCGATCTCGACCTCACCTCCGACAGCGCAATTTTCGTCAACGCGCCGATCGAGATGCGCGGCCGCGGCCTCGACTGTTCCGGCGGCTCACTGACGATCGACGGGGCGTCGGTTCAGATCGGCGCGCTGCTGGATGTATCCGCCACTGGCGGCGAGGGGATCGGCGGCGACATTGATTTAACCTCGTATTCGACGATGATTATCGCCGCCGCGGTGAACACCCATGGCGGCGACGGTGGCGGCGACATATTGATCAGTGCCGACGGTAACATCAGCGTCGGCGGCAACATCCGCGCCGAAGGCCGCGGAACCTACGGCGCCGGCGCGTCTCTGATCGACATCGATTCCGGCGGCACACTGGCGATCGCCGGAAATATCGATGCGCATGGGGGTCCAATGGGATCCGGCGGCGACATCACGCTGAGCGGCTGCACCGTCTTTCAGACTGGCACTTCGATCCTCGACACGCGCGCCTCAGCCGGAGCGATCAGCGTCAACGGCAACGACAGCATTACCCTGCAGGGGACGTTCTTCAGTGAGCCGACTACGACGCAGGCGATCGTCATTCGCTACCGCGCCAGTGGACCGCCGCCGAACACCGCTGCCGCCACCTTCAATGTCGCGCCGACTCTCATCGCCAGCCCGCTCATCTTGCCCTGCGCGCTGTGTGGGTCGAACGCCGAATGCAACGACAACAATCCGTGCACGGACGATATCTGCGTGCCCGCGACCGGCTGCACCAACCTGCCCAATACAAATCCCTGCAACGATGGCAACGCCTGTACGACTGGCGACATCTGCGCCCTCTCGGCGTGCATCGGACTCACTCCCGTCGTCTGCAACGACGGCAATCCTTGCACGGACAACACCTGTGACCCGCTGTTCGGCTGCCAGACGACGCCGAATACCGCCCCGTGTAACGACGGTGATTCGTGCACGGAGAACGATACCTGCGCCGCCGGCAACTGCTCGGGCAGCCCGATCGATTGCAGCGACGGCAACCCCTGCACCGACAACGCCTGCGTCGGTGGCTCCTGCCAATCGTTCAACAACAACTCCGCCTGCGACGACGGCGACGCCTGCACCACTACCGACTCGTGCAGCGGCGGTACGTGTCAGCCCGGCCCTGCCGCCGTATGCGAAGACGACGACGCCTGCACGATCGACTCATGCGATCCCGGCATCGGCTGCGTCAACAGCGAGATACCCGAATGTACCGAGAGCGACGCGGACGGCGACGGCATTCTCGATGACGACGACGTGTGCACGACGCTCGACTGGACCACGTCGCCGCAGTCGCCGCCGAACCAGCATGCGTCAAAGATGACTCTGAACATCAAAGGCCTGACCAAGCCCCGCGGCGAGCAGGGGATTCTGTTCAAGGGAGCGTTCAACCCTGCCGCGCCCGCCCTGCCCATTGCGCCAGATGTAAACGGCATTCATTTCTCGATCGCCGACGCGGACGGCGTCCTCTATGACGTCGATATTCCCGGCGGAGTCGTCGGATCACCGCAGAACTGCGGCCCGCGCGACGGCTGGAAAGTTTTCGCCGGCGTCAAGCCGCGCTGGAAGTACGGCAACAAAACCGGCGCCGTGCCCCCGGCGTGTCTGGCCGGCTCTGCCCGCGGTGTCAAGGTGATCCAGATCAAGGACCTGCGAAGCGGCGGCAAGGCGGCATTGCAGACCAAGGTTTCGATCAAGAAGGCGGTCGTCGAACGTGTGCCGAGCGTGCCACTAAACCGCATTCAGGCGAATCTGGTGCTCGCTACCCAGCCCGCTCCTGGGCAGGCGAGCGCGGCTGCCATCGCCGGCCAGTGCGCCGAGGGATTGATCGTCGGCTCGCCCATCGCGTCATCCTCTCCGGTGCCGTTCTGCAAACTAAAGTTCCGCGCGGCCAACCTCGAAAAGTTGACCTGTCGAGGGCGCTGAAACTAAACCGCTCGCATCCCTCCCGAGTTGCGTCAGACCTGGTAGCGCTGGCGCAACTCGGCTCGCGTCGCCAGGTCAATGCTGCACCAGGCCAACGCCAGGGACGCGTCGGCGACCGCCCGTTCGGCGGAAGGGCCGACGCAGTGGCGCGCGAACTCCGGTTGATGCGGCACCGAGCCCGCTGCATCGACCGCAATGATCGGGTGAATTGACGGCACATGGAGAGAGACGTTGCCCATGTCCGTCGACGCCGCGCTGCGTTCGAGCGCCCGACCGTAGTCGCGAAAGGTCCGGCCTAGAGCCTCGCAATTGGCCTGATAAAGCCCGGCCAACTGCAGGTCGTGCGCCATGTGCGCATATGGTTTGTCGCCCCCGCGAATCTCCAACTCGGCGCCTGACGCAAGCGCTCCGGCTTCGAAACAGCGCCACACCTTGCGCTTGATGTCGTCGAGCTCGGCAAACGTCGACGCGCGCACGATGTAACGCGCCGCGGTTTGGCCGGGAATGATGTTCGGCGCCTCACCCCCCTTGGTGACGATTCCGTGCACGCGATCGTTTGCACGCATCTGCTGCCGCAACAGGCCGATGGCCGTCTGCGCAATCGTCAACGCGTCCGCCGCGTTGACGCCGAGTTCGGGAAACGCCGACGCATGTGCCTGCACGCCCTGGTAATGGACGTCGAAGGTCGCGCAAGCGAGCATCGGCGGCAACGTGACGTCGACCGGGCCGGGGTGCGCCATCATCGCCACGTGCGTTCCGTCAAAGACGCCCCGCTCCAGCAGGAGAATCTTGCCGCCACCATCGCCCAACTCTTCGGCCGGCGTGCCGATGATACGCACTGTCATGTCGAGGTCGTCGGCCATCTCGGCAAGGGCAATCCCGGCGCCCGCCGACGACGCGGCGATCAGATTGTGCCCACACGCGTGGCCGATCCCCGGCAGCGCATCGTACTCGGCGCAAATCGCCACCTGCAGGCGCCCCGAGCCAGCCCGAGCAAGAAACGCGGTCGGCAGGCCTGCCACTCCCCGCTCGACTTCGAAGCCGGCTTTCTCGAGTAGCCCGCAAAGCAAACCAGACGAGCGCTCCTCCTCGTAAGCGAGTTCAGGACGGGAGTGAATTTCTCGGCTTACACGGTTTATATCGTCGCCGAATCGGCCAAAACGCTTGCGCGCGGTTTCCTTCAACTTCATTTCGTCCATGGGCTCGACCACCGTGGGCTCTCCAAGAGGAAATCTACGCGTACAGCATACACCCCCTCTTGGCCAGCTCTAATTAACGACTCATTGTCAGCGATTGCAAAACTCAAGCGAGGGAAGGGCTCGCAGTCGGCCCACGCTTGCTATATAACCCACGGCCATGAAAACCCGACGAATCGCACGGCCGATAATGTTCATTGTATGGGGTGCCCTGATTTTCGGCAGCCCCTTTACCGCCGTCAGCGCGGAAGAGGCTCGACTCGACCTGCAGCCGGGGCTTTGGGAGATCAAGGGCCACTCGGACAGACCGTTTATCGGCGTCCCGAAGGACACCTCCGAGACGAAATGCCTCGACGATGGTGATCCTCTCGCGGTCATCGTCAAGACTCCCTGCAAAAGCGAGGAGCGAGTCCTCAAGGACGGGGTGCTTTCCTTTAAAGTCGCCTGCAAACTAAAAGAAGGTGGCGCGTCCATCAGCGGCCAGGGCGAGTTGCGCAGTGCCCCTCCCGGATTCAAGGGAGTGACCGAGTACGTCACTCTGGTCGGCGGCCATAAGATCGAAACCAAGACCGACTGGTCCGGCAAGCGGCTCGGCGACTGCAAATAGAGCGCGGCGAGTTGCGACCGCGCCTCACATGAGAAAGCGCGGTCGCAACAGCAGCGCCAGGGACGGAATCAGCACCAGGGTTGCGATCGCGCTCATCGAGACGATGAGCGATGTCAGCATCCCCAATCGGATCCAAATGCTGAACCCGGACAGCGGCAGCACGAGGTAGCCCAGGGCAACGGCCGACGACACGAAAAAAATCGCCTTGCCCGAGGTGCGCAAGCTGGCACGCACCGCCTCGGTGAGATCGCCGCAGCGTGCCTTCTCCTCGCGGATTCGAAAGATCAAGTAGATCGCGAAGTCCGCGCCGATGCTCACCCCCATGGCGGTAATCGTTGCCGTCGCCATGTCGAGCCATGTCTGCGTCCACCCCATCATGCCGAAATTGAACGCTACCGCCACAGCCAAGGGCATCAATACGAACAGCCCGCCGACGAAGGATCGCAAGAGCCACGAACAGAGCAGAAAGATGATGGCGCTTACCTGCAGGAGGTTCGAAACTTTCTCGCTCACCACGATATCGTTGAGCGCAGTCTGGATGCCCAGCGTGCCGCCGGCGATCCCCACCTCGACCGGCAATCCGCGAAAACTCTGATCCGTCAGTCGGCGCAGTCGCGCGATCAAATCGAGCGAGTAGGAGGCGGAGTCGTTCTTGCTCAGCGCCCGGATCATCGTGTGCTGAAACTTCGCGTCCACGAAGGCCGCCAATCCATTTGGCCCAGCCGACATGCTGTAGAGGAAGAGATACTCACCGATCGTCCTTTCGTCCTCCGGAATCTTGTAATACGCAGGGTCCCCCCCGTGCGTCGCCTGGTGCATTCGCTTGACGTGGCCGGCCAGGGATGTGACCCCCCCGATCTCCGTATCCGCCTCGAGGTATTCGGCGAGCCCGTCGATCGCCCGCAGCACCGCGGGTCGCTGAAGGACATCGGCCTTTTCTCCCTCGACGAGGATGCGCAGTGTCGCCGTACCCGCCAGTTTCTCGTTGAGAAGCGCGTCGTCGACGCGCACGGTGGTCGACGGAGCGAACCAGTATCGAATACTGTTGTCGACGCGCAGCGAGCGCGCTCCCGTCAACGAGATGGCGATCACCAAGAGGGCGAGGCCGACCATCCATTGCGGGTGGCGGATTACCACATCCGCCAGTCGTTCCAAGACGCGGTCGAGGCGTCCGCCTTCCTTTTCGCGGGCGGTCTCACGCTGCCGCGGCCGCGGCAGCAGTGAACGACAGGCCGGGATGAACGTCATCTCGATCACCAGGGCGCTGAGAATGCCGCAGGCCAACAACAGTCCAAAGACGCGGACGCTGAGCACGCCGAAGGTACCGAGAGAGGCGAAGCCAGCCGAGGCAACCGCACCGGCGGTCAAAGTCACCGGCCCGACCGCCGTCAGCGCCCGCACGATGGCCTCGTCATTGTCGCCGACGACCGCCAACTCCTCGTAGTACCGCTTGAGAATCTGCACCGCGTGGCCCGCCGCGACCGCGAGGATGAGCACCGGGGTCATCGCGCTCCAGGTATCCATCGGCAAGCGCAACCACGCCATCATGCCAAGTGCCCAGGCGACACTCATCAGCGCCGTAACCAAGGGCAGCAACATCGCCTGCAAGGTGCGAAAAGCCTCCCAATGGATCAACCCGATGACTACCACGGCGATGGGAAACAGGTATGCGATCATCGCCGTGTAGCGAGCGAGCGCCGCGCGCAGGATGGGCGAACCGGCGACTGCGATGCGCACGCCGTCGCCGCGCTCGGCGGCGATGATCTGTTCGATGCGAGCCGCCAGTTCTTCGTCGCGAATCCCTTCATCGAAATCGGCGACGATCACCGCCGCCGATTCGTCTTCTGAAACGAGATTGCCGCGAAACATCCGGTCTTCACGCACTTCGCGCCGGATGCGTTCGATGTCGGTTGGCGATACCATCGCCTCTTCCATCAAGGGATGGATGTCCATGACGCCATCGCCGTCCGAAACGACGGCGCGGGCATTGGCGGCGGCGATCGAGAAGACGCTGGTGTCGATCACCTTCGGGAGCGCGAGCACACCTTCGGTGACGCGATAGATCTTGGCGAGCATCTCCGGCGTGTAGATATCGCCGTCTTCGGCGATCACGCCGATGATGACGACGGCCTCGCCACCGAAGAGGTCCGACATCCGGTTCTGCACGATGGCAAATGGGTGCTCGTCGGGGATGTTGGCCCTGCGGCGGATCTCCAGCCGCAGGGTGAATAGCTGGAAGACGAAGAATACCGTCAACGCCAGCGCAATAATGACGACGGCCACACGGTGGCGAACGATGAATCGGCTGTATCGCTCCATGACTCGGACTGCCGGTCCGACAAGCGCCGCTAATCCCCTCGATCGTTCACCCAGCAGCCGGCTGCGCAGGTGTAACGATCTGATCGTGAACAGGCAAGCGTCGCCGCCCCCGGTTCGGTTCGCAGCGCAACACCTGATAGACCTGCGGACCGAATGGAACGCGCTAGCAAGTCCGTCGCCGTCGGCGCGGCGCTCCCGTGG